>JAQTUX010000001.1:928022-1261957 GCA_028707125.1 Candidatus Omnitrophota bacterium
ACTACAGCTTTACAGTCACAGCCTCAGCAGCAGGGGTGGTCACCATAAAGATACCCGAAGGCGTTGCCCAGGATGCCTCAGCCAATACCAACACAGAATCAGTAACGCTCTCGCGCACGTATTCGCCGGCGCCTCCTGACACGACTCGTCCTACGATCACCTCATTGACCACGACCGCCTCAGAGCCGACCAGCTCAGCAAGTATACCTGTAACATTAGTCTTCTCTGAAAGCGTCACAGGGCTTCTTGCCACAGAGATCACTGTTACCAACGGCTCTGTCTCAGGCCTCTCAGGCTCAGGCACAAACTACAGCTTTACAGTCACAGCCTCAGCAGCAGGGGTGGTCACCATAAAGATACCCGAAGGCGTTGCCCAGGATGCCTCAGCCAATACCAACACAGAATCAGTAACGCTCTCGCGCACGTATTCGCCCGGGGCAAGGCCCAGGGCTACCTTAAGCGGCGTGCCTTCTGATCCGACCCAAGCGACTTCTGTAACTATCACAGTCGGGGGCGCGGGGGTCAATTATTATAAGGTAAAGATCGACAGGGGCAGCACCTTAGGCAGCTGGGATCAGTCTGGTGTAATGAGTATATCCAACCCCAGGATTATCTTAAGCGGATTAGGGGAAGGCAGATATACTGTATCAGTCATCGGCGGCCCTACCTTGGTAGTGGATAATAGATGGCAGGATATTAACGATCCTACGGTCGCGACCTGGGCGGTGGATATTTTACCTGTGGCAGTGCTTGATGCCGCTACCGTGCCCACAGGCACACTTTACAGCCATTCGGCCACCATCAGGGTAACCAACCAGAATGATGTGTATGAATACAAATATAAGCTTGATACAGACGCGGAATACACTTCCTACCGCGGCGTCAACATACCCATTTCATTAGATAATATACCGGCAGGAAGGCGCACCTTATCAGTCGTCGGCAAAGATAATGACGGCAACGAACAACAGGCCCCGACAGAAGTAAGCTGGGAGGTGGCTGCTTCTCCCGAGATCAAGTCAGCCCTGCCTTCTGAAACAGATCAGATTATGATCGAGGGCTCGACAATGGTCTTTAGCGTTGTTGCCTTTGATAGCAATGATACACAGCTGACTTACACATGGTCCCTGGATAACGACAGGGTATCTCAAATAACGGTAAGCACCATATCAGCGGCTACCGAAACAGCAAGTTCTTATACTTATTCTCCCGGTTTCAAGGCGGCCGGCAGGCATACATTAAAAGTGGAAGTTTCTGACGGCCATGAATCATCGCTGCCGGCTGTTTACGAGTGGGCTGTCGCGGTCAATGAGGCCGCCAATGAGCCGGTATTATCGTGGGAATTCAATACCGAAGGGAATAATGAGGGCTGGGTCAACGGCGGCGGCCTGGGTGTTCCGGCCATATCATCCGGGACATATAAGGCCGATTTTGACGGCGCGGAACCTGTGATGACCGGACCGTCCGGTTTGAATATCAGCACCTCGGCTGCTAAGACCCTGAGAGTGCGCTACAGGGTTTCTGGCGGTATAACAGCGCAGTTGTCCTGGGCAACAGATGCCGTTAATGAGAATACGGGAGATTTGATACGCGGGCAGGAAAATTTTCCCATAATCGGCGACGGCAGATTCCACGCAGCCAATGTCTATTTAGGCGAACACCCTGATTGGCAGGGGAACGTTACAGGTATATCATTCTATCCTGTCAGCGAGGCGGCAGTAGGCGAAATAGAGATAGATTATATAAGATTTACTGATATGGGGCCGTCTTCATCGCCTGACTGGGAATTCAATGATAATAATGCCGAATGCTGGTCCGGGCATGGGAACATCGCTACCCCATTTACGTTTGATAACGGCAAGCTTGTAACAGAGGTTACCGGTAATGATCCGATAATGGATATAGGGGGCGTATCAATTGATGCCGATATTTATAAAGGGCTTGAGATAAGATATCGTTTAAAAGGCGGCAGCAACAGCGCGGAAATATTCTGGCGCAGGGAATTAGGGGGGCAGATAGTTCATCACCGCCTGCAATTGCCGGCTCCGATCAAGACAGACGGATTGTTCCATACGTATTCAATAGACCTTTCTACCAATCCTTATTGGCAAGGCGAGGTAGTGTATTTCCGTTTTGACCCCACGATGTCGGGCAGCCCGGGTATAATTGGCGAGCCGGTTGAAGTGGAAGTGGACTATATAAAATTGGTCGCCTCATCGGCCGCTGCCCCCGTATGGGAATTTGATGAAGAGGGAGAGGCAGGCGGCTGGAGAAACCACGTCTTTGACGATCAGACAACTCATATGTCCGATTTTGAGATAAGCAACGGCACTCTTAAGACCAGGGTTACGGGCAGCAATTCCTTTATGGAGATCGGTTATGAGAATCCCAATCAGGTCTTTACGTTCAATGCCGACGGCTATAAAGGCATTTCTATCAGGATGAAGGTTGATAAAGGCAGGGTTGCCTCTGTGTCCTGGCTTAAAGACGGCAGTTACCCGCGTTCCGCTTTTAATATAATCGCCGACGGCCAGTTCCATACCTATGATATTGATTTCAGCGGCATCCCGC
This sequence comes from Candidatus Omnitrophota bacterium, assembly GCA_028707125.1. NCBI lineage: Bacteria > Pseudomonadati > Candidatus Omnitrophota > Candidatus Omnitrophota bacterium. Next base: position 930,594 of record JAQTUX010000001.1, read on the forward strand.
AATGGTCGGGCGATCTGTCGTATTTGAGGTTTAATCCCATTGAAGGCGCGACAGGTTTGGGGGCAAACGTAGAGATAGAATATATCAGGATCATAGACCAGCTGTATGGCCCGCGTTGGGAATTTGATGATGATGGCGATATGGAGGGATGGGTTTTGCAGCACTCGCTATCGGCTGTCGAAGGCCTGCCCGCGGTGGTATCCGGACGCCTCAAGGCCGAGATTACCGGCGGTTATCCTTCCATGTATATCAGGGATGGGGTTAGTTTCTCCGCCGTTACCTTCCCGCATGTTCAGATAAGATACAGGGTCATACCGGGCTCCCCAACCGGTGAATTGGCTGATGCCGCGCAGCTTCACTGGGGCGCGCGGGATGCGGGTAATAACTGGATCGCCGGAACAAAGGATTTTTCGATCAATTCAGACGGGCTTTGGCATGTTGCCAGCATTGACTTAAGCCAGGAGGCTAATTGGAAAGACGGCATCGTGTACCTGCGTTATGACCCCGTGGAAGGCGTTTCAAGCGGCGCGGTAGAAGTGGACTATATCCGTTTTTCCCATTACCGTCCGCCCGTAACTGATCTACCCGAGTGGTCGTTTAATATTGACGGGAATGCCCAGGGGTGGTCGCCTTATCGCTACCTTGACGATCCAGTCGTAGAGGACGGCAGGATGCAAACGCGAGTAACCGGCATTACTCCGTATATGTACGGCCCGCTGGGAGAGGATATAGATGCTGACGCGGCAAAGGGAGTTGAGATAAAATACAGGATAAGCGGTGATTTAGACGCTTTCCCAAGCCTGCAGAATGACCCTCGCATGCGCCTGCTCTGGATCAGGGATGGCGAAAGTTACAGCGCCAGCAGAATGAAGGTTATGCCTATAGAGCCGGACGGGCAATATCATACTCTTACGATCCCCCTGGGATCGGATGATAATTGGTCGGGTATAGTAAAGCGCCTAAGGATACATCCGCTCCTGAGCGTGTCTGAACTCAGGTCCGGTGAGTTGGCGGGAGCGGATCTCTATGCGGAGATAGATTATATAAAGATCACCGACCATCTGGCTCCTCATTACTGGGAGTTTGACGAGGCCGACAATACGGAAGGGTGGACGCCCAGGCATTCACTTTCCGACTTTACGGTATCATACAATGAAGACATATCGTCCGGGACGTTGTTGGCAAGCGTAACGAACGCGGATCCTTATATGTCAGTCAACAGCGTTAATTTCCCGGCGGACAACTTCCCTTACCTTCAGATAAGGTACAGGGCCCAGTCAGGGCACGCGGCAGAGCTGCATTGGGGCGCGAGGGATATCAATAGTAACTGGATCCCGGGATACGCGAATTTCTCCATTATTTCAGACGGGCTTTGGCATGTTGCCGATATCAATTTAAGCCGGGAGCCCCAGTGGCGCGAGAGGATCGTATCTTTCCGTTATGACCCCACAGTGGGCTCAAACGGCGAGGTGGAGATAGATTATATCCGGTTTTCAAGTTCTCCGGCCTCCGGCAGGGATGATATAGTGCCTCATTGGGAGTTTGACGAGGCCGACAATCCCGAAGGCTGGATACCCAGGAACTCTCTTTCCGACTTTACGGTATCATACAATGAAGAGATTTCATCCGGGACGTTAAATACCCGCCTTACCGGCTCCGATCCGTTTATGTCCACTTCCGGCGGAGTAGATTTCTCCGCGGCCACGTTCCCGTATGTCCAGATAAGGTACAGGGCCACTCCGGACGATTACGCTTCCGCCGCGCCGCAATATGAGGCGGCGCAGCTATACTGGGGCGCGAAGGACGCGAATAACGCGTGGATCTCAGGGGTGAAGAATTTCCTGATCAATGCGGACGGGATCTTCCATACCGCCACACTTGATCTAAGTCAGGAGGCCAATTGGAAGGAGAGGATAGTGTCTTTGCGCTACGACCCGGCAGTGAGAGCCGATAAAGATATGAGCATAGAGATAGACTATGTGCGTTTCTTTAATTCGCGGCCCGCGCCCGAGGCCCCCGAGTGGCTGTTTGACATTGACGGCAATAAACAGGGATGGTCGCCGAATAGGCAGATAGGGGAAGAAACGGGCGATTTTGAGGTGGAGGGCGGAAAGCTGAAAATGCGCGTAACCGGAAAGGATCCGTTTATATTCGGGCCTTTGGGACAGGAGATAGACGCAGATACATATAAATCCATAGAGATAAAACTTAAGATCGATGCCTCTCTGGATGTATTCCCCAGCCTTAAGAATGCCTACCTGCAGTTATATTGGGTGAGAGAAGGCGAGGACTTCAGCCAGGAGAGGTACAAGGCCGTTCCCATAGGTACAGACGGAGTGTATACGATTACAATGGGCCCGCAGGATATTAATTGGTCAGGCATGATAAAGCGCATAAGGATAGACCCTGTGGCATATCTGCCTGAATTCAAGGATGGCGTTCCGGCAGGAGATATCCGGGTTGAAGTGGATTATATCAAGGTCAGGGAGACCCCGTCTGTCGATCTGTCGCTTTCGCCCGCGGAGGGTGATTTTAATGTCGGCAGCGAATATATATTCAAGACAACATATATAGATAATAGCGCGAGGGAAGACATCGCCTTCGCGGAATTTCTCATCAGCGATGGGACGAAGACGATCAGGGCGCTGTATGTGCCGGCTGATGGAAAACTGCGTATTATAGATGATGACGGTAGATGGTCGGAAGGCTTTGATCCCGAATCCGCTAACAGGATCGAGAACAGGTATGGCACCCTGAATTGTTCAAGGACGAAAGTATATACTATAGGCACAACCGGCATAGGTATTGATTGGGCATTCAGGTTCAATGATGAATTTGCCGGCCCTAAAGATATGTCTCTTGCCGCGACAGAGCGCGTTGGCTCCGGGGAGGCAAGATTCTTAGGGTGGTTCAAGAAAGGCAGTATAAATATTATAGAGAAATAAAGCGATCCTTCCTTAATTTCCCGATCTTCAGCAATTCCCCCTGTTTCTGAAAACCCCTTTGTCTTTACCTGTTTTTATGCTAAAATTACCCAAAAGGGAGGTATGCCATGATTAAACGATTCTATCTGATTTTATTTATCCTTTTTCTGATCAGCGGATGTCAGGGGAAAGAACAGGGGTCGCCTGTCGCCATCGAGATCGACAAGATGAAGATCACGGCAGCCGAATTTGAAGACGCCTTTAATAATTCTTTCTTCGCGAAAACCTCAGACCCGTCGGCAAAAAAAGAATTCCTGGATAATTTTATTACCAGAAAGCTTATCCTGAGAGAGGCGGAGAGAGAGGGGCTGGATAAAAGCCCGAAATTCCTGCAGGACGTTGAACTCTTCTGGCAGCAGTCGCTGCTTAAGTTGATGCTGGACAGGAAGGCCAGGGAACTTTCCATTAATTTAGCCGTGGATGACAGGGAGATCAAAAAATATTACGACGCCCATCGCGACGCGGAGTTCTCCGGGAAGACGCTGGAAGAGGCCTACGGGCAGATAAAGTTTATGATCCTGCAGAATAAAGGGACGGAAGCGCTCTCCGGATGGACGGATTCCTTGAGAGAGAAGTCAAGCGTGAAGATAGGACGGGAATTATTGAATATTGAAGTAAAATAGGGGGGCGGTTATGGATATGGATAAGAGGAGATTAAGAAGGAATTATTTTATTGATAAGGAGTTCCAGACGAAATTTATCCTTAAGTTCTGCCTGATCGTTGTCTTGTCGTCTTTGGTATTGAGTTTTTTTATAATATTCCTTTCCCGGGGCTCTACCACCGTTACGATCGAGAATGCCAGGGTCATGGTAAAGGGGAGCGCTGATTTTATATTCCCCATACTGCTTCAGACATTGCTTATCGCCACCGTGTTTTCGGCGGTCGCCGTCAGCGTCCTGACCTTATTTATCTCGCACAGAATAGCCGGGCCGCTTTATAGAATGAAGAGGGAAATAGATATATTGAAAAGCGGCGATCTGACCCCGAGTTTTAAGATCAGGGAAAATGACCAGTTGCAGCATTTGGCATCCGCGCTTTCCGAACTGTCGGGTTCCTTAAGGGATAAACACAAGGCCGTAAAGGAAAAGGCGTCGCAGCTGCGCGATTTATTGCGGCAGCCGCAGTATAACAAAGAAGCGGTTGAAAGCAAATTAAAGGAATTAGAAGACGCCCTGAATTATTTCAAGATCTAAATGCCGCGCCTTATCAGAAGAGATTTAAGCTTATTGTCCGCCGTCCTCTTATGCCTTTCTGTTCAGGGATGGGCTTTTGCCGACGAGGTAACGAGCAAGTATTTCAAAGCTAATATCCGGGGCGGCGGCGATATCTACCGCGCGCTTGAGAAGCTGGATATAAAAAGCTTACGCCAGCCGGACGTAGCGCTCAATAAGGGCGCCTCCGACGCGAAAGACATATTAAAGAATACGCTGGATACGCTGTATCTTGAGGTCTCCGATATCCTGGATATCCATATGTACAGCTTTCAGATCAACCTGGAGGTCCTGCCGGATAAAAACAGCCTTAAGGCGCTTTTACGGGAGCTTTATGGAGCGGGGGCGGACGCGGACTCATTTTATTTTTACGAAAGGAATACCATATATATATCTTTGGAGAGGATGACCCCGGGCATGCTGGCGCACGAAACAGCGCACGCGATCCTGTCCCGTTATTTTGCCGTGCCCGCTCCGGAGAAGGTGCAGGAGGTGCTTTCGGCTTACGTAGAGCACTCCCTGAATAAAAAATTGACAAATCATTGATTTTATGTTATACTTTCTACTCTTATGAAGATATTGACAATACCCAGGAAATCCGAGATCAAACGTAAATGGTACCTTCTGGACGCCAAAGGGAAGATACTGGGCAAGGTAGCCGTTAAAGCGGCAACCCTGCTTAGGGGCAAGCATAAGCCCACTTTTACTCCTTATATGGATACGGGCGACTGCGTAGTCGTGATAAACGCCGCGGATATCAAGGTTACAGGCGCCAAAATGGAGCAGAAGTTATACAGGAGGCATTCCGGCTATCCCGGGGGGCTGCGCGAGGTCCCGTTGGGAAAAATGCTGGCAGCAAGGCCTGAGCAGGTTATGCGGCTGGCCGTGAAGAGGATGCTGCCCACTTCCGCGTTGAGCAGATGTATGCTCAGGCGGCTTAAGATCTACGCCGGCGAACAGGGTTACTCAAAGTCATTGAAACCAACATCACTGGAGGTTTAAAGATACATGGAAGAGGTCATTAAATATACGGCCACCGGCCGGCGCAAGGAGTCGGTAGCGAGGGTAATCCTTGTTTCCGGAGAGGGCAATATCACGGTCAATGAGCGGCCGCTGGAAGGGTATTTCAAGAGAGAGACAGACAGGATCGTCATACAGCAGCCATTTTCAGCGACTAACACCTTAAAGAAGTTTGACTGCGTTGCCAAGGTTTCCGGCGGCGGGATATCAGGCCAGACAGGGGCGCTGAGGCTGGGTATCGCCAGGGCGCTGTTGAAGGCGGATGATTCGCTGTCGCAGATACTCAAGAAAAGCGGATTTCTTTCGCGCGATGCCCGTATGAAAGAGCGCAAGAAGTTCGGGCAGAAGGGGGCACGCAGGCGCTTCCAGTGGACTAAGCGTTAATATAAATATTTCTTGGAAAACAGGCCTATCTCGACGAAAAATATATTGACGAGATAGGCTTTTTCTTTTATCATAAGTTAATACTCGAGGAGAAAATAAGAATGTTAAAGGTCGGCATTATCGGGGCAAGCGGTTATACCGGTGGAGAATTGATCAGGATCCTCCTCAGGCATAAGGGCGTGAGGATCACCTATCTCGCCAGGGGCCGGGATACAGGCGAGCGGATAGAAGAGATCTTTCCCTGGCTGAAAAATATATTAAGCATGGAGTGCGGCGGGGTAAAATTAAGCGGCATAAAGGAATGCTGCGACCTTGTCTTTATGTCCCTGCCGCATGGCCTGGCCGCGTCCTATGTCCCGGCGATACTTAAATACGGCAAGCGGGTCATTGATCTGAGCGCGGACTACAGGTTTAACAGCGCGGCGGTTTACGGCCTGCCTGAATTAAACAGAGAGAAAATAAAAGGGGCGCGCCTGATTGCCAATCCCGGATGCTACGCTACCGCGGCGATCTTGTCCCTTGCCCCGTTGGTGGCCGGTTCCCTCGTTGAACCGGGTTCGCTTATTGTTGACGCGAAATCAGGCGTAAGCGGCGCGGGAAAAAGGCAGGAGCTGGAATACTCATTTTCCGAAAGCAACGAGAACTTTAAGGCGTATAAGGTTGCCTGTCATCGCCATAATCCCGAGATAAACCAGGCCCTTTCAAGGCTCAGCCGGCACAAGGCCTCAGTTACATTTGTGCCGCACCTGCTTCCTTTAAACAGGGGTATCTATGTGAGCGCGTACGCCAGGTTAAAGCATAGCAAAAGCGCCGCCGCGCTGACAGCCATTTATGAGAAGTTCTATAAGCGCGAGCCGTTTATAAGGGTTTTAGGCGGCGATACGCTGCCTGAGATAAAGAATGTGGTTAATACGAACTTCTGCGATATAGCGATAAGGGTTTCGCCGAAGGACAGGACCGTCATCGTTCTGGGGGCTATAGACAATCTTGTGAAGGGCGCGTCAGGGCAGGCAGTGCAGAATATGAATATAATGCATGGTTTCCCTGAAACGGAGGCATTGGTTTAGGGAAGTAGAGGAGAATGTGGTGATACTAAAAAATGCAGTTTTGCCTATTGGATATAAGGCAGGAGGTATTTCTTGCGGCATAAAGAAGAGCGGCAAGTTAGATTTGGGCCTGGTTTATTCACTAATGCCGGCATTGACGGTCGCGGCATTTACCGGCAACAAGATCCAGGCGGCGCCGGTCATCGTTGATAAGGAACGCTTAAGAAGAAATGAGTTTATACAGGCGATCATCGTAAACAGCGGGAACGCCAACTGCCTTACGGGAGCAAGAGGCAGGCGTGACGCCGCGGCAATGGCTGATCTTACCGCGGATGCCCTGGGTATAGACAGGAAAGGCGTGTTGGCCGCGTCAACCGGCATTATAGGCAAGGCCCTGCCTTTGGACAAGGTCAAAAGCGCGCTTCCTGACCTGGCGCGGCGGCTTTCCACAGGCGGCCTCGGCAGTTTTGCCAGGGCAATAATGACGACTGACACCGTTGATAAGAAGCTGGCTGTGCGGTTTAAGATAGGTTCAAAGGACGTAACCATCAGCGCGTCCGCTAAAGGCGCCGGCATGCTGGCGCCGCAGCTCAACGTGCATCCGGCAGCTACGATGCTCGCCTTTTTTCTGACCGACGCTTATATTGAGAAGCCCGCGTTAAAAAAGGCCGCCTCCCTGTGCCTTGCAGAGTCGTTTAACTCCATAACCATAGACGGATGCATGAGCACTAACGATTCGGTTTTCTTTATGTCAAACGGCCTTGCCGGTAATAAGCGCATAAAGGCCGGCAGCGGGGACTACGCGGTATTCCTTAAGGCGTTGAAATTTCTGAGCCGCGAGATAGCGTTGATGCTGGTAAAAGACGGCGAGGGCGCCACTAAGCTTATACGCGTAAGGGCCGTCGGCGCCAGGAGCATTAGTGACGCGCGCAGGTGCGCTTTCAGCGTGGCAAATTCAAACCTGTTCAAGGCCGCTGTCTATGGCGAAAATCATAATCCCGGCAGGATAGCCGCGGCAGCCGGCTCCTGCGGTATAGGCATAAAAGAAAGTGATTTAGATATACGCGTAAGCCGTTTGAAGGATAAGCAGGTGAATGTCGACATATATCTGAATAGCGGCAAACATGAAGCGGTAGTGTATACTTGCGATCTATCTCCGGAATACGTCAGGATCAACGCGAGTTACAGTTAAGGCGGGATAAAATATGGAAGAGGCGATAAAGAAGGCGGAGGTCCTCATTGAGGCGCTGCCTTATATCAAGAGGTTTCACAAGAAGACAATAGTGATAAAATACGGCGGCAGCATACTCGGCGATAAAAAGATAAGGCGCTCTATTCTGGAGGACATAGTCTTCCTCAGCTATATGGGCCTGCGGCCGGTGCTTGTGCACGGCGGGGGCCCGAACATTTCCGAGAGGATGAAGACCGAGGGCCAGAAGACGGATTTTGTGGACGGCATGAGGGTGACCGATGCCAGGACCTTGAAGATAGTGGAAGAAGAATTGGAGAGTTTGAACGCGGGGATAGTCTCCGAGTTGAAAAAATGCGGCGGTTCAGCCGCGGGGTTGAACGGCAAGGACCTGATCGCGGTAGAGAAGAAGGCATCAGAGATAGACCTTGGTTTTGTCGGCCACGTGACATCAGTGAAGGCGGAGATCATGGAGAAGGAGCTTTCCGAAGGCAGGATAGCGGTTGTCTGCCCGATGGGAAGGGATAAGAGTAATAATGTCTACAACGTAAATGCCGATGAGGCCGCCTCTAATATAGCCGCCGCGCTCAAGGCGGAAAAGATGGTCATGCTTACTAATGTCAAGGGCATAGTGAGGAACGCGGAAGACCCAAATTCTCTTTTGTCCACGCTTACGGTAAAAGAGGCAAAGAGCCTCATAGGCGGCAAGGTGATACAGGAGGGTATGATACCCAAGGTTTCCGCCTGTATATTGTGCCTGGATAAAGGCGTGAAAAAGACGCATATAATAGACGCGCGCACGCCTCACGGGCTGCTGCTTGAGATCTTCACTGACCAGGGCATCGGGACCGAAATCGTTAAATGAATAAACAAGAGATCTTTGATACATATAGCGAATGCATAATGCCCACATACACGAAGGTGCCTTTGATTTTCGTCAAGGGCAAGGGTTCGTATCTGTGGGATATACACAACAGGAAATACCTGGACTTTTTTCCGGGCTGGGGCGTGGGCAATGTCGGCCATTGCAATCCGGACGTAGTGTCCGGCATACGCGACCAGGTATCAAAACTGATCTTTGTGCCCAATAATTATTTTCACGCTCAGCAGGCAAGGCTGGCGCGCGAGGTAATACACTGGTCGTTCCCCGCGAAGGTATTTTTCTGCAATTCCGGAGCAGAGGCCAACGAAGCAGCCATTAAGCTTGCGCGCAGGTTCGGGAGGGGAAGATACGAGATCATAACTTTTGAAAAGTCATTTCACGGCAGGACCCTGGCAAATATTGCCGCCTGCGGCCAGAAAAAATACCAGGAAGGGTTTGAACCGCTTCCGGAGGGATTCAAGACAGTCGCCTTCAACGACATTCAGGCGGTAGAGAAGGCGGCAGGCGATAAGACCGTTGCCGTAATGCTGGAGCTGATACAGGGCGAAGGCGGCATAAACGTTGCCGGCAGGGAATTTGTAAACGCGGTAAGAAGGATCTGCGACGAGAAGAAGCTGCTTATGATAGTTGATGAGGTGCAGACCGGTATAGGCAGGACAGGCAAGATGTTTTGTTTCCAGCATTATGGCATTGTTCCCGATGTGGTCACTCTTGCCAAGTCCCTGGGAGGGGGCCTGCCTATAGGTATGATGCTGGCTAAAAAGGAGATCGCCGATACTCTGCCTCCAGGGTCTCATGCCTCAACATTCGGAGGAGGTCCCCTGGTCTGCAAGGCGGCATTGGGGGTATTCAAGGCGATTGATAAGGGTAAACTGCTCAATAATGCCGGTAAACAAGGGGATTACCTGAAGCAGGGCTTGCTGCAACTTAAAGAAAAACATCAGATCATCCAGGATGTCCGGGGCATAGGATTGATGCTTGGAGTAGAATTGAAGATCAAAGGGAATAAAATAGTGGAGCTGTGCAGGGATAACGGTTTGTTGATAAACTGCACGCAGGAAAATGTTTTAAGGATAATGCCCGCCTTAGGCGTTGGCGAAAAAGAGATAGATAAGGCGTTGGGCATACTTGACAGGGCGTTGAAAATATGAAAAAGGACCTGATCTCCGTCAGCGAATTAAGCTCAAACGATGTTTGCAGGATATTTAACCTGACCGACAGGTTAAAGGGCAAAAAGATAGCGCGGAGTTTAAAGAATAAGACGCTGGCGCTTATCTTTCAGAAGCCGTCAAACAGGACGCGCGTATCCTTTGAAGTGGGTATGTATCAATTGGGCGGCAATGTAATATACCTGAGCCCTAAAGAAATAGACCTGGGGGTGCGCGAGTCCATAGCGGATGTGGCAAAGACGCTTTCTCGCTACGTGGATGCCATTGTACTGCGGACATATGAGCATAGGAATGTCATTGAGATGGCAAAAAGCGCGTCAGTGCCCGTGATAAACGGCTTAAGCGACCTTCTGCATCCCTGCCAGGCATTAGCAGACCTTTATACCATACAGGAGAAAAAGGGCAGGTTGAAGGGGGTCAGCGTGGCTTATATAGGCGACGGAAATAATGTGTGCCATTCGCTTATGGTCGGCTGCGCCAAGATGGGCGCGCATATAAAGGTGGCGTCTCCCGCCGGCTATGGGCCGGATAAGGATATTCTGGAGGAGGCGGAGATACTCGGCAAGATCACGGGCAGCAAGGTCTCTGTCGCGCATTCCGCCAAAGACGCCGCGAATTCAGCCGACGTGATCTATACCGACGTCTGGGCGAGCATGGGCAAGGAGGAAGAGGCGCAGAAGAGAAAGGAAATATTCAGGGATTTTCAGGTCAATAAACAACTGGCCTCTTGCGCCAGAAAGGACTATATATTTATGCACTGCCTGCCGGCCCATAGGGGCGAGGAAGTGACTGACGATGTGCTTGATAGTAAAAATTCGGTGGTCTTTGACCAGGCGGAAAACCGCCTGCATGTGCAGAAGGCGATACTTCTGATGCTGCTGAAGAAGGGTAAGGTGTAGAGAGATGAAAGGATCAATATTCCTTGTTTTTGTATGGTTGTTCCTGGCGGCGCGCTTAGGCGTATGCGAGGAAGCCGCTGAGTGGCAATACCTGGAAAAAAGAAGCAGCGCGGCGCCCGCGTTATCCGGCGAATTATCTTTTAAAGGCGGCCAGATGCCGGATGCCATTAAAAAGGAAGGAGTGCATATTACCACCATGATAGGCACTTATAGATTTTCCGGGCGTAAAGATGACTATAACCCCGGCGGTTTCCTGCATGAGAACGACACAGTCATCAAGGACGCGAAGGATTCCAGCGTCACGATCACGCAGGAAGACCTGGATAAGCATTTTTACGAGGCGGGATTCTATGACAGGAAACAGAATACGCCTTCGGCCTGGGTATATATAAGGGTAGATAATAACGAACCGTCAGTCACATGGGTTAAGAAGCCGGTGTCTCTATGGGCTGATCCGGCGTTTCTGGCAGATATATCTTTGATAAAGGAATAACCCCGCACTTACGTGTGGGGAATGGGGAGTCGAAAGTATGAAGAAGGTTGTATTGGCTTATTCAGGCGGGCTTGATACATCTTGCGCCATAAAGTGGCTCAATTTGAAAGGGTTTGATGTTGTCTGTTTCAGCGCCGACCTCGGCCAGGGCGAGGATTTTGCCGCTATTGAGGAGCGCGCCCTTAAAGCCGGCGCCAGAAAGGTATATGTAAAGAACCTTGTAGAGGAGTTTGTTTCTGATTTCGTGCTTCCTTCTTTGAAGGCGGGGGCTGTGTATGAAGGCAAGTACCTGCTGGCTACCGCGTTGGGCAGGCCGTTGATCGCCAAATATCTGGTAGAGGTCGCCCATAAAGAGAAGGCGGGCTTTGTTTCGCACGGATGCACCGGCAAGGGGAATGATCAGGTGAGGATCGAGCTTGGCGTAAATATGCTTGACCCGTCTCTTAAGATCATCGCGCCGCTAAGGGATTGGGAGTTCAAGTCGCGGGATGAAGAAATAGAGTATGCCAGGAAACACTGCATACCCATAGACGTAACAAAGAAGAAGCCGTACAGTATAGATAAGAATATCTGGGGGATCAGCATAGAGGCGGGCGTGCTTGAGGATGCCTATGCCATGCCTCCGGAAGACGCCTATCAGATGACGGTCTCGCCTCAGAAGGCGCCCAGCGTGCCCAGATACATTGAGGTATATTTTGAGAGAGGAGTTCCGGTAAAAATAGACGGGAAAAAGTACAAGACGCCCGCGCTCATAAATGAACTTAACGCGATAGGGGCCAGGCACGGCGTGGGAAGGTGCGACCTGGTAGAGAACAGGCTTGTGGGCATCAAATCACGCGAGATCTATGAGGCGCCGGCTGCTACCGTACTGCATACCGCCCATAAGGAGCTTGAGGCGCTTGTGCTTGACAGGGAGTTGGCGCATTTTAAGCAGGGCGTATCTCAGAAATACGCGGAGTTGGTGTATTATGGGCTATGGTATTCCGGCCTGAAAGACGGGCTTGACGCGTTTATCGGCACGACCCAGAAGAATGTCACGGGGGCCGTGATGCTGCGGCTTTTTAAGGGTAGCTGCGATGCCGTAGGCAGAAAGTCACCGCATTCCTTATACAATAAGGAGCTGGCGACCTACGGCGAAGAGGATAAGTTTGAGCATAAATTGGCAGAGGGTTTTATAAAGCTCTGGGGCCTGCCGTACAGGAGTAAAAGATGAGTAAGAAGTTGTGGGGAGGAAGATTTAGTAAGAAGACAGACCCGTTAGTGGAGGAATTTACTAAATCTATACAATACGATTATAAAATAGCTGAGTATGATTTATTGGGTTCGATGGCTCATGTGGAGATATTGAAAAGAAGTAAATATCTAACATATAATGAAGCATCTAAATTAGACGAGGCCCTTGAGTCCATTCGCAATATAGTCCATGCAAAAAATTTTAAACCGATTAACAAGAGCGAAGATATACATACCTATATCCAAAATGAATTACAGAAAAAAGTAGGGAATTTGGTTTTTAAACTCCATACCGCCAGATCCAGAAACGATCAGGTGGTATTCGCTACTAAATTGTATTGTAAAGAAGAGGTGATTCCTTGTTTAGAAGACAATATTAGAAAGTTGGTAATAGCAATAGATGGTTTAGTCGCTAAAAACAAAGAAATCATTATGCCTGGTTTTACTCACTTACAACACGCCCAACCTGTTTATTTGAAGGATTATCTTTGTGCTTATGAGGACATGCTTAGGAGGGATTCTAAAAGATTAGAGGGCATTTCTAAAAATATGAAGATAACCTTGGGCGCAGGTGCTTTAGCAGGGACACCGATTAAGGCGGATAATTATAATAAAGCGGCTTTAGATTTCTTAAAGAGCCATAAGGGATGGGCCGAAGAATTCAATATAGAAGCTACAGCAAACTCGCTAGATTCAGTAAGCGACAGGGATTTTGTGATCGAGATTATCAGCGCCCTGTCTATTTTGGGGATGCATCTTTCAAGGTTGGCTGAGGACTTAATCATCTGGTCAACTAAGGAATTTGATTTTATTGAGATAGATGAGGCATTCTGCACAGGCAGTTCCCTTATGCCGCAGAAGAAGAATCCCGACGTGTTAGAGTTGATAAGGGGATATACAGGAAGATTATACGGTAATTTAGTAAGTGTTTTGACAATGATGAAGGGGCTTCCATTGACGTACAACAGGGATATGCAATTAGATAAGGAGCCGCTATTCAATTCCTTTGAAATAGTTTCCAGCGAGTTAAAGGTCTTGGCAGGCTTGATCAAGACCTTAAAATTCAACAAAGATAAGATTGAAAAGCAGCTTAAGGACGAATCGCTTTACGCTACCGATCTAGTATATTACCTCGTTGATAAAAAAATGCCTTTTAAGCAGGCACATACTATTGTTGGAAAATTGGTTAAGTATTCAATAGATAATGCAATTCAGATAAAGGATATGCCGGAACCTTTATTGAAAAAATTTTCCAATAAATTTGTGAAGAGGGAAGTAATAAAGTTATTCGATCCATTGGTTTCAGTCAGATCTAAAAAGTCGATTAAACGATAAGCAATCCACCCCACACTTACGTGTGGGGAATTGGCAAGCCATGCACGATTTCAAATACAAAGGAAAAGAGCTTTATTGCGAAGGCGTGAGGTTGTCGGAGCTGGCTGAAAAATACGGCACGCCGCTTTTTGTCTACAGCTATAAGACGCTGATAGGTCATTATAAAAAACTGCGCGATGCCTTCCGCAGCGTAAATCCGCTTATTTGCTTTTCATTAAAGTCAAATTCCAATCTTGCCATTGCCCGCGCTTTAGTGGACGCCGGAGCAGGCGTTGATATTGTTTCCGGCGGCGAGATGTTCAGGGCGCTAAAGACAGGATGCAGCCCCAAAAAGATCGTTTACGCCTCCGTGGGAAAGACAGGGGAGGAAATCAAAGAGGCGATACGCAAAGGCATCCTTTTGTTCAACGTGGAGTCAATACCCGAGCTTAAACTTATAAGCAGCATGGCCGTAAAGGCGGGCAGGAGTGTTGACATATCCCTGCGGTTAAACCCCGATGTCAAGCCGCGCACGCATAAATACATAACCACAGCGAATAAAATAAATAAATTCGGCATTGATAAGGAAACGGTAAAGTGGATCGCTAATAACTCGCGCGAGTTCCCAAATATAAACATAGCCGGGCTCCACCTGCATATCGGCTCTCAGATCATTGACAGCAAGCCGTTCATTGAGGCGATCAAGAAGACGATAGGCCTGATACATTATCTGAGGATCGCCGGCGTCGGCCTTAAATGGCTTAATATCGGCGGAGGCCTGGGTATCATCTACAATAACGAGGAGCCGCAGACCGCCGCTGAATACGCGCGCTCTGTCCTGCCTCTGATAAACAAAACCGGTTTGAATATCATACTTGAGCCGGGCAGGTTTATCGTCGGTAACGCCGGAGTGCTGCTTACGCGCGTTATTTATGTCAAGGATACGGCCCGCAAAAGGTTTGTCATAGTTGACGCGGGGATGAATGACCTTATAAGGCCGGCTCTTTATGAGGCATACCACGATATATTGCCGGCAGTAAAGAACAGGATGCCTGCCGCGGGCCTTAAGGCTGCCGATGTGGTCGGGCCAATTTGCGAAAGCAGCGATTTTCTCGGTAAGGACAGAAGATTACCGGAGCTTTTGCCGGGGGACCTGCTTTCAGTGATGGGCGCGGGGGCTTACGGTTTCAGCATGTCTTCAAATTACAATTCGCGCTGCCGCTGCGCGGAGGTAATGGTAGCGGGAAAGAAGATGTATCTGGTGAGGGAGAGGGAATCATACAGCGATTTGATCAGGGGCGAACACGTCCCTGAGTTCCTTTTTGCCTCAGGGTTATAAATATGAAGACAATCAAGTTCACAAAGATGGTGGCAGCGGGCAATGACTTCGTAGTGGTTGAGGGCAATATCCCGCAGCCGCGAAAGTCAGCCGTTAAAATGTGCCATAGGACTTCCGGCATAGGCGCGGACGGCATGCTTCTTTTAAGCAAAGGCGGGAAAGCGGATGTCAGAATGCGCGTATTCAACGCCGACGGTTCAGAAGCGGAGATGTGCGGCAACGGAGCAAGGTGCGCCTGCCTTTATTGGGCGGCCAGGACAGGGAAGAACAATGTAGCGATATCTACCGCTGCCGGCAGAGTGAGCGGCCGCGTCAACGGCAGTATGGTCAGAATAAGGTTAACCGAACCGCGCCGCCTCAGAATGGATATACCGATCCGATTAGGGCAGCGCGGCATAAAGGTGAATTACATAGATACAGGAGTGCCTCACGCGGTAGTATTTGTTGAGGGCCTTGATAAAATAGATGTTCCCGCTATCGGCAGGCAGATCAGGTATCACGGCAGATTTTCCCCCGGCGGCGCTAACGCCGATTTTGTGGAAGTCGCGTCCAAAGACAGGATAAACATAAGGACATATGAACGCGGCGTAGAAAATGAAACACTTGCCTGCGGAACAGGGGCGGCCGCGTCAGCGATAGTCACAAGCATAAAATTACAAGGCAGCGACGGCAGGAAAAAAATAAGCGTATTGACGAGAGGCAAAGAGGAATTAAAGGTTTATTTTAATAAGACAGGCGGCAGTATCAGCGATGTCTGGCTTGAGGGCGCTGTCAGAGTAGTTTATGGAGGGGAGTATTATGTTTAGGGGCTCTATTGTGGCGTTGGTCACGCCGTTTAAGAACGGCAAGGTTGATGAGGCGGCTCTTAAGAACTTAATAGAATTTCAGATCAAGAACGGCACTTCAGGTATAGTGCCTTGCGGCACAACGGGCGAATCCGCGACGCTTTCTCCCGCGGAGCATAGTTTAGTGATTGAGCTGACCGTAAAGCTTGTCAACAAACGCGTGCCGGTCATCGCCGGGACCGGTTCTAATTCCACGGATGAGGCGATAGCGCTGACCAGGCATGCCGCCGACGCGGGCGCGGACGGCTCTCTTCAGGTCTCTCCTTATTATAACAGGCCGACGCAGAAGGGGCTGTTTGAGCATTTTAAGGCGATAGCCGATTCTGTTGACATACCCATCATACTTTATAATATTGCCTCGCGCACAGGGGTTAACATAGAGCCGGAGACGATCTACGGATTGTCCAGGGAGTGCAAGAATATCGTCGGAGTAAAAGAGGCATCGGGGAACCTGGAGCAGATGGCGCGCGTAAAACTGTTATGCGGCGAAAAGTTTGACCTGATCTCCGGGGACGACGGGCTTACGCTGCCGGTATTGAGCATCGGCGGGACAGGGATCATTTCCGTGGTGGCGAATGTTGTCCCCCGCGATACGGCGGAAATGGTAGGCAGTTTTGAAAAAGGCAATATCAAAAAGGCCAGGCAGCTGCATTACAGGTTATTGCCTTTGGTCAAAGCGATGTTCATGGAAACCAATCCCATCCCGGTCAAGACGGCCATGGGCTTGATGAAATTGTGCGAGCCGACACTGCGGCTGCCGATGTGCCCGATGTCTGAAGGCAATTTCAAGAGATTAAAGATTGTAATGAAGGAATACGGGCTGATCAAATAAATCAGAGAGGGATCAAACGATGATAAAATTAGCGGTAGTCGGCGCTGGGGGCAGGATGGGCAGGCGCATCATTGCCTTAGCGAACGATGATAAGGAGTTTAACGTCATTTGCGGTATTGAAAAGAGGGGCCACTCCGCCTCCGGCAAGGACGTTGAAGGCGTGAAGATATCCAGCGGCACCGACAATATATTTATGTGCGATGTCGTCATAGATTTCAGCCTTGCCGACGCCTTTCCCGGGACACTGAAGGCCGCGCTGCAATATGGCAAGCCCCTGGTGCTGGGCACGACCGGCCTTGGCGCCAAAGAGCAGAAGGAGCTTGAGGGCGCCTCAAAAAAGATCCCCATCGTATATTCGCCTAATTTTTCAATAGGGGTGAATATTCTATTTGAAGAGGCGGCGAATTTAGCCGGAAAGCTGGGAAAGGACTACGATATAGAGATAGTGGAGGCGCACCACAACAAAAAGAAGGACGCGCCGAGCGGAACGGCAAAACGGTTTGCCCAACTGCTGGCGGACGCGTCGGGCAAGAACATACCGGTCCACGCGGTGCGGTTAGGCGATATAGTGGGAGACCACACAATAATTTTCTGCGGCAACAGCGAGCGCATAGAGCTCACGCACAGGGCGCATTCACGCGACCTGTTCGCCAAAGGCGCGCTAAAGGCGGCAAAATGGGTAGTTTCCCGTCCTGCCGGGCTCTACACTATGAAAGAGGTATTAGGGTAATATGCCTGCGATTTCCCGGAAACTTAAGCTGCTTCCTCCGTATTTGTTCCTTAAGATCGACGAGGCAAAACGGAAGGCCGTAAAAGAGGGCAGGGATATAATTGACTTTGGCATCGGCGACCCTGATCAGCCCACCCCCGGGCATATTATAGACAAACTCTGCCGGGCGGCAGGCGATCCCCTTAATCATCGTTATGCCTTAGACCAGGGTATGCCTCTGTTGCGCCGGGCGATCGCTGAATGGTATCAGAAAAGGTTTAACGTCGGCATTGACCCCGAAAAGGAAGTCCTGCCTTTGATCGGTTCAAAAGAAGGCATTGCCCACCTGCCTTTGGCATTTTTAAATACGGGCGACTATTCGCTCATCCCCGATCCCTGTTATCCCCCTTATAAAGGCGGCACTATATTCGCGGGCGGCAAGCCCCATCTTTTGCCTCTACGCGGATCAAACGCCTTCCTCCCGGACCTCAAAAAAATACCTTCAGGTGTCCTGAAAAGGGCTAAGCTGATTTACGTAAACTATCCCAACAATCCCACTTCTGCCTGCGCGGAGAAAGATTTCTACAGGAATTTAGTCAAGTTCGCCGCTAAAAACAATCTTATAATTGTCTCAGACCTTGCTTATTCAGAGATTGCTTATGAAGGATATAAGCCGTGCAGCCTGCTGGAGGTTGATGGCGCAAAACAGCTCACCATAGAATTCCATTCTTTGTCCAAGACCTATAATATGACCGGCTGGCGCGCGGGCTGGGCATGCGGAAACGCGCAGGCAATAGCGGCGCTGGCAAAGGTCAAATCAAACATTGATTCGGGCATATTCTCGGCAATACAGTTAGCCGCGGCCGGCGCGCTTACCGGCCCCCAGGAGCATATTGAACATATGAACGGGCTTTATCAGGAGAGGCGGGATACGCTGATATCCGGATTAAGCTCGCTGGGATGGAAGGTTACGCCTCCCCGGGCAACTTTTTATGTGTGGCTTGATATACCTGAGCGGATGGACTCTATAAAGTTTTCCGCTTTATTATTGGAAAAGGCGGATATCATAGCCACGCCGGGAGTTGGTTTCGGTAAATATGGAGAGGGATACGTGCGCCTCGCGTTGACCGTGCCTGTGGAGAGGATCAGGGAGGCGATTGGTAGATTGAGGAAGATATGAAATGGCTATCTGCTACATCGGTATCGGCTCCAATCTGGGCGACAGAGAAAAGAATATTAAAGGATCGATCAGAAGGATGAACCGCGTAGACGGCATAAGCGCGTTGAAGCGATCAAGCATTTATGAAACAGAGCCGCAAGGAGGCCCTCCTCAGGGTAAATTCCTGAATGCCTGTGTTAAGATACGCGCGCGACTTAAGCCGCAGGATTTATTGAAGGCGCTTAAGTCCATAGAGCGCGAAATGGGCCGCAGGAAAACAGCGCGTTTTGGGCCGCGCATCATAGACCTGGATATTTTACTTTACGGCAATGAGAAAATAAGCCGGAGAGGGCTGAAGATACCGCATCCGAGAATGCTTGAACGGGATTTTGTATTGATGCCGCTAAAAGAGATCGCGCCGAAGATAAAGATATGAGATTGATACGCAGCATAGCATCTATGCGGCAATATTGCCTGATGGCCAGGGCCAGGGGTAAGACGATAGGCCTTGTGCCGACTATGGGCGCCCTGCATAAAGGCCATCTTTCTCTCATCAGCAGGTCGCGCGAAGAGAACGGCGTTTCCCTGGTCAGTATATTCGTTAACCCGGCGCAGTTTGTCAGGGGGGAGGATCTGAAAAGATACCCCAGAGATCTTAAGGGCGATCTGGGCCTGGCAAGAAGGGCGGGGGTGGACGCGGTATTTTGCCCGCGGGTAAAGGAGATTTATCCCCGCGGATACAGGACATACGTTGAAGTTGAAAAAATAAGCGGTGTCCTCTGCGGTAAATCCAGGCCCGGCCACTTCAGGGGCGTTACAACGATAGTGGCAAAATTATTTAATATCGTAATGCCGGACGTTGCTTATTTCGGACAAAAGGACGCGCAGCAGGCGGTGATCATCCGCAGGATGGCCCGCGACCTGAATATTCCCGTTAAGATAGAGGTAATGCCGATAGTAAGGGAGCCGGACGGGCTGGCTATGAGCTCAAGGAATATTTATCTTAACAGCCGCCAGAGGCGGGAGGCGGCTATATTATGTAAGTCATTGAAGCTGGCTAAGGAAATGGCGGCGTCGGGAGAGCGCGAAGCAAAGGTCATAATATCGGCGATGAGGCGGCTCATATCGGGAATAGGCGGGGCCAGGATAGATTATATAGATATAGTCCATCCGGACGACTTAAACGAAATGAGGGTGATAAAGGGCAGGGCCCTGGCTGTTTTGGCTGTGCGTATAGGCCGGACGCGCCTGATAGATAATATGGCCATTAAAGCATGAAGCGTTTAAGAATAGGTATAATCGGATGCGGGGCGATAGGCAGTTATCTCGCGAAGGTGATCGTCAGGGATCTTTCCGGGCGCGCCGTGCTCGTTTCCATATACGATACTGATACTTCAAAGGCAGAACGGCTGGCGTCTGAACTTGGCGGTAAGGCCATCATAGAGAAGTCGGCGGCGCACCTCATAAGGCGCGTTGACCTGATTGTGGAGGCAGCGTCCGCGTCCGCCTCGGCGGGCATAGCGCGCGATGCCCTTAATCTGAAAAAGGACATCATGGTCATGAGCGTGGGCGGGTTGCTGGGCTGCTACGATGAACTTCTGGCTCTGGCGGACAGGAATAATTGCCGTGTCTATATCCCCAGCGGCGCTGTATGCGGCATAGACGGGATCAAGGCGCAGCGTTTAGCCGGCATAAAGAGCGTGAGGTTGACCACGCGCAAATACGCCGGCACCTTTAAGGATGTGCCGTATGTGCGCGAGAACAATATAACGCTGGACGGGCTTAGCGAGGATAAGGTAATATTTGAAGGCAGCGCGAAGGAGGCAGTGAGGCATTTTCCCCGCAATATAAACGTTGCCGCTACTTTGAGTTTAGCCGGCATAGGCGCGGAAAATACCCGGGTGAGGATAGTGGCCTCACCGGCGCTGGAGAACAATATACACGAGATAGAGATAGACGGAGCGGCGGGAAAGATATTTGTTCGCACTGAGAACATAACGCATCCGGATAACCCCAAGACGAGCTTTATGGCAGTGCTCTCCGCGGTAGAGGCGCTGCGCGATGTTTTGGGCAACGTCAGGATAGGAACATAATTCATAACGGAAGGAGGTGATAGTTAATGGCAACGAAAGTCGTCAAATTAGGCATCAAAAGGAAAAAGGGCTACCTCTATTATGTTGACAAGAAAGGCGATGTCTCTTGCGCCAAGATGGCAAGAGGCAAGTCAAAAGGCGGTTCACCGCAAAAGGTGGAAAAGTGCGGCATAGAGAGGAAAGCGGGCTACCTGTATTTCATTGACAAGAAAGGCGATGTCTCTTGCGCCAAGATGGTCAGAGGCGGCAGAAAGCGGAAAAAGAAGAGATAGTTTTTCTAAAAATAGGCCCCTGTTTATCCCGTAAGATTTACAGGGGCTTATTTTTTTGGTAGAATGTAACTGCTATGGACAAGATAATCATTAAAGGGGCGAAGGAGCACAACCTTAAGAACATAGACCTGGATATCCCCCGCGATAAACTGGTTGTAATTACCGGCCTGTCCGGTTCAGGCAAATCAAGCCTTGCCTTTGATACCATATACGCGGAGGGCCAGAGGCGCTATGTTGAGAGTTTATCCAGCTATGCCCGGCAGTTTCTGGAGCAGATGCAGAAGCCGGACGTGGAATATATTGAAGGGCTTTCTCCGGCCATTGCCATAGAGCAAAGGTCGGGTTCGGGCAACCCGCGTTCTATAGTAGGGACCCAGACCGAGATATACGATTATTTGCGGCTTGCCTTTGCCCGCGTAGGCAAAATATTCTGTTATCAATGCGGCAGGGAGATCTCCCGCCAGAGCTCGCAGGAGATCGTTAACAGGCTGCTGCGGCTGCCTTCGGGGAGCCGTATAGAGATCCTGTCCGCCCTTGTGCGCGGCAGAAAGGGCGAGCATAGGAAATTGCTTGACGATATAAAGAAGTCGGGTTTTGCCAGGGTGCGCGTAGACGGAAAGTTCTTTGAACTCTCCGGGAAGATAGCCCTGGACAAGAAACGCAGCCACAACATAGAAGTCGTGGTAGACCGGCTTGTCATAAATGACACCATAAAGGGCCGCCTGGGCGACTCTGTTGAAACGGCCTTGAAAACAGGTAAGGGCGTTGTAATAGCCAGAAGGCTGGATAATGCCGAAGAAATGGTTTTCAGCGAAGAGTATGCCTGCCCTCAATGCGGTATAAGCTATCCTGAAGTTGAGCCGCGCATCTTCTCTTTTAATTCGCCCTTTGGCGCCTGCCCTGCCTGTAACGGTTTGGGGACGAAGCTTGAGTTTGACCTTGATTTTGTCATACCCGATAAAAGCAAATCAATCAACGAAGGCGCGATCGAGCCCTGGAAGCGCGGCGGCAGGGGGTATATCCTTTATTACAGGGCGCTGATAAGGGAACTGGCGGGAGAATTGGGCTTTAGTTTAGACACGCCTTTTAACCGGTTGGATAAAAAGACGCAGCGCGTAATACTCTACGGAGGCGACGCGGAGGTGTGGGGAAAGAGGTTTGAGGGGATCATACCTCATCTTGAGCGTCTGTTTAACCAGACAGACAGCGACTATCTGAAGCAGCAGATATCGCGCTTTATGTCTGTCCTGCCCTGTTCAGAATGTAACGGAGCGCGGCTTAAAAAAGAGAGCTTGTTTGTCAAGCTCAACGGCAAGTCAATATACGATGTGGTGCGCATGACCATCGGCCAGGCAAAGGAGTTTTTTGAGTCCCTTAAATTAAGCGAGAACGAGAAGGCGATCGCCCGCCAGATAGTCAAGGAGATCTCCGCCAGATTGCAATTTTGCATTGACGTGGGGCTTGATTACCTTACGCTGGACAGGCAGAGCGGCACGCTTTCCGGCGGCGAGGCGCAGAGGATACGCCTGGCAACTCAAGTGGGCTCCAAACTGGCGGGGGTGCTGTATATACTGGATGAACCCAGCATAGGGCTGCATCAAAAGGACAACAGAAAACTCCTCAGCACATTAAAGTCGCTTCGCGACCTGGGCAATACGATCATTGTGGTAGAGCATGATGAACAGACGATCCGCAGCGCGGATCACGTGATCGACCTCGGGCCGGGAGCGGGCCGTTTCGGAGGCGAGGTGATCTTCAGCGGAGGGCTGCCTGATCTGCTGAAGAGCAAGAGGTCTCTTACTGCCGGGTATCTTAATTCTGAACTGAAAATAGCCCTGCCTGATAAGAAGCGCGGATGGCGGGAGAAAAAATTCATAGAGATAAAAGGCGCCGGCGAGCATAATTTGAAGGATATAGACGTAAAATTCCCTTTGGGGGTATTTACCTGCGTTACCGGAGTTTCCGGCTCGGGAAAATCCACGCTTATTGACGATATACTCTACAGGGCTTTGGCGCAGAAGATCTATGACTCCCGCTTGAAGCCCGGAAGCCATAAGAGGATCAACGGCACAGACAACATAGATAAGGTCATTGTTATTGACCAGTCGCCCATAGGCCGCACTCCCCGTTCCTGCCCCGCTACTTATGCCGGTGTATTCGGGCATATAAGGGATATCTATTCCCGGCTTCCTCAGGCGCGCCTGAGAGGGTATAAGCCGGGACGTTTTAGTTTTAACGTAAAAGGCGGCAGGTGCGAGGCCTGTACGGGAGACGGCATAAAGAAGATAGAGATGCACTTTCTTCCCGACGTGTATATAAAGTGCGACGTCTGCAAAGGCAGCAGGTTCAACGAACAGACCATGGAGGTGAAATTCAAAGGGAAGTCAATTTCAGAGGTGCTTGACTGCCCCGTGGAAGAGGCGCTTGTATTATTTGAAAGCATACCTTCCATAGCGAACATCCTGAGAACGCTTAATGATGTGGGTCTAGGCTATATACAGCTGGGCCAGCCCGCCACTACCTTATCCGGAGGCGAAGCGCAGAGAGTAAAGCTTGCCGCTGAGCTGAGTAAACGCGATACCGGCAGGACGTTCTATCTATTGGATGAGCCGACCAGCGGCCTGCATTTTGCCGATGTTGATAAATTGCTTTCGGTGCTGCAGCGGCTTGTGGACAAAGGCAATACAGTGGTCGTGGTTGAGCATAACCTTGAGGTCATAAAGTGCTGCGACTACGTGATCGATCTGGGCCCGGAGGGCGGCGACAGGGGTGGCGAGGTTGTTGCCGCGTGCTCTCCCGAAGAGCTGATAAAGGTAGAAAAATCTTATACTGGCAGGTATTTAAAAAGAATGTTATAATATCCTAAAGCAAACCCTAAACCCTAAACATTAAACTCTAAACAAACTCAAAATACAAAACCTGATGAGAAACATCATATTAAGTATATTGTTGCTATTCTGCTGCAATATTGCCATACTTCAATCCATTTATGCCTCTGATGAAAAGGAAGGGGAGATGGTATTCATCGGCAAGAAGGCGCTGGAAGACGGCTTCTATGATGTGGCCTTGAATATATTCCTGAGATTTTTAAGGACATTTCCTGAGAGCGGCAAAGTCCCTTCCGTGCGGCTGCACATAGCCCAGTGTTATTTTTATCAAGGACAGTACATAGAGGCGCTTTCGTTATTGGAAGACCTGCTTAAGAACAGTGACGCGGAGAAGATACGCGACGCGGTTACCTATTGGATCGCCGAGGTCCATTTCAAGGGCGCTGACTACAGGCAGGCCGCGTCCAATTATCAGGCGATCATCAGCCGGTTTCCCCGTTCCTCCTACCTGTCTGACGCGTATTATTCCCTTGGCTGGTGCCTGTTTGAAGAGGAGAAATTCCTTGAGGCCAGGGATGTTTTTCTGGAGATGATCGCCAAGTTTCCCGAAAAGCAGCTTTCCACGGACGCCTCGTTTAAGGCGGCGCAATGCCTTTATAACCTGAGGGACTATCAGGGGCTTAAGGATTACCTTGCCGGCCATCTTAACAGTTATAAGGACCAGGGCATAAAGGCGGCATACGCCCATTTTTATCTGGCAGAGGCGGAGTATTATTTAGAGGATTACAACGCGGCAAAGGAAAGGTACCTTGACGTGTTAAAGCTCTCCAATGACAGATATATAGAGTCCGTAGCGCGGATGGGCCTGGGATGGTCGGCGTTGAAATCCAGGGACTATGACTCCGCGTTCAGATATCTTAGCCAGATCAATATGGGGGCGTTGAGTAAAAAAGAACAGGAAAGCGCCAAGCTTTTAGAGGCGACATTATTTTCAGAGCTCAGCAAGCACCGGGAGGCCATCGATGCCTACGAGTGGCTGGTTTCCAACGCGCAGTCACCCCAGTTGATCATGGAGGGTTACTTCGGCAAGGCGGACGCCCTTTACAACACGGGTGATTTTAAGGCGGCCATTTCGGTCTTTCAGGACGCCCTGCGCAGATTGTCCGACGAGGAATTGGAATACAAGTCCATAGACCGCCTGCATTACGGCCTTGCCTGGGCATACCTGAAAGACGGCGAGTTTAAAAATGCCATCAGCGAGTTCCAGAAGGTAGTGCAGGGGTCCGGGGATAAGATGGTCAAGGTGGCCGCGCTCTGCCAGGTAGCCGATACCTATCTTGATTCAGGCCGGTATCAGAAGGCGGCCGAATCCTATGATAAGGTCCTGGAAGAATACGCGGAAAGCCCCTATGCCGATTACGCGCAGTATCAATTGGGCGTGTCTTTGTTGAAGATGTTAAAGTATGGTTCGGCGGAGACCGCCTTCCTGAATCTTATAAAGAAGTTTCCCGGTTCAAAGCTGGTCCCGGAGGCGGCCTATTCTTTGGGGCTGTCCTATTTTCAAAAAGGGGATTATACCGGCAGCGTGGAACAGTTCAGGGATTTTCCTTCTCGGTTCAAGGACAGCCGCCTTCTTTCGCAGGCGATGTATATGGAGGCGACCTCTCTTTATAATATGGGCAAATATGAAGAGGCGATAGCCGTGTTTAATAATATAATACGCCAATTCAACAGCGATACCGGCTTGATCCAGAAGGCGGAATACGAAATAGCCGACTGCCTTTATCGGATGGGCAAGGAGAAGGAGGCGGTCAGTAAGTTCCTTGTGTTGAGGTCCAAATATCCGGCTTCATCGCTTGCCCCGGAAGCGATCTGGTGGCTGGGAGAATATTATTACAGGCGTAGAGAGCTTGAGCTTGCCAGGAGGTATTTCAAGACGCTCATAGATGATTATCCCAACAGCCCTCTGGTCGCCGATTCTTATTATGCCATTGCCTGTTCTTATGAAGAGGAGGGAGAACCGGGCAGGGCCATAGATAATTTTAAGAAGGTCGGCGAGTTTGATAACCATGAGCTTAAAGCCGAGGCGTCTTTAGCCATCGCGGACATATATTTGAATACGGGAAGGATAAAGGAGTCCTTGGAGATATGCGGGCAGACGCTGGCAGAGCACGAAAACCTGGCGGCGGTAATACTGCCGATAATGGCCCAGGCCCATAAAAAAAGCGGCGACCTTGATAAGGCGATAGATCTGTTTAAACAGGCCATAGGTAAGGTCCCTTTGAATCAGGGCGCGGGCCTTCAGTTTGAGCTGGCAGGCTGCTTGGAGGAAACAGGCGACTTGACAGGGGCGTTGGAGGAGTATTTAAAGATAAGCTACCTTTACTCTCAGGGAGAACCGGTAGTGGTCAAGGCAATGCTCAGGGCCGCGCGGATCTTTGAAAATAAGGGAGAATACGTGAAGGCCAGGGCCATTTACGAGAAGGTCGCCGATGAGGATGTCCCTGAAGCAAAATTCGCCAAAGAAAAGATAGAGGAGGTCATAAAATGATACAGGTATTCTTAAGGGGCGGGCCGGTAATGTGGCCGATACTGCTATGTTCGGTATTCGCGATGGCTATAGTCATAGAAAAGATCGTGCATCTCAGCTTCATAAAGATGGACAGCAGGGAGTTTCTTTCGGGCGTAATGCAGAAGATAAAGCGCCATCAGATAAAAGAAGCGCTGGAGGAGTGCGATAAGGCCCCGGAAGGCAAGGGGCTGTCCGCGAGGATCCTTCTCGCGTTGAAGGTCATCAAGCTCCAGCCGGGGCCCATCCCGAATATAATCAAGGCGGGCGTGCTTAAATATGATCAGCCGCGGGAAAAGATAAAAGAGGCGATTGAAGACGCCTCGTTGTATGAGGTGCCTAAACTGGAGAAGAACCTGTCTGTCCTGGCAACCCTTGCCCACATTTCTCCGCTGCTCGGGCTTTTAGGCACGGTGACCGGAATGGTAAGGTGTTTTCAGACCGTGCAGCTTAAGGCCGCCTCTTTTCACCCTGTCAGCCCCGGAGACCTGGCAGGGGGCATATGGGAAGCGCTTATAACCACAGTCGCCGGCCTGATAGTGGCAATACCGGTTTACGTGGCTTATAACTATCTGGTTAACCGCGTCAACAGTTTCATACTGGAGATGGAAAAGTCGGCAACGGAATTGGTTAATTTCTTGTCGGAGTAAGGCCATGAAATTCAGACGGCATATGGAATTGGAGCATGGGTTAAAACAAATAGACATCGCCCCGCTTATTGACGTGGTCTTTCAATTATTGATATTCTTTATGCTTACGTCTTCATTCGTGATGCAGCCGGGCATAAAGGTAAACCTGCCGAAGGCCGTAACCAGCCAGGTCATAGAAGAAGAGAACCTGGTGATCACAGTATCTTCAGAAAATGTTATTTATATTAACGAGAAGGTCATCTCTTTAAATGAACTCAAGGACCTGTTGAATCGGTTCGTGAAAAAAGGCAAGGCAATACTCATAAAGTCCGACAGGCGCGCCTCATTAGGGCGGGTAGTTGAGGTCTGGGATATGTGCAGGGAGTCAGGCATAAGCCAGGTCAATATAGCTACCAATCAGGAGTAACATGTCCGGCACTTTGAGGCTGGGGTTATTTATTTCTCTTCTCTGGCATGGCCTCTGCCCCCTTATTTTTGATACATCCTTTAAGAAGGCGTATTTCGCGAAGCAGGAACCGGTCGTATTCCTGGGTTCCATCCTTTCCCGTTATTCCCCTGAACCGAAAGCCGCGGTTTCATCCCCGCAGGGGAGAAGATTATCGAGCCATAGATTGCCCGCGCTTGACTCTATCATGGAAAACAACCTGTTGGCTGTCCTGGGTGATAAGCCGCGTATACAACCGCCTTCTTATCTTCCCCGGCTTGAAAGCGCGTTAAACCCGGTTGATACGGACGAGTTCTTTAAGGAAAGGCGCGGTTATCAGAAGGCGCTTTTTTTCCATCCCAGGATACCGTATCATTTCCTGCTGTATTTCAAAGACAGGGCGTCTGTGCATATAGAACTGGAGTTCTTTCTTTCTGCCAAGGGCGACGCCCTGGAAGTAAGGAGGCGTGTTTCATCGGGCAACCTTGACGCGGACCTTCTTGTGTGGCGCCATATCAACCACTGGCTGTTTCTGCGCCGGGAACAGCTGCCCAGGAACCTGTGGCAGACCGTAAAGATAGACCTGGCGCATAGCGCGCAGGAGCAATGATACATATAGACTTTGATCTGGGGGTGGCATTTTATCTGTTGGCGCTGCTTATACCTATATTCCTCTGTTGGTTTTTCTTGAAAGAAGGCAGCGAGAAGAAACTCTTTCTTGACCCCAAATTTATATGGTTTTGCTCTATCTGTACTTATACCTATATTAATACTAAGGACGAACAATACAGCCTTTGTCCCAGATGCGGTTGCTACAATACGAGATAAAAGGCGGATAAATAAATATTGACAACCGCCAAAAGGTTACTAAAATGAAATACAAAAGGGGGAAGATATGATAACTGAGATCGGCATAGTCGCTGGGGAGATCTGGCATTATCTTGATGATCACGGAGAGGTGCGGCTTAATGATCTTGTCAGGGGTATTGATAAGCCGCGCGACAACATATTAATGAGTTTGGGCTGGCTCGCCAGAGAAGGGCACGTTATATTGGAAAAAGAAGGCGATGATTACAAGGTGAGCCTGAGGAGATAATCCCTGATCATGCTGCCCGCTAAAAATAATAACGGCGTGGTATTGGTAACAGTATTAGGCATTATAATTATAGTAAGTATTCTTGCCGCTACCGCGCTTAGCATTATGAGCAACCAGGCCAGATTGGGCATTTACCAGTCCAATAAGATCAAGGCATACCACATAGGTATGTCGGCCTTACACTGGGCGCACAACCAGAGGCGCTTGGGCAACCCTGCCGATTATACCAAGTCAGTGACATTACCTGACGGATCCGCATTACCCCCTGGAATGGAGTTAGAGATTGAAGATGATGCCGGTGGCAATGTCAGTTCCAGAAAGATCGTTATAACAGTCAGCTACTCTTCTTAAGTTTTCTCCCGAATTACCCCAAATCTAAGTAAGTCTATTATAAACCAGGTAACTTTAGAGTAAGATAGTTACTCAAAGTATGCCAAGTAATATTTTATAAAAAAACACTTGACAAAGTAAATCTATTATGATGTAATTAAACCTACAATATAACAAGTAAGGAAAGAATGATGGCAAGATTAATGGATATAGATGAATTGGCCGACTATCTTAGACTCAGGCGTCAGACCATATATAATTGGCTGCACCAGAAGAAGATTTCCGGGATCAAGGTAGGAGGCGTTTGGAGGTTTGACAGGAAAGAGGTAGACAACTGGCTTAAGAGCCGGCATCAACAAGCTGATTAGCGGTTTAAGGCGGCATAACAAAAGGGTCGGGTATGCCAAAGAAAAAAATAGGTGTATTTTTCGGTAAGAGCAGTATTACTATCGCGGAATCACAGGGTAAGGATATAATTAATTACCTGCAGGTCCCATCTTCCGGATTAAAATCAACAGAAACGGATGGAAAGGCGCCGGAAGACGTAAGGATAATAGCGGCGCTGCAGGAGGAGATCCGCGCAAGCCGGCTTGAGACCAAAGAAGCCGTATTATCCATTCCTTCAGAGGATCTGATTATACGTTTCTTCAGTTTGCCTCCCATGCCCAAAAGGGAGCTCCCTTCCTCAATAAGCTTTGAGGTCAAGAAATTCATCCCCTTTAAAGTTGAAGACCTGGTGTTTGATTTTCAGGCGCGCCTGAACAAAGAGGCGAAGAAATTGGATTGCGTATTTATAGGCATAAAAAAAGATACGCTGGAAAAATATGTGTCTATATCTACGCAGAGCGGTTTCAGGATATTAAGCATAGAGCCGGGGTTCTTCAGCGTTTTACGCCTGCTCAGGCCTAAAAAAGATATAGTAAACAATAAACAGAACGTCGCCATTGTTGATTTAGGCGTTACCGGAGAAGAAGGTAATATCACTTTCCTTAAGAGCGGGTTTCCCGAGTTCAGCAGAGAATTAAAGCTGCCGCTTCAGGAAGAAGGCGGACAGTCAGGCCAGGAGGGCTATGCCGCGCAGTTGTCAAATGAAATACGCATATCACTTGATTATTTCCGCCGGCTCTTTCCCAACATCGCCATAGACAGGGTATTTTTCCTTTCGCGGCCGGAAAACAAGGCCGTCGTTGAAGGGTTGTCAATGGACTTGGGGCTGAAATCCTCATTTATAGATACCACGGAATTGATTAAATCCGACCTGCCGTATTCTATTGATATCGTCAAGGCAAGCGGCGCGTCCTTACGCGATACGATAAAATTTGAATACAGTATAGACCTCTTCAGGAAGCAGCTGGCTGCCTCTGATGTGGAGGCGTCTGCCCTGGCGCTTGAGATAAAGACGGTCCCGGTCTCCAGGGATATCATTTTAAGGGGTTTTTTCGCCTTTTTACTGGCAATAGCCGGTATTTATTTTTATACCAATCAGAAGTTAAGTGTGTTGCGCAGCGATATCGCCTCAATTCAACAAAAACAACCCGGCGTGAAGATAGTGGATCCCGGACTACCGGCCGTAACGCTTGCTTCGGAGAAACAGAAATGGGAATCCAAACTCGCTGAATTAAAGGGGATGTTCAAGCAAAGGCGGTATCTTACCACAAAATTAAGCAAGATCGCGGATTATTTAGGGGAGGGCGCCTGGCTGTCACAGCTTACATATAGCTATAGTCCGGGAGGACTGATCGTTTCCGGCCATTGTTACCTGGGAGAAGAAAAGAGCGAATTGGATTCGATAAACAGTTTTGTTACCAGGCTTAAGACAGATGCCGAGTTCTCGCAGGAGTATAAGGATATATCCATTCGTTCCATAACGCGGACTGAACTGCAGGATACCGAAGTTACGTCTTTTGAGGTAAGCTGCGCTTCGGGAGGTAAATAGATGGATAAAAAGATAAATGTTAATGAGCAGCTCAAGCTGCTTCTGGCAAGGCAGGACATACTTGCTTATATAGTAATGGCGCTGATAATATTATTCGTTTCAACGAAGTTTTATTCTTTCCAGACGCAAAAAGTAGAACGCGCCAAAGAGGCGCAGTCGGAAGAAAACAAAAAGGTGGATCTGTTAGGCGGCCTGGTCAAGATCGAACAGGAGGCGGGGCCGTATCAGCAGTTTTTCTCCAGGAGAGAGCAGGTAGACATCATAAATGAGATCTCCGGTATTGCCAGGCAGGAGGAGGTCAAGGTGAGTTCTATCCAGCCGTTGGAGATCGCTAAAGAGAAGGCGTTTACCAGGGAGGGCTTCAGTATTTCTCTTGAGGCAAAATACCATTCCATAGGGAGGTTTGTGAACCGCCTGGAAAGATCAGGGTCATTCTTCAGGATAGAGAAGCTTTCTTTGGCGCAGCAGTCAAGATGGAGCGGTAAGCCGGACAAACAACCGGAAGAACGCGTTATCACGGCCACTATGCAGTTAACCATGCTATATGTGGAATAAAATGAAAAAAGATATCTGTAATATTAGATTTATTACCACCGTTTTATTATTAACATCTTTATTCGCGGTATTTTCCTACGCGGAAGATGCGAGTTCGCTGATCCCGCAGATAAGTTACGCTCCGCAGAGCTCCAGGGATCCATTTAAGGATTTTTTGCCTGTAAAAAGAGACGCGGAAGAGCAGGTGGGGGCGATCCGGGGACAGGCAGAAGCCGCTGTCCAATTACCGGCAATGAAATTGCAGGGGGTTATATGGGAAGGCAGGATACCCCAGGCCATCATAGATAACGGCGTTTTTACTGTCGGAGATAAAATAAACGAGGCAGAGATCAAGTCAATAGACAGGGAAGGGCTCACGTTATTATATAAGGGCCAGGTCTTCCTGCTTCCTTCTCCAGCGAGGGTCCTGGAGGCAGAGTCGCTTAAAAAACAAGGGGGGGAAAAATGAAGAAATATGTTTTCTTGGCAGCGTCTTTTTTAACGGCAGGGTTGAGCATACTTATTATTTCGTATGTGCACGCGGCATCAGCGATCCCGCCGGCAGGAGATCTTTTTCTGGAATCTCCTACTCCCGACGTGATGGTTTCGATGGACTTCAAGGACACGAGCCTTAAGGACGTGCTTAAGGCCTTATCCATCCAGTCGGGGATCAATTTTATCGCTTCAGAGGCGGTCAGGGACAGGGTGGTTACCTTGTATCTTGATAAGGTGCCGTTGGAAGACGCGCTGGATAAGCTTTTCCAGGCCAATAACCTTGAATACGATCAAGAGCCGGGGAGCAATATCATTATCGTTAAGGATTGGGGCAAGCCGGCCTTACAGACGCTAACTCAGGTGTTTTATCTCAAGCACGCCAGGGTTTCGCAGTCCAGGCTGCAGTCAGAGATCGATACCCTTCTTGAACCGCAGCAGGAAGAAGAAAGCAGCAGCAGCGGCAGCGGCGGCGGCGATGAGGAAGATAAGGCGGATGAGGGTATAACCAAGTCAGTAGAGAACCTGCTTTCTGAAGTGGGAAAGGTTACGGAAGACACGCGCACCAACAGCCTCATTGTTACCGATATCCCCTCAAGGATGGCGATAATTGAGGAGATGATCAAGAAGCTGGATGTGCCTACAGAGCAGGTGATGATAGAAGTGGAGATGCTCGATGTCAGTAAGAACACAGTGGATAAATTAGGCGTTAAATTTGATGAAACTAATCCGGTGTTAAAGATGGTATTTACCGGAGGTTCAAGAGGGACGGCGTTCCCCATCAAGCAGCTTTACGGAAACAGCGAGACGCCTGTAACTAAAACAGGCCCTACGGCCGGGAGCATGAATTTCGGCAGCACGACTTTTTCCATGCTCCTTGACTTTCTCAGGACGCAGACAGATACAAAGTTCCTGGCGCGGCCAAGGATCTCTACTTTAAGCAATGAGACGGCCGAGATAAAGATATCCACTGATGAAGCCATAGGGACGATTACTACTAGCTCCGGAGAAGGCTCCGGCGCGCAGACAAGTACCCAGGCAGAAAGAACACAGACAGGGATATCTCTCAGGGTTACGCCTCAAGTGAACGGCGAAGGTTACATAACGATGTTTGTTCAGCCAACGGTCACAGAGGCGGCAACCAGCAATTTGAGCTCCAGTTTCAGAGATCCCGAAGTCAGGACGTCTAAGTCAACGCTTAAGATAAAGGATGGAGAGACCATAGTGGTGGGTGGCCTTATCAAGACCAATTTCAATCAAGTCATTACCAAATGGCCCTTTTTTGGGGATCTGCCGTTGTTGGGAGCCATGTTCAGGCATAAAAGTAAAACCAAGGACCTGGACAGGGAACTGATCGTATTTATAACTCCTCATATCGTCAAGGATAAGGTAGAGGTGGCGAAGTTTGAGCCGGTTGAAACCTTCTCTTTGCCCGAGAGGGAACAGGATGACGCGCGCAAAACAGAAGCCGATTCCGCTATCAATGAAACGCTGAATCTGCTTGAGAAACGGGAAGGCAGAGGGGCGGGAACGCGCGAGCAATCCGGCAATGTAGCCGATAAAAGCGTTTTCAGGTACTGAGTTGTTTGCTATGTCATTGCGAGCGAACGAAGTGAGCGAAGCAATCCCGCTTTTATGGATTGTTTCGTCCCCCGCGGGTTCTCGCAATGACATTTTTATAAGATGATAAAATCAAAATATCTAAAATTAGGGGAAATCCTGATCAGCCAGGGGCTGATCACTCAGGACCAGCTTGATCAGGCAATGCTTATACAAAAACGGGAAGGCGGCCGCATAGGAGAAGTTCTGATCAAGACAGGCATTGTTAAAGAGGATAGTATGGTCGCGGCTTTGGCAAAGCAGTTAAATATGCCATATATCACCTTCGCGTCCGGTTCCCTCAAACCCAAAGACGGCCAGGGCCTTGAAACGCTTATATCCAAGGACTTTGCCTTGAGAAATACTGTTTTGCCTCTTTCAAAGGATGCTGATTCGCTTACCTGCGCGGTTTTTGACCCCCTTGATCTGATGCTTATTGATAACCTGCGCAAGATCACCGGATGCGAAATAAATACGGTAGTTGCCTCAAAGACCGACATATCAAAGGCCATAGAAGAGTTCTACGGCAGGGCAGACCTTTTAAAGGAAGCTGTGCAGAAGTCGTACGGCGTCATGACTGATTTTACCGCCGAGGCAGTTGGCGACGAAGAGTCGCTGAGCATGGATAAGATCATCGCCAAGGCGGAAGAGGCGCCGGTGGTAAAGCTGGTTGACCTGATAATCAGGCAGGCGATAGATGAGCGCGCTTCAGACATACATATAGAGCCGTTCAGGGACAAGGTTTCTTTACGATACAGGGTTGACGGGAAGTTGTATGAGATACCGCCGCCGGCAAAACAGATGCACCTGCCGATCATCTCAAGAATAAAGATACTGGCAAAACTTGATATAGCTGAAAAGCGCCTGCCGCAGGACGGGACGTTTATGGTCAGATTGGAAGACAGGAACATAGACCTGAGGATCTCAACCATACCTACCATATACGGAGAAAAGGTGGTTCTGAGGATACTGGATAGAAGCAGGATCGTGCTTGATCTGAATAAGATGGGTTTTGACCAGAATCAACTGCAGTTTATGCGCAAGGCAATAAATTCGCCTTATGGCCTGGTTTTTTTAACCGGCCCTACCGGAAGCGGAAAGTCAACTACGCTATACGCTGTGCTCCAGGAGATCAAGGCGCCTACCAAGAATATAATGAC
Source organism: Candidatus Omnitrophota bacterium (assembly GCA_028707125.1). NCBI lineage: Bacteria > Pseudomonadati > Candidatus Omnitrophota > Candidatus Omnitrophota bacterium. Next base: position 965,287 of record JAQTUX010000001.1, read on the forward strand.
CGTAGAGGATCCTGTGGAATATAGATTAGACGGCGTAAACCAGATACAGGTAAAGCCGGAAATAGGGCTGACTTTTGCTTCGGCTCTTAGAAGTTTTTTAAGGCAGGACCCCGACATTATGCTGGTAGGCGAGGTCAGGGACCTTGAGACAGCCGAGATCTGCGTGCGCTCCGCGCTCACAGGCCACCTGGTTTTAAGCACGCTGCATACCAACGACGCGCCTTCCGCGATAGGTCGGCTTATGGATATCGGCATAGAGCCGTATCTGCTCACGCCGTCCCTTTTGGTCGTGATAGCCCAGCGGCTTATACGGACATTATGCCCTGGTTGTAAGGAGGCGTATGAGCCGTCGGAAAAGGAATTGGGCGGCATAAAGCTTAACAGCGGATTGATCTATAAGGCAAAGGGCTGTTCCGAATGCGGCCAGATGGGGTATAAAGGCAGGACGTTAATAGCTGAAGTAATGCCTATAACCGACGCGATAAAAGAGCTTGTCTCACAGGGCGCCACTTTTCAGAAGATAAGAGAAGTAGCGAGATCTGAGGGGATGCAGACCCTTTATGAATCCGGTTTGCGTAAGGTGGAACAGGGCATAACCAGCTTGGAAGAGGTATTAAGCGTGACTTTGGGGATATAGGGTATGGCGCAATTTAATTATGAGGCAAGGGATAAGAGCGGCAATAAGGTAAAGGGCCGGCAAGAGGCGTCTAACAAAGATGACCTTGTGGCAATGCTTCAGGCAAAGGGTTATGTTGTCTCCAGTATAGCGGAAGAGGCGCAAGGCGCTCCGTCTGCCGGCGCGGGGTTATCAAAAATACCCGCCAGATCCAAAGGCCGCAAGCATAGCCGCATTAACAGCGCCGATCTCGTGCTTTTTGCCAGGCAGCTGGCAACACTGCTTAACGCCGGCGTGAGCATATTAAAGAGTTTAGAGATAATCACTAGACAGACCGAAAGCAGAGGGCTTGAGGCGGTAGTGGCGCGCGTAATATCCGATATGGAAGGCGGCTTAAGCCTGCATGAGTCGTTGGGGAAGCACAAAAGGGTCTTTTCCGAGCTTTGGGTAAATCTGATCGAAACAGGCGAGGCAAGCGGGAATTTAGGGGCCGTTCTTGAGCGGCTTGCCGGCTATCTTGAGCAAAAGGCGTCCTTGAAGTCAAAGATAATCTCCGCGATGATCTATCCGGCGATCCTGTTCGTTACTGCTTGTGGAGCTATCGCCATATTTATGCTGAAGATCATACCCACGTTCGCCGAGATATTTTCCGGTTTTAATATGGAGTTGCCCGCCTTGACTAAGATGTTGATGGATATGACCGAACTTATGAAAAAGGGGCTATTCCCCGCTGCGATCGTTGCCTTCGCGCTTCTCTTTATTCTCAGGCAGTATATAAACACTCCGGTTGGCAGAAGAAAGTTTGATATATTCATGCTCAGGGTCCCCATTGTGGGCAATGTGGTAAAGATAATCGCGCTTGAGAGATTTGCCTCTACCATGTCAACGCTGGTGCAAAGCGGCGTGCCCATATTATACTCTTTGGAAATTACCGAAAGGAGTATCGGCAACAAGGTCCTTGAAGAGACGCTGAGGGTGGTAAAAGAGAGCGTCAGGGGCGGTAAAAGCTTGAGCGGCCCGCTTGAGGCAAGCGGCCTGTTTCCTCCGATGGTTGTGCAAATGGTGGCGGTAGGCGAGGAGATCGGCGAACTGCCACAGATGTTCAAAAGGATATCCGATTACTACGCCGAGGTCATAGAAACGCTGATAACCCGGCTCACCGCGGCATTTGAGCCGATCATGCTGATATTTATGGCTTTTATCATCGGGACCATGGTAGTGGCGATGTTTTTGCCCATATTCCAGATAACCAAGATCGCGGGGTAGTTAAAACTTGTTGACAAATCCGATACCGCTATATTATTATAATACAATGGACGAAATGAACGAAAGGAGGGAAGCCGGCTAAACGACCTTATTTAACGACGTAATTAAATGGCTAAAGTAAAAAAGGAGATTAAAATGAAAAGGACGAAAGGTTTTACCTTGCTTGAGTTAATGATAGTGGTCATTATCGTAGGCATATTGGCTACTTTGGGGGTTTCACAATACGCCAGGGCCACAGAGAGAGCCCGTGGAGCCGAGGCAAGACAGGTATTAAGTACGGTGAGATCACTGGCAGTGGCGTATAGTATGGATCATGAAGCTTATACTGGTTTTGATAACACAATAGCTGGTATAGGGACGGGGGTTGATCAGATACCCTCTGCCTGCAGGCCAAGCCACTATTTTTATTACAACGTATTAGGGGCCAGCGCTACGTCCGTACAAATGAGGGCTATTAGATGTACAGGTGGCCAAGGGAAACCGCCTTCAGGGGCAACGGCAGGGTATCTTCAGCTGTGGATCAATACCGACGGAACTTCTGAATGGACAAGTAATGCGGGTTACTAATCCCGAAAAGAGCGGTTTCATTAAGGCATTCACGCTTTTAGAGATAATGATCGTGGTGGTTATAATAGGGATTTTGGCCACCCTGGGCGTGAATTACAGGCCCATAGTTGAGAGTGCGTTAAACAGGGAGGCAGTCGTCAATCTGAAGCTGATTGCCGCCGGGGAGAGGGTGTATCGGCTCGAGCGGGGCGAATACTATGGTTCTACGCAGACCAGCTTTCTCAATACGAACTTGAGGCTTTATCTGCCTATGGGGCCGAATGTCAAGTGGAGTTATGCCGTAGAAATAACCGGGCCCGGCGCAGCATTTACAGCCAAAGCAACAAGGGTAAACGCTGGTGCTGATGGCCGCGTCTGGGAGTTGACAAGTGCAAATGTAGATAATGGTGAGGAGCCGTCCTGCACAGGTGGTAATTTTTGTGGTTAAGAGAAACGCGGGGTTTACTTTGCTGGAAATCCTTGTTGCCACGGTGATCTTTGCCATGGTAGTTGCCGGTTTAAGCGCTACCTTTGTCTCGGTAAAACGCCAGTTGCTGCATACCAAATCCAACATCCAGGCAGTTGAGAAAATGGGCGGTGAGCTGAATCTGCTTAATGCGCAAGTCAGGCAGGATACGTGGGATGAGGGCGGCAATACTCTCAGGGTTGCCGCATATCCTGCCGTTTCTGTTCCCGCGATAGACGATAATAATATTGGTTACACATATAATTATGAAGTTGATGAGCCGGCCGGACTTAACGGGTTAAGAAGGGCCGTTATGGAAATAACCTGGGATGAACCGACGTCGTAGGGCAGTTACGCTGATAGAGCTTCTTGTGGCAATTGTTATGTTCGGCATGATCAGTATCGGCTTTGCCAGTATTGAGCTGTTCGCGCGGTATCAGGCGGTCTCGTCGGACAGAAGGAGCCAGATATTGAATGAGGCCTCCATCGCGGTTGAGGCGATAGCCCGAAGGGTGCGCCATTCAGAGGGATGGGTTGAGGAACCGCCGTTTATTGTGCATGCCAACAACATGGGTGTGGATATTAGAGAAAACGATAATGATCCTGTTACCATAGGCCAGACAATGTGCAGGTTTACACTTGTCGGCGATGAACTTTATTATCAGGAGACGCTGACCGCCAATAGAAGATTAATAGCAAGAAAGATCATAGAGTTTGCCCTTGAGGCAGTAGATCCAGGCAGTTCTGTCCCCTTAAGACCTTACGCGCTTCGTATCCACGTAAAGACGGTGTATAATCCTAATGCCGCGATAAGTTATCCCGATAATCCCGACGCGGCAATTGATACGGTGGTGGTATGCCCTTCCGCGTCGATGGGGTAGGAGGCATTTTTAAAGGAGGCGCAATGAAAAAAAGATCGCTTTTGGTTATATTGGTGCTTGCGGCAGCCGTTTTCAGCCCCTTTACGGCGTCGGCAGCGGAGGAAAAGCTGGAGATCACCACTTATTATCCTTCGCCTTACGGGGTGTATAAGAACTTGCGGGTCTATGAGGTAGATGATATTACTCATGCTTTAGATGAGGTCGGGGGCAACGTGCCTATATGCTGCGCGCAGGTTCGCGATGTCTCAACTCATAATGTTACCAGAAGCGGCGGGACATGCGATAACCCGATTTTTCCTAAAGCAAATGAATACGCGGACAGGGCTACAGATTGGTTGACATGCGACCGGGATTATAGAGCGGCGTTTGTAACCAATCAGAAGAAAACCTGGATGATAAATGAAGGTGCCATAGGAGGATTGGCTATTGGAAGTTTGGTGAACCCCACCACATTCAGCAATATAGTTCCCTGGGCAGGTGAGGCAATAGGGTTTATGGGGGTATCTGATGTCGTGGGCCTTTATGGTATCGGAGGGCACGGTGTTAAGGGGCATGGTAGAGGCGGTTATGGAGTATGGGCTACGGCTGATGATAATTCCATAGCGGGCATAGGGGTACAGACGCAAGGCAGCACGATGGGTATTCATGTGGTCAGCCAGAATGCAGACGCTATCCAGGCATTCCCGACAGGCACGGGCAGGGGTTTAAGGATTTATGCCATGGGTACCAGTGGTACAGAAGCAGTAAGCGTTCAACATACCGGTACTGGTATAGGTATCGCGCTTACGGCCCATAACAACCTTGGTATTGAGGCGTATAGCCCCAGCGGATATGATTTTCGTTCTATCACGTCTTCAGTTGCGAATGTTCTGTTGAGTAGCCGTAATAATTTCTTTTATATTGAAGGCCCGCCGGCTGGATACAATTGGGCAGGGAACGCACTTTTAGTATATAATCCAGGCACAGGTTACGTTGCCAATTTCAACGGGCCCGGTGGCGTAAGGGTAGTGGGAGTGCCGGGAGTCGCCGCTTTAGAGGTCAATCCGGGCAATCTGTCTGTTGCTGGTGAAGGACAGTTTGGCGGCGGCCTGCGGGACAATAGTAACAGTTTGGGCACCAGCGGCCAGGTCCTGACTTCTACAGGCAGCGGAGTTCAGTGGGGGAGTGCAGGCGTGCAGTGCGTTACACAGAGTTCTGTCGGATCAAATGTGACTGTCGCGTGTCCCTCAGGATATAGTGTAACCGGTGGCGGGCATAGTGGCCTATCACCACTTAATGAGGTGGTTGCTAGTAATCCAAGTGGTAATGGATGGCATTGTACTACCGCACAAGCGAATAGTAGTGTTACTTGCTATGCAGTTTGCTGCCAATAGCAGGCAATAAGTTATCGTAACCTGGTTACAATAGGGATAGGCCTTACGGGTATTATCCCTATTTTGTTTTCCATTGCAAATTTCCCGCCGATATGGTAGATTAACTCAATCCAGGTCCTTCGCGCCCTTTGGGCGCTCAGGACAAAATTTTCCCGCGTTCATAATATAGAAAATTTTGGGGCTGTAGCTCAGTTGGGAGAGCACCTCGTTCGCAACGAGGGGGTCAGGGGTTCAACTCCCCTCAGCTCCATTTTTCCTCGCATTTTCCCATCGGGAAAAATGGTCCTGAACGCCCGAAGGGCGTGAAGGACCTTATAAGCGATGCCTATCTTCGCCATTATCCGGAGGAGACAGCAAAATGCTCAATGAGGAGCAAAAAGAAAAATTACTGCAAATCGCCAGGGGTTCGATCAGCGGTCATTTCAAAGGAAGCAAGAATGACGGGATATCCGTGAACGACCCAAAGTTAAATGAAAAAATGGGCGCGTTTGTCACCTTGCGGATAGGCGGCGAGCTCCGCGGCTGTATCGGCAGGATGGTAGGCGATCAGCCCCTCGCGCGGACGGTGGCTGATATGGCGATTGAGGCGGCGTTTTCCGACCCGCGGTTCGCGCCTTTAACGCGGGAAGAGCTTAAAGCAGTGAAGATCGAGATATCTGTGCTGTCGCCGATGCGTAAAGTTAGCTCTGCCGATGAAATAGAACTGGGCAGGCACGGCGTTATGGTCAGGAAGGGGTTCAGGACAGGGGTATTCCTGCCGCAGGTAGCCGAAGAGACAGGATGGTCAAAAGAAGAGTTTCTCTCAAACCTTTGTTCCCATAAAGCAGGGCTTTCTCCTATTGCCTGGAAAGACGGCTCTGCCGAGCTCCATGTCTTCAGCGCGGAGGTATTTGAGGAAGAATGAGACGGTTTTTCTGCCCGCCAGGGAACATATCCAAAGACAAGATAATCATAAACGATCTCAAAGAGCTGCGCCATATCCTTAAGGTGATGCGCGCGGAAAAAGGCGACAAGATCATTGTTTTTGACGGCCAGGGCAGGGAATACCTTGCTAAGATATCTGATATTAACAAAGATATGATGATCGCGGATAATTTAAAAGAAGAGAAAAGTGCGGCTGAGGCGGTTCATATTACGCTTGCCTGCGCTCTGCCCAAGAAGCAGAAGTTTGAGTTTATTATTGAGAAGGCGACCGAATTGGGGGTTGACAGGATCATTCCGTTGATGACGCAGAGGACAGAAGTGAAGATAGGGGGCAGCCGGCTTCAGGATAAATTAAAGAGATGGCAGACAGTCGCCGTTAACGCGGCCAAACAATGCCATAGGAGCGTTTTGCCCGAGATAACTGAAGTCAGGCAGATGCGCGAGATCTTTTCCGTCGGAAAGTTTAACCTTATTGTCATACCAGTGCTTTTTGGCGGAAGAAATAAACTCAGAGATGTTTTAACCCCGCGTTTTAAAGGCAGCGTGCTTGTCATAATAGGCCCTGAAGGCGATTTTACGCCTGATGAGGCGCATTTTGCGATCGCCAACGGCGCCAAGCCGGTCACGCTGGGGGAAACCGTGCTGAAGGTGGATACGGCGGCGATAGTCAGTTTGGCAATGGTAAGGTGTTTGACTTTATGAAAACCATTAAATTCCATACATTGGGCTGCAAGGTCAACCAGTATGATACGCAGAGCATCAGGGAGCGTTTCGCGGGCAAGGGTTTTCTTGTTTCGGATAACGGAAAGCAGCCGGATATCTTTGTGATCAACACCTGCACAGTTACCCACGCGGCTGACAGGAAATCAAAATGGGCGATAAGGCAGGCAGTAAAGAATAATCCGTCGGCGCTTATTTTAGTGACGGGCTGCCTGGTAAAGAATGACTGGCGCAGCGTAGCCGCGATAGAGGGCGTGGATTGCGTCATAGACAAAGGGTTCTTTCCGTCGGGGATAAGCGATTTCTCCGGCAGGGCAAGGGCGTTTATTAAGGCGCAGGACGGCTGCGACAATAAATGCAGCTTCTGCAAGGTCCGGCTGGCAAGGGGGCGTTCGGTAAGCAGGCCAAAGGAAGAGGTCATTAAAGAGGCAAGGGGACTTGCCGCGGCGGGTTTCAAAGAGATCGTGCTTACCGGCATATGCCTGGGCGCTTACGGCAGGGACAGAGGGATCAAGGCCGGCCTGGTCCAGTTAATAGATGAGCTTGAGAAAATCCGAGGGCTGCGCAGGATACGCTTAAGCTCTATTGAGGCAGGCGATGTGACGGACGGCCTGATCGATAGAATAGCCGGTTCAAAGATCCTGTGCCCTCATTTACATATACCTTTTCAAAGCGGCGATGATCATATCTTGAAAAGAATGAACAAGACGCTTATCCGCGATGATCACATCAGGACGGTACGCGGATTGAAAGAAAAAATAGCGGACTTTGCCTTAAGCATGGATATCATGGTTGGTTTTCCGGGAGAGGAAGAAGCCAATTTCAAAAATACCGTGGATTTCATAAAAGAGACAGAGCCGCTTAAGGTGCATATATTTCCCTACAGCAAGAGGGAAGGGACTGAGGCGGCCGGTTTCAAGGGCGAGGTGCCGCCTCACATATTGAGGCAGCGCCTTGATCATTTGGATAATTTATGCAAAGAGGTCTCACTGGATTTCAGGAAGAGATTTATCGGCAGGAGGCTGGAGGTGTTAATTGAGTCTAAGCCGGCCGGCGAGCCGTCAATGTATGAAGGCCACACTGCCAATTATATAAAGGTAAGAATGAAGTCCGGCCGTTCTTTACTCAATAAAGCCGTTACCGCAGAATTGGCAGAGATTTATGATAATTTTGCCGCAGGGTTGACAGTTTAGCTTTTATATGGTATACTTAACCAAATGAAGGTCGCGCTGTCTAATTTAAACTGGGTTGATATCTTTTGCCTAATCCTTTTAATAAGAATACTTTACGTTGCTGTAAAACAAGGTATAGTTATTGAGATATTTAAACTTCTAGGGTCTTTTTCATCCGTATTCTTTGCCTCTCATTATTACAGCGCGCTTTCAACAGCAATACCTTCCGGTATTAAGTGCCCGCGGGTAGTTGCCGATATGCTTTCTTTTATAGCGCTCATTATAGCCGGTTACCTTCTGATATTTCTTTTAAGGATCGCCTTCTTCCGTTTTTTTAAAATAGAGGCCGCTCAGACGATCGATAAGTGGGCGGCATTGTTGATCGGCGCCATAAGGGGTACCCTTGTTATAAGTATTACGCTTTTATTCTTTCTGTTGACGTCCGCGCAATATCTATCTGCCAGTATCAAGAGTTCGTTCCTGGCGGTAAAAGCGGTCAATATCGCGCCGCGGGCTTACGCGGGGATGTGGGAGAATATTATGTCAAAATTTATCATTAATGATGAGATCAACAGCGGCATATTTGAGGTCGCGCAAAGGGGGAGCGAATGAAATTAGGGCGGCTTTATGAAATGGCGGTAGAATGCGGCATAGAGGCGGATCCACGCGGGGAAAAGAGCGTCAAGGAGGAGCTCGCGAAGAGAAAGGCCGACTATGATTCGCTTTCCGCCGAAGAAAAGAAAGAATTTGACATAGAATCATTGAAGAACCCCTATTCTGATACGCGAATACTTAACGGCGATCCCGGCACCGAAGTAAAGACATTGTTGGCGGGTATTGACATGGAAACCCCTGAATTGCTCCTCTGCCGGGCATTGTCTGAAAAAGAGCGAATAGACCTGGTAATATCGCATCATCCCGAAGGCAAGGCATTGTCCGCCCTTTACGGGGTCATGCATATACAGTCGGATATACTGGCTAATTTAGGCGTGCCGGTAAGCGTGGCTGAGTCTCTTCTGGGCGAAAGGATTAAAGAGGTAGAGAGGAGGCTTATGCCGGTCAACCATACCAGATGCGTGGACGCGGCGCGGCTGCTTGGTATTCCTTTTATGTGTATGCATACAGTGGCGGATAATCATGTTGCCAGTTATCTTCAGGGCCTGTTGGACAAAAATAAACCCCGGTATCTGGGAGATGTATTAAAGGTGCTAAAGGAGATACCCGAATACAAAGAAGCGATAAAGGAAGGCGTTGGTTTCCCCAAGATAATCCTGGGAGGCCCGGAGAAAAGAGCGGGAAAGATATTCGTGGATATGACAGGCGGCACAGAGGGCTCAAAGTCCATATTCAAGAACATTTCTGAGGCAGGGATAGATACCTTGATCTGCATGCACCTGAGCGAAGAGCACTTTAAGAAAGCCAGAGAAGCGCGCGTTAACGTTATAATAGCGGGCCACATCACTTCCGATACGCTGGGCTTAAATCTTTTATTTGATAAGATGGAAAAGAAAGAGAAGCTTAAGGTTATCCCCTGTTCAGGTTTCAGGCGCATACCACGCAAGTAATATTTTTTTCACCTCAATTGAAAGCGTTTTCATACTTAGATAACCAGTCAAAGGAGCTATGGCCGGTATCCCGCAGAATATTCTTGACGATATAATCAATAAGGTTGATATCGTTGAGGTCATTTCCAGCTACATTCCGCTGAAGAAGGCGGGAAGGAATTTCAGGGCGGTCTGCCCTTTTCATCATGAGAAAACGCCTTCTTTTATGGTGAGTTCCGACAAGCAGATCTACCACTGTTTCGGCTGCGGCGCCGGCGGCAACGTATTTAATTTTCTTATGCGCTACGAGCGCCTGGAATTTCCCGAGGCAGTGGAGGCGATGGCAAGGAAGGCGGGAGTGGCCCTGCCGAAGTTTCACAGCGCTGAGACCCGGAAGATCGAATCGCTGAGCAGCCAGCTGCACAATATAAACGCGCTTGCCGCGGAATTTTATCATAAAAATATTTTTTCCGATGCGGGCGGCAGCGCGCGGGCATATCTTCATAAGCGCGGTATTACGGATGAAAATATAAAGCAGTTCAATCTTGGGTTTGCTCCGGATAAATGGGACGGGCTTATTAATTTCTTAAGGGCCGGGGGCATAAGCGTTTCCCTGATCGAGAAGGCAGGCCTCGCGGTAAGCAAATCAGATAAGATGGGGTTCTATGACAGGTTCAGGAACAGGATAATCTTTCCCATATACGAGATCAGGGGCAGGGTGATCGGTTTTGGCGCGCGTACCATGGACAAAGAAGTAACGCCTAAGTATATCAATTCTCCCGAGACGCAAGTGTATATCAAGGGAAAGCACCTGTTCGGCCTGAATCTGAGCAAAGAGCCCATAGGCACAGCGGATTATGTCGCTATAGTAGAGGGCTATCTTGATTTTATTACGCCCTATATCAACGGTTTTACCAGTATAGCCGCTTCTTTAGGCACGGCGCTTACTACCGACCAGATACGGCTTATTAAACGTTATACCCATAATGTAGTAATGGTTTACGACGCGGATAAGGCGGGAGAGCTGGCCGCGCTGCGGAGTTTGGACCTGTTAATAGAAGAAGACCTGAATGTCAAGGTCGTGTCTTTGGGTGATGAGCTTGACCCGGATTCCTTCATACGAAAGAACGGCATAAGCGCCTTCCGTAAGAAAATAGATACGGCCCAGACGCTGTTTGATTATAAGCTCGGGTTATTATACAGGCGATACAACAGGGAAACTATCGAAGACAGGGCAAAGATAGCGAAGGAGATGCTCTTTACCATTAACAAGATCAAGAATGAGATAGTTAAGTCCGAGTATGTTAAGCGGCTGGCGTCGGAATTAAGGGTAAAGGAAGAGTCGCTGCGGCTTGAACTTAAGAACGCGAAGGATAAGAACGCGGGATTCAGGGGCTTTGAGCTTAACAGCCAGAAGTTCAAGGCGGCTGCCGGCCAGCTGGAGAAGATGCTTGTCGGGTTGGCAATGGAGGACAAGGAGTCATTGAATAAGCTTAGAGATAACCTCAAGCCATCGGATTTCAAGGACGGGCGGCTTAACGAGCTCGTAGGCATTATGTTTGAACTCGGCTCGCAGGGGATAGAGGATGTCTGCGCTTCGGCCCTGATAAACCGCTGCGGCGATAGTTCCGCGGCAGAGCTGGTTTCCGAATTGTGCGCTTGTGTTCTGGACGTGCATTCAGATGATAAGGAAAGGGTGTTGAATGACTGCATAGAGCGCCTCAAATCAGAGAGACTAAAGGCGCGCCGCGTGGCTATTCAGGAAGAATTGAAGGCCGCGGAAGGGCGCAGCGATGAAACAAAGATCAGCCAATTGATGGAAGAATTCAGGGGCTTAACCCTTCGACAGCGCTCAGGGTTAACAAAATCAGGCGGGATAAAATGAAAACTCAGAACGGTAAAAAGGGCGTAAACAGGATAATAAGCTTAGGCAGGCAAAAAGGTTTCCTCACTTACGATGAAGTGAACGACTTGCTTCCGGACGACATCACTTCTTCCGATGAGATCGATAAACTTTTTGACCTGCTGGGCAATGAAGATATCCAGATAGTGGAAAGCAAAGAAAATCTGTCTCAAGAGAAGGATAAGGATACGGCTAGAGAAGAGGAAGTGCCTTTTGAAGAGCACCTTAAGGTGGATGACAGGTTTCTTCCATTGGACGACCCGGTCAAGATGTATCTGAAGCAGATGGGTTCCATAAACCTGCTTTCCCGGGAAGACGAGATAGCGTTAGCCAAGAAGATAGAGGCGGCAGAGACCGAATTCCGCAATGTGGTCTTCTCCACAAGGTTCGCGCGCACACAGATGCTCAAATTCATACAGCAGATCATCGATGAAGAGGTCAATATAGAGGAGATCTTCAAGGAGGAAATAAATTCCAAGAAGGACAAGGTGTTCAGGCAGATGTCCGATATAGCCAGAAAGATCAGGGCGACATCCAGTATGCCCAGGACTCAGGAGCTGTTTTCCCGCCTGAATTTTGTCACCTCTCCCATAGAGGGCATGGTTTCCGATTTCGCGGCCCTGATCAGAGAATATGACGCGCTGCAAAGGCGCAAGGCAGCCGCCAGGCAGTCCGGTAAAAGGCGGGCCATTACAGAGATCAGGGAAAGAGAATCCAGGATAATCAGGGCGTTGGGCGTATCGCGCTATGAAGACGCCAGGGAGCAGCTTAAGGCCATACGCGCTAAACAGATAAGGTTTAACCGCGCAAAGAAGAAACTGGTTGAGGCAAACCTGCGGCTGGTAGTAAGCATAGCGAAGAAATATACTAACAGGGGGCTCTCCTTTTTGGACCTGATCCAGGAAGGGAATATGGGCCTGATGCGGGCAGTGGAGAAATTTGAATACAAGCGCGGATATAAATTCTCCACTTATGCCACCTGGTGGATACGCCAGGCAATAACCCGTTCCATAGCCGACCAGGCGCGCACCATAAGAATACCCGTGCATATGACGGAGACGATAAATAAGATCATACGCATAACGCGGCTTTTCGTGCAGGAGAACGGCAGGGAGCCGCTGCCGGGAGAAATAGCCAGGGAAATGCGCATGCCTCAGGATAAGGTCAAGGCAATACTGAAGATCGCTCAGGAGCCGATATCGCTGCAGATGCCCATAGGAGACGAGGGGGATACGCATTTTGGGGATTTTATTGAAGATAAGAGGGCGGTTTCTCCCGCGAACGCTACCGTGCGTTCCATGCTGAAGGATGAGATGAACAGCGCGCTGGATACCCTAAGCGACCGCGAAAGAAAGATATTGACCTTGAGGTTCGGCATGACCGACGATTCTCCCCGCACGCTTGAGGAGGTGGGCAATATATTTGACGTCACCAGAGAGCGGGTGCGTCAGATAGAGGCAAAGGCATTAAGGAAACTCAGGCACCCCACCCGCTCGCGCCGGCTGCGTTCTTTTCTGGATATGACTTTGGCGCATGAAAGGGATTAAGCGCGTAGAGTTGGCTTTAAGCCCGCTGAGGCCTCCCTTTGAGTTCCCTCAGCGGGTTTTTTGTCGGTCAATTTTAGTATTGCAAATTCGCGTTCGTGGTTGTATAATATTTCATCTATCTATACGCTTTTGAGGGGGTTGCAAAATATATCGGGCCCATAGCTCAGTTGGTTAGAGCAGCTGACTCATAATCAGCGGGTCAGAGGTTCAAGTCCTCTTGGGCCCACGAAGTTCGCCGAAGGCGAACGAGTCCCGAGCAGCAGTTGTTAGTGTTGAGGCTGCGAGGGAGTCCCTCGTTGCCTGCGGAATAGGAAGGCAACTCGGGATCAAATTTTTACTTCGTAAAAATTTGTCGGGCGATTGGCTCAGCTGGTTAGAGCGTTGCGTTCACATCGCAAAGGTCACAGGTTCGAATCCTGTATCGCCCACCACTACGCTTTAGTTTAGATAGTTGGCGTAGTGTTGTCCCGAGCAGCAGTCGTTAGATTTTAGACTGCGAGGGACCACGATTGAGATGCAGACAACCGAAAGAGGATATGCCTGAAGTAAGCATACGCGAGCAAATAAAAAAACTCTTAGAACTTCAGAATGTTGATTCTGAGATCTATAGATTGAACCGCGAGAAAGAGGATAAGCCGGCTTTGCTTAAGCAAATGGAGGCGGCCTTTGAGGAAAAGAAGGCGCTCCTGCAGAGGCTTGAAGATGAACGCAAGGCCCTGCTTCTTAAGCGCAAAGAAAAAGAAGGCCAGCTTGCCCAGAAAGAAGAACAGGCAAAGAAGCTGGAAGGGCAGTTGTTCCAGATAAAGACGAATAAGGAATATACAGCGATGCGGAAGGAGATAGCCGGCATCAAGGCGGACAATTCTTTGATAGAAGACGAGATAATCTCCCTGTTTGAACAGGCAGACAATAAGGATAAGGAAATAGACGCGGAAAAAAAGCGCCTGCAAGAGGAAGAGGCAAGATTCAACAGCGAGAAGAAGGCGGTTGATGAACGCGTTAAAGAAATAGACGCCCTGATCAATACGCTTAAGGAAAAAAGAGGGCAGATGGCGCCCTTGATAGAAAAGAGCGTGCTCGCGCAGTACGAACGCATTTTAAAGAACAGAGACGGTTCTGCCATAGTCGCGGTTAAAGATAACTGCTGCGGGGGCTGCTTCATAAACCTTCGGCCTCAGGTAATAAACGAGATCAAGATGAATGAGCGGCTTGTGTTCTGCGGCAGCTGCTCGCGTATTTTATGCATAGATAATGAGTAATGACGAGGTCTTTGACATATATATAGACGGCGCCTCAAAGAATAACCCCGGGCCGGCGGGTATAGGCGTGATCATCTGCCGCGGGGAAGAAGTAGTCAAGAATGTGTCGCGCTTTCTTGGCGAGGCGACAAATAATATAGCCGAATACAGCGCGCTTATTTGCGCCCTGGAAGAAGCGGTTTCTTTGGGCATCAAGCGGGTAAGGGTCAATACCGACAGCCAGCTTGTTTACAGGCAGATCAAGCGGGAATACAGGGTAAAAGACCTCAATATCAAAGTGATGTTTGAGAAGGCGCTTATGCTGCTTTGCCGTTTTGATCATTTTGATATAAGGCATATACCGCGCGCTGAGAACGAGGGCGCGGATCGGCTGGCAAACATAGCAGTTAAGAAAGCGATAGAAAAGAAATAATGCAGGTTGGATAGCCGCCCCCGTACCAACTGGCGCGGGGGAGGAAAGTCCGGGCTCCGGAAGGTTTTGCGTACCCCGATAATTTCGGGGCTATCCTCCTACGCCCATCGATGAGTAAATCATGGTAGGGCTTCGGAGCGATAAGGATCAGAGCCACAGAGACGAGTAGCGGCTGAAGATGCGATTATCAAGATCCTTCGCCCCGCTTTGCGGGGCTCAGGATCACATCGCAGCCTTCGGTTGCGATGTGAAACGCGGCAATCTCTACGCGGAGCAAGGCCAGAAAGGAGACGATGAGCCACGAAACCTGGCTCGCTTGCACCGAGTGTCACCCGCAAGGGAATATGATACGAGGTGCTATCAGTCTTGGGTAGGCCGCAGGACGCCCTCAGCAATGAAGGCGCTTAGATGAATGGCTATCATAACAGAACCCGGCTTATTAACTTGCATTATTTCATTATCTATAGGGGGATGTAAAGATGAAAAGGGATTTAAGGGTTGCTTTCGCGGCAGGCGCGCTGTTCCTGATCCTCGGCGGAAGGTCTTTTGCCGTATCGTTTGATCTGACAGATGAGCAGTTGTCTGAAGCAGTGGAATATGGCCGGCAGGGAGGCAATAATTTATCCCTGGGATCTGAATGGACGGTCACTAAGCCCGGATTAAAGGGCTGGGTTGAGGTGAAGACGCCTTTTAAGGCGGCGGCTGAATTTGTCAGGAATAATCCTTCAAGGAAGCGGTTCGCGAACAGCGAGCTAAGAGAAGTGATCGAACCGCTTAAAGGCAACCTTATCTTTACTTACTATCATTACAAACTGGACGATGAGTTTACTCAAAGGCCTTCGCCTACGGGCGAGTATTACGCCTTTTTAATGGCAGGGGAAAAGTACGTTTATCCCTTACGTTACACAACCGGTACCCGGTTTAAGGAGATAAGCCTGGATTTTGTTTTTCCCGCTGAAGATATTGAAGAGGGCTCGCAGATAAAGTTCGTTTTCAGGGAACCGTCGGGTTTCCAGCGGGATTTCGTTTTTGATTTAGATAAAATACGATAAGGGAGGGTATTTATGTCAGGTCATTCAAAGTGGAAGACAAATAAGTCAAGAAAAACAGCGGCAGACGCGAAAAAAGGCGCTGTCTATACAAAGTTGATCAAGGAAATAACTGCCATAGCCAGGGATGGCGGCGGCGATCCGGATACTAACGCGCGCCTCAGGGCGGTTATGCAGAAGGCAAAAGAAGCGAACATGCCCTCTGATAACGTCAAGACCGCGATCAAGCGCGGCACCGGCGAATTACCGGGCGTTTCTTACGAAGAGGTTGTATATGAGGGCTACGGACCGGCCGGCGTCGCTATAATGGTCGAGACCCTCACAGACAACAAAAACCGCACCTCTGCTGAGGTGAGGAATATATTCTCCAAAAAAGGCGGAAACCTCGCGGGCGCGGGTTCCGTAAGCTGGATATTCAACACAAAGGGCTTCATCGTGATAGACACATCAAAGGTGAAGGAGGAACAGCTTCTTGACATAGTGCTTGAGGCAGGCGCTGAGGATATGAAGGTTGAGGGAGACACCTATGAAGTCATCACGCAGCCAAAGGACCTGGAAAATGTCAAGGGCGCCCTTTCCAAGCATAATATCGAGTGGCAATCGGCGGAGATAATGAAAATACCCTCTTCAAGCGTAAAGGTCGCTTCCGAGCAGAACGCGAAGAGCCTCCTTGCTTTAATAGACGCCCTGGAGGAACAAGAGGATGTCCAGAACGTATATTCCAATTTTGATATACCGGATGAACTGCTGGTTAACACAGAATAGCTGATCAACAAATGCGTATCCTGGGCATAGACCCCGGCCTTTATATAACCGGTTACGGCCTCATAGACTGTAACAAGTCAAGGTGTTCATTGATAGAAGCGGGGATAATCAAAACAGGGCAGAAAGAAGCCCTGCCTGAACGGCTGGGCAGGATCTTCCGGGGGCTGTGCGGTTTAATTGAGGAAACGCGTCCGGACGCGATGGTTTTAGAAAAGCTGTATGCTCATTATAAGCACCCTCTTACTTCATGTTTGCTGGGCCATGCCAGAGGGGCTGCCTGCCTGGCGGCGGCGAACTCCAAGATCGCCTTTGTTGAGTATCCTTCCACGCGCATCAAGAAGGCGATAGTGGGCAGGGGCAGCGCTTCAAAGGGGCAGGTAAAAAGAATGGTTGAGAGCATATTGGGCGCCGGCACGCTTGACGGGCCGTATGACGCGACGGACGCGCTGGCAGCCGCCATGACGCATTTTCATGTCATCAGGAGCAAGGTATGATAGCCAAGCTTTACGGCAAGGTTATTGACAGCGGCGATGACTACCTGCTGCTGGATGTGGGAGGCATATGTTACGAGGTCTTTATTCCGGCGGCGATCTTAAAAAAGATCGAACAGGAAGGCATAAACGGCAGCATTGAGTTGATCACTTATCATTATCATCAGGTCGAGCCGTCAAAGAGCTTTCCCGTGCTTATCGGTTTTATCAATAATATAGAGAAGGAATTCTTCGAGCAGTTCATCACTGTTTCCGGTATCGGGCCGAAGGCGGCGCTCAAGGCGTTCAGCAAGCCGATATCGCTTATCGCCAAGGCGATCGATGAAGGCGACGTAAGTTTTCTGCGTTCGCTTCCCGGCATAGGCCAGCAGCGCGCCAGAGAAATAGTCGCCAAGCTCCAGGGGAAGGTCGGCAAGTTCGCCCTGATCCAGGACAACATAGAGGGCGGGGCGGCGGATGGAAAAGGCGACATATCGCGAGAGGCAATGGGCGTGCTCGAGCAATTGCAGTACAAAAAAGGCGAGGCAGAGCGGATGGTGAAAGCGGCATTTGAGCGCGCCCCGCAGATATCTTCGGTAGAGGAGATCCTGAACGAGGTCTACCGGCAGAGGAGGAAATAATGGACGAGGGTATCGTGAAGGGCGTTATCGAGGCGTTGTTGTTCATAAGCGACAGCCCTCTTTCCATAGAGCGGATGCAGGGCGCTTTCGATGCCATAGAAAGCCCGTATTTGCTTCAGTGCCTTGATTCGTTGAAAAAAGAATACGATGAGTCCGGCCGCGGCCTGAAGATAGTGGAAGTCGCCGGCGGCTATCAGTTTGTCAGCGCGCCGCAGTACCTGCAGTTCCTTAAGAAATTTTACAGGCAGAAGAACACCGACCGCCTCAGGCCCGCGGCCCTGGAGACGCTGGCCATCATTGCCTACAAACAGCCGCTGACCCGCATTGATATAGAGAAGATCAGAGGGGTTAACGTTGACGGCGTGATCAAGAGCCTCATGGATAAGGGGATCATACGCGTAGCCGGCAGGAAAAAACATACCCCCGGCAGGCCTTTTTTATACGGGACTACCAGGGTTTTTCTGGAAAGATTCGGTTTGAATTCTTTGGCTGACCTGCCCGAGATGGAAGAGTTCAAGGCGGGCGCGGCGGCCCTGGTTGATCAGGAAGAGAATATAGAGGAGGAAAAAGATGCAGTTGTTGAAAACGCTGCGCAGGCAGATAAACAGGCTGGATAAAGATATAATAAACCTTTTGAATAAAAGGGCGGAGATAATACTCAAGGTAGGGCGCGTTAAGGTAAGGTCCGGCAAGGGGATCTATTCTCCCGACAGGGAAGCGGATGTCCTTAAGAGATGCACGCTTTTAAACAGGGGGCCTTTGACTAAAGGGGCGGTCCAGGCGATATACAAAGAGATCATGTCCGCGTCGCTTTCTCTGGAGAAGCCGATATCTATCGCTTATTTAGGCCCGGAGGCGACCTTTACGCACCTGGCAGCGTTGAAGAAATTCGGTTCCCAGGTCAATTATTACCCCTGTAATACCATAAGCGAAATATTCCTGGAAGTGGAGAGGGGCGTGGCCGACTACGGAGTTGTCCCTATTGAGAATTCTATTGAAGGCGCGGTTACGCATACGCTTGATATGCTTGTTGATTCCGACCTGAAGGTATGCGCGCAGATCATACTGGACGTGTC
Organism: Candidatus Omnitrophota bacterium; assembly: GCA_028707125.1. NCBI lineage: Bacteria > Pseudomonadati > Candidatus Omnitrophota > Candidatus Omnitrophota bacterium. The sequence goes on from JAQTUX010000001.1 coordinate 983,917, forward strand.
TCATAATCTGCTAAGCCGTTACGGCCTGAAGGCGATAAAGTATGTGTATTCCAATCCTCAGGTATTCGGCCAGTGCAGGTTATGGCTGCAGAAGAATCTGCCTCAGGCAGAGCTGGTAGAGGTTTCTTCTACCACGCGCGCCGCGCAGCTTGCCGGCAAGAACAGATACAGCGCCGCCATTGCCTCTATACTGGCGGCCAAGGTGTATAAATTAAAGGCCCTCGCGCGGGATATTGAAGACAGCCCGCATAATATAACGCGTTTTCTGGTGATCGGCAGCCACGAAGTTCCGCCTACCGGATACGACCGCACCTCGGTTGTGTTCTCGGTCAAAGACAAGGTAGGCGCGCTTCATGATATGCTCGCGCCTTTTAAGAAATACAGGCTCAACCTTACCAAGATCGAATCAAGGCCGTCCAAGAAAAGGGCATGGGATTATTATTTCTTCATTGACTTAAACGGCCACTGCCGCGATACAAAGGTGAAGAAGGCATTGGATGAGCTGGAAGAGAAGTGTAAGTTCTTAAAAGTGCTGGGGTCGTATCCTATTATTGAGTGATGGAAGATCTTGTAAGAAAAAATCTATCAGAGATCAAGCCCTATGTCCCGGGCAGGCCCATAGACGAGATAAGGCGCGAGTATAACCTGAAGAAGGTCATTAAGCTTGCTTCTAACGAGAACCCTCTGCCGCCGCCGCCTTCTGTGCGCCGCGCCATATCCAAAGCGGTTATGGAAGCAAACAGGTATCCTGACGGGGATTGTTATTATTTAAAATCAGCCGTGTCTGATAAGCTGGGAGTGAAGAATTTCAACCTTATTTTCGGGAACGGCTCGGACGAGATCATTGACATCATCATAAAGGCCTTTATGAACGACGGGGAGGAAGTTGTCACCTCCGATACAACCTTCCTGGAGTATGAGATAGTTTCCAGGATCAATTCCAGGCGGGTGGTCCTTGTGCCCCTGAAGGGTCTCAAATATGATCTGGAGGCGATGCTTAAGGCGATCAATGCCAGGACAAAGCTGGTTTTTATAGCCAACCCTAACAATCCCACAGGCACCTACGTAGACCGCCGGGAAACAGAGGATTTCCTCGCGCGCGTTCCGGATAACGTAATAGTTATCTTTGATGAGGCATATAGCGAGTTCATTGACGCGGATGATTTTCCCCGATCAATGTCTTATCTGGATAAGAACGTTATTTTGCTAAGGACATTTTCCAAGGCCTACGCCCTGGCAGGGCTGCGCCTCGGCTTTGCCGTGGCAGGCGCTGAGTTTATAAAGGCGATGGAGAAGGTGCGCCAGCCCTTTAACGTAAATTCGCTGGCGCAGGCAGCAGCCATAGCAGCGATCAATGATGAGCGTTTTCTGGCTAAGACAAAGAGTATTGTCAGCCGGGGCAAGAAGTATCTCTATAAGGCATTGGACAAAACTGGCATTGAATACGTAAGGTCGGAGGCCAACTTCATACTGGTCGATCTTAAAAGGGATTGTGCCGGCGTGTTTGAGGAAATGCTGCGATACGGATTAATAGTCAGGGATATGAAGCAATATGGGCTAAGCACTTATATACGTGTTACGATAGGCACGGAAGAGGAGAACAGGAAATTCGTCGGTATTTTAAATAAGGTTATGCGGGCAAAGGAGAATCAGCATGATAATCGTCTTAAGGCCGGACGCTACTAAAAGACAGACAGACCACATAGTTGAGCGGGTGAAGAAGCTGGGATTGACCCCTCATCTTTCCAAGGGCACAGAGCGCACCATTATCGGTGTCATAGGCCCGGAGGATATCCTGCGGGTTACGCCGCTTGAAGTATTCCCCGGAGTTGAGAGGGTGATGTCTGTGCTCGCTCCGTATAAGCTGGTTTCGCGCGAATTCAGGCAGCAGGATTCCGTGCTGGATCTGGGAAAGGGCGTTAAGGTGGGAGGCAAGGAAATAATAATTATGGCCGGGCCTTGCGCGATAGAGAGCTTGAAGTGCTTGAAAGATACAGCCAGGAAGGTAAAGGCGGCAGGCGCTAAAGTATTAAGAGGCGGCGCGTTCAAGCCGCGGACATCGCCTTACAGCTTCCAGGGATTGGGAGAGAAGGGGTTGAGATACCTTAAAGAGGTAGGCGATGAGTTCGGCCTTGTTACGGTAACCGAAGTGATGGACCCCAGGGACGTTGGGCTCGTGGCTGAGTTCTCTGATATGCTGCAGATAGGCGCCCGCAATATGCAGAATTTTAATCTCCTTAAAGAGGTCGGCGGCACACAAAAGCCGATACTGCTTAAAAGGGGTATGTCTTCTACCATAAAGGAATGGCTTATGTCTGCTGAGTATGTGCTTTCCGGGGGGAATTTTAACGTAGTCCTTTGCGAACGCGGCATACGCACCTTTGAGGATTTTACGCGCAACACCCTTGATATAAGCGCCATACCCGCGGTAAAACAGCTTTCGCATCTGCCGATAGTGGTTGACCCCAGTCATGCCGCTGGCAGATGGGGCATGGTCCCCAGTTTGTCAAAGGCAGCCATCGCGGCCGGCGCGGACGGCTTGATCATAGAGGTCCACCCTGATCCCGAAGAGGCCTTGTCAGACGGAGTGCAGTCCTTGCTTCCGGAAAGATTTAAGCAACTCATACAGGAATTAAAGGCGGTTGCCGCGGCAGTGGGAAGAAAGTTATGAGATTATTCAGGAAAGTAGCGATAGTAGGGGTTGGCTTGATCGGCGGCTCAATAGGCCTTGAAATAAAAAAGAGGTCTTTGGCAGGAGAGGTCATTGGCATGGCGCGCCATAGGCGCACCCTCAGCATCGCCAGGAAAAGAGGCGCTATTGACAGGGGCGTATCCGGCCTTGAAGAAATTAAGGACGCCGACCTTGTTATTCTCGCCGCGCCTGTCGGCACTATCATAAATATGGCCCCGCGATTATCCAAGGTCTTGAAGCGGGGTTGTATCGTAAGCGACGTGGGCAGCACCAAGGCATCCATCGTAGAGAAGATGGAACGGCTCCTGCCGCGGGGCATTGATTTTGTGGGAGCGCATCCTCTGGCGGGAATGGAGAAGCGGGGAATATCCAACGCGCGGCTGGGGCTTTTTAAGGGCTCTATATGCGTTTTATGCCGGGCAAAGAATACAAGACAAGGGTCGGTTTTGAAAATAGGCAGGTTATGGCGCCTTTTGGGAAGCAGGGTTTGGGTCACATCGCCGAAAAACCACGACAGGACTCTCGCGTTTGCCAGCCATCTGCCCCATATAGCGGCCTTTAGTCTGGTTAACGCGGTACCTGCCGCCTGCCTGAGATTTTCCTCCGGCGGATTCAAGGATACCACGCGCATAGCCTTATCTGACGAGGAGATCTGGAAAGACATCTTTATCAGCAATAAGAAATATGTTACGGAATCCATTGAGTCGTATCAGGAAAAGATCGCGCAATTCAAGTCGGCTCTGCGTTCCAGCGATAGATCGCGCTTATCGCGCCTCATAAAGCAGGCCAGGAGTAAGAGAAGTTTAATATAAACATTAATTACCAATTCACCAATGACCAAATCCCAATAAATGTCCAATTATCCAATTCCCAATTTTTCTCATTGGACATTGGTAATTGGTAATTTATTTGTCATTGGTAATTGGTCATTGGAAATTTAATTTACTAGGTATGATAATCGCCATAGACGGACCGGCGGGGGCAGGCAAGAGTACCGTCGCCAAAAAATTAGCCCAGAGATTGGGCTTTATTTATATTGATACCGGAGCGATGTACCGAGCAGTCACTCTGAAGCTGCTGGAGGGCCGCGTAGACATAAAAGACGAGAAGGCGGTTGTTGAGGCGGCAAGGAGCTGCAAGATCGGACTGAAGAATCCGCCCGGAGGCGGCCTCCAGGTATTTCTTGATTCAGCGGATGTTTCTCAGCAGATAAGGCAGCCGCGCATAACGGAATTCGTCTCCGATGTGGCCAGGATAAAAGAGGTAAGGTCTGTAATGCTGGGTTTGCAAAGGAAGGCGGGCGAGGGCAAAGACGCTGTTATTGACGGCAGGGATATCGGGACCGTGGTCTTTCCCGGCGCCGAGAAGAAATTTTATATTGACGCGGATTTTCAGGAGAGGGTAGAGCGGCGTTTCAAAGAGCTGGCGGCGGCAGGGCAGGATGTGAGCCGCGGCAGCGTGGAGAAAGATCTGCGTAACAGAGATAGTATAGATTCAAACCGCGAGGTAGCGCCGTTGAAAAAGGCCGATGACGCGGTTCGTATTGACACGACGAATATGACGATAGAGGAAGTCGTCAATACTCTATTTAACCAAGTTTTAGCGTAAAACGTAAAGCGAAAAGCGCAAAACTAAAGTGTAAAACTTAAAACTATATAACAAAAACTTTAAACTTTACGTTTTGGTTTTACGCTTTGCGCTTTACACTTTTCACTTTCATTATGGATAAATCACTTATTCGCAACTTCAGCATAATTGCCCACATTGACCACGGTAAATCAACGCTTGCCGACAGGATCCTTGAGTTTACCGGAGCCGTGGACATGGGGCATACCAACGACCAGCTGTTGGACGATATGGACCTGGAGCGTGAGCGCGGTATCACCATTAAGGCGTCTATGGTGAGGATAGATTACCATTCAAAGGGCGGCAGCGATTTTATATTGAATCTTATAGATACGCCCGGGCACGTTGATTTCAGCTATGAGGTCTCAAAGTCGCTTGCCGCCTGCGAGGGCACGCTGCTTGTGGTGGATGCCACCCAGGGCATAGAGGCGCAGACAGTGGCGAATTATCTCCTGGCGAAGGAGAACCGCCTTAAGATAATACCCGTGGTCAACAAGATAGACCTGGGCAGCGCGGATATAGAGCGCACCTGCCTTCAGTTGATGGAGATGTTCCATTTCAACGAGGAAGAAATAATCCTCGCCTCCGCGAAGACCGGTGAAGGGATAGAAGAGATACTGGAAAGGGTGATCGGTTATTTTCCCGCCCCAAAAGGGAATGAGAACGCGCCCCTCAAGGCGCTGGTGTTTGATTCGCGTTACGATACATTCAGGGGCGTCTACGTTTACGTCAAGGTGATAGACGGCAGGATCACGCCGGACCTTTCCCTGCGGTTGATGCAATCCAATAAGGTATATAAAGTTGAAGAGTTGGGGGTCTTCTATAATCTTAAGTTCGTAAAAGTAGATTCACTTGGCTGCGGCGAGGTCGGGTATATCCTGGCAAACATCCGCGACCCCGCCGAAATAGTCATAGGCGATACGCTTACCAACGAGGCCCAGCCGGCTGATTCCGTTCTACCCGGTTACAAGAAAATGAACCCGCTTGTTTTTTGCGGCATATATCCGGTGAATGCCGGCGACTTTAACGGGCTGCGCGATGCCATAGATAAACTGAAGCTTTCCGACGCTTCCTTTATTTTTGAACCCGAGTATTCGGCTTCTTTCGGCCACGGCTTCCGCTGCGGATTTCTGGGGCTGCTGCATATGGAGATAGTCCACGAGCGCCTGCAGAGGGAATATGACCTGAATTTAATACTCACCCTCCCCAATGTTGTCTACAAGGTGATAAACCGCAAAGGAGAGACAAAAGATGTTGACTGCCCGCAGGAGCTGCCTGCCCCTCCCGATATACAGGAGGTCAAGGAACCGTTCGTGTCAATGATGTTCATAGTCCCGGTTGAGTCAATAGACCCTGTATGCGAGATCGCCAAATCGCGAAGAGGTGTATATAAATCCACGGAGTTCATAGGGCAGGACAGGGTAAAGCTGATATTTGAAATGCCTTTATCCGAGATAATCGTTGACTTTTATGATAAAATAAAGTCCATGACCAAGGGGTATGGCTCCATAGATTATGAATTTACGGATTACCGCCCCACTGAGATCGTGCGGCTTGATATCCTGCTTAACGGCGTGATCTGCGACGCGTTTTCTTCTCTGACCCACAAAAGCAAGGCGCAGTCAAAGGGCAGGGGGATCGTTGAAAAACTTAAGGAGTTGATACCGCGCCAGCTCTTTGAGATCAGCGTCCAGGCGGCGGTGGGCTCTCAGGTGCTGGCGGCCGAGAAGATAAGGTCTGTGGGTAAACACGTGACCGCGAAGTGCTATGGCGGCGATATCACAAGAAAAAGGAAGCTTTGGGAAAAACAGAAAATGGGCAAGAAGAGGATGAAACAATTCGGCAAGGTAGAGATACCGCAGGAGGCCTTTTTGGAGGTATTAAAGATATGAAAAACAGGGCCTGGCCTGTAATAAAAGAGTGGCTTGAGGCGCTGGTGGTAGCGGCAGCGATCGCTTTTCTTATCAGCACATTCATAGTTCAATTGTTCAAGATACCCACCGGCTCTATGACTCCGACGCTGCAGGCGGGCGACAGGATAGTAGTGAATAAATTCATATACGGGGCGAAACTCCCTTTTGTTTTTAAGAATATCCCCGCGTTGAGGCCGCCCAAGAGAGGCGACATCATGGTGTTTATTTTCCCCGGGGCGGATAAGAAGGACTATATAAAGCGCGTTATTGCCCTGCCGGGAGAGTCCGTAGAAATAAAGGGCGGTATGGTATATATAAACGGCCGGCCGCTCAAGGATGAGCCGTTTAACAGAGTGTATTATTATAGCAAAGGAGATTTTTCCAGGGAAGGGCATAAACTTGTGGTGCCGGAGAATTCTTTTTTTGTATTGGGCGATAACAGCGCCATCTCTTTTGATTCCAGATGGTGGGGGTGCGTGGACAGGAAGTATGTATTAGGCAAGGCCATAGCAATATTCTGGCCGCCGTTCAGGATAAGGATACTCAAGTGAATATCGCCAATAAGATATCTTTATTCAGGGTATTGAGCGTACCTTTCTTTATCGCCTGCCTGATCTACTATGTCCCTGAAAAGGATTACCTCAGGTTCTTCGCGCTGGGCATATTTTTCCTCGCCGTTATTTCCGACGCCATTGACGGATACATAGCCAGGAAGGCAAAATTAAAGACAAAGGCCGGCGCTATACTTGACCCGCTTGCCGACAAATTGCTTCTTTTGAGCGCGTTTATCTGCCTGTATCTGATTAGGGGTTTCCCCGGGGGCATAAGCTTGCCGGTATGGGTCACGCTGATGGTCGTCAGCCGCGATTGCATCATACTTTTAGGGGCGGTGGTGATTTACGTTGTAAAACAGTCCATTGAGATCGTGCCTACAAAATGGGGGAAGATCACCACCATTTTTCAGATGCTTACCGTTATGGTCGTATTATTGCAATGGAGATACTCTTTTTCTGTATGGTATATCGCTTCCGTATTTACATTGATCTCCGGGTTTGACTACGTGAGAAGAGGTTTCAAGATATTGTATCCGCCTTCGCCCGTCAATGAGTAAAGTATTCCTCGCGGTAATTATCAGTTATCTTATCGGTTCCATCCCTACCGCTTATATATTCGGCCGTCTGGTCAAAGGCGTAGATATACGCGAATACGGCTCAGGCAATGTGGGCGCCACAAACGCCTTCCGGGTCCTGGGGAAGCTGCCGGGAGCCATAGTCCTGCTTCTAGATATCTTCAAGGGGTTGTTTGTCGTTGTTTTCCTGGCGGGATATCTTATGCCTTCCGCGGATATTTTAAGCGCGAATACGTTCAGGATCGTCACGGGCATCTGCGCTATCAGCGGGCATAACTGGACGATATTCTTGAATTTCAAGGGAGGCAAGGGTGTCGCGGCCAGCCTTGGTGTTTTGATCGGCATATGCGTAATGAACCCTTCTCTTTGGATAGTTATCGGCTTATCGTTACTAGTATGGCTGACAGTTTTTCTCCTATCGCGCATAATCTCACTTTCTTCAATAGCCGCCTCCGCGGCGCTTCCTGTATTTACCGCGCTTTTCAAATCGTCCCCGGAACTGCTTATTCTCTCTCTGTTGTTGTGCGCGCTTTCCCTTTGGCGCCACAAAGCCAATATCAAACGCCTGATTGAAGGCAGCGAGCCCCGCCTGAAAACGCTTTCATAATCCACCTGATATACCCTTGTTTTGCCTCTATATATAGGTATACTTTTAATAGAGATATCTATATATCCCCACCAGCCATAAAGGAGGTTTGACCCTTATGTCCGGGATCCGGCATAAGGGGATAGGGGATAACGGCCGGGTTACCGCAAATTGCGACTATGCGGTGAGCCCGGCCTTTTTTTTGAAAAAAATACTTGACAAAATCCCGCTGATAAATATAATAAGGACTTCAAGAGGAACAGAGGTTTCTCTTTTTTTAGGCCGTATAGTTAGCACTCGTAACTTTTGACTGCTAAAATATCCTAAACAAAATCAACATAATAGGAGGTGTACATGAACATACAACCATTGGGCGACAGGGTTGTAATCAAGCCACTTGAGGCAGAGGAAAAGACCAAGGGCGGCATAGTCCTTCCTGATACCGCGAAGGAAAAACCGCAAGAGGGCAAGGTAGTCGCGGTAGGAAAAGGCAAGGTGCTTGACAGCGGCTCAACTCAGGCGCCTGAAGTAAAAGTCGGCGATAAGGTGCTCTACGGGAAATATTCCGGCACAGAGGTGACTACGAAAGACGGCGACGAACTGCTTATAATGAAGGAAGAGGATATATTGGCGATTCTCAAATAGGTACAATTTAAGTTCAAGGAGGAGGAATGGCTAAACAACTTTTATTTAATGAAGAAGCAAGGCGCCAGATACTTTCCGGCGTTGAGCAGTTGGCGCGCGCCGTTAAGGTGACCCTGGGGCCGAAAGGGCGCAACGTCGTAATTGACAAGAAATTCGGTTCGCCCACTATCACCAAGGACGGCGTGACCGTAGCCAAAGAGATAGACCTGGAAGACCCTTATCAGAATATGGGCGCGCAGATGGTCAAGGAAGTCGCCGAAAAGACCTCGGATATAGCGGGTGACGGGACCACGACCGCGACAGTGCTGGCGGAGATAATCTATCGCGAAGGGCTCAAGAATGTTACTGCCGGGGCCAACCCGATGGCGGTAAAGAGAGGCATTGAGAAGGCGGTAGAAGAGGTGGTAAAGGACCTGAAAAGGTTAACTAAACCGATCAAAGATAAAAAAGAAGTGAGCCAGGTAGCTACCATAGCCGCGAACTACGATACGGTCATAGGCAACCTTATAGCCGATGCTATGGAGAAAGTGGGCAAAGACGGGGTGATCACGGTTGAGGAAGCAAAGACCATGGCCACTACTCTTGATGTAGTAGAAGGTATGCAGTTTGACCAGGGTTATCTTTCACCTTACTTCGTCACAGACGCGGAAAGGATGGAAGTGATCCTTGATGAGCCGTACATTTTGATCCATGAGAAGAAGATCTCCAGCCTCAAAGACATGCTGCCTTTGCTGGAAAAGGTGGCGCGCTCCGGTAAGCCGCTGTTGATAATCGCCGAAGAGGTTGAGGGAGAGGCATTGGCCACGTTAGTCGTCAACAAGATCAGGGGCACTATCGCTGTCTGCGCCGTTAAGGCGCCTGGTTACGGCGACAGGAGAAAGGCAATGCTGGAAGATATAGCCGTGCTTACAAACGGCAAGGCGATAACCGAGGACTTAGGCATCAAACTGGAAAACGTTGATCTTGATGACCTGGGCAGCGCCAAGAGGATAAAGGTGGATAAGGAAAATACCACTATCGTAGAGGGAAAAGGCAAGTCCCAGGTAATAAACGGCAGGATCGGCCAGATAAAGAAGCAGATAGAAGATTCGGATTCTGATTATGATAAAGAGAAACTGCAGGAGCGCCTGGCAAAGCTTTCAGGAGGCGTTGCGGTGATAAACGTAGGCGCCGCGACCGAAACAGAGATGAAGGAAAAGAAGGCGCGCGTTGAAGACGCCCTGCACGCGACTCGCGCGGCCGTTGAAGAGGGTATCATACCCGGAGGCGGCGTTGCTTTCTTGAGAAGCATCCATGCCCTTGATAAGCTTAAGCTCGAGATAGAAGACGAGAGGGTGGGTGTGGACATATTAAAACGGGCTCTGGAGGAGCCGATCAGGCAGCTGGCGAACAATGCCGGGCTTGAGGGCTCTGTAATCGTGCAGGAAGTCAAGACCAGGTCCGCAAACGAAGGTTATGATGTGGCGGAAGATAAGTATGTGGATATGATAAACGCCGGGATCATCGATCCGACCAAGGTTTCGCGTTCAGCGCTTCAGAACGCGGCCAGTATTGCCGCGTTACTGCTTACAACGGAATGTCTGATAGCAGATCTTCCCGAGAAGGATAAGGGCGCGGGAATGCCGCCAATGCCTCCGGGAGGTATGGGAGGAATGGGCGGAGGGATGTATTAATCCCTGATCAGTAAAATCGCAGATCAAAAAGGGCAGGATTAACCTCCTGCCCTTTTTATTTTTGATCACGAGGGGAGGGGTCCTGTATTATCAGGCAGCAGGGCCCTGCTGCCTCGCTACGAGATGCTACCCCACACTTACGTGTGGGGAATGGCAATCCTGAGCATCTTCGGATAGCCAGATGATTCTACACACGTAAGTGTGTAGAGGAAAAATCATTTACTTTTCGGTGGGTGGAGGATATAATTATAGAACCATGATCGATAAGAAGACAGTAGAATATGTTGCCAATTTGGCGCGGATGGAATTGGACGCGAAGGAGTTGGATATGCTCGCCAGGCAGCTTGAGGATATCCTGCGCTTTATAGACAAGTTAAAAAAAGTGGATGTAAGCGAAGTCAAACCCTCCAGCCATATTCTTCCTTTAGCCAACGTTTTTAGAGAGGATACAGTTAAGGAATCCCTCCCTCAGGAAGAGGCGCTCAAAAACACCGTGTTTAAGAAGGGCGGCCTGTTCGTAGTGCCCAGGATCATTGAGGAGTAATGGAACTAAATCGCCTGACGATTCACGAACTCCTGGATAACAAAGAGATTGCCGCGCCTGATATCTTTGATTCTCTGGCCAGGAGGATAAAGGATGTAGAAGGTAAGGTTAAGGCGTTTGTAAGGGTTGACAGAACAGAGTCCGGCCAGCCGCGGCAAAATCCGCAAGCCGAGACCCTGTTAAAAGGCATACCGATAGTCATAAAGGATAACATCTGTGTTAAGGGCTCTCTCACAGAATGCTGCTCAAAGATATTGCAAGGATTCTCTCCGCCTTACGATGCTACAGTCATAACCAAATTGCGCGCGGCAGGGGCCGCGATCTACGGCTTGAGGGCCAATATGGATGAGTTTGCTTTTGGGTCATCCACTGAGAATTCTTGTTTCGGCGCCTCGCGCAACCCGCATGACCCGTCCCGAGTTCCGGGCGGCTCATCAGGCGGTTCTGCCGCCTGCGTTGCCGCTGATGAAGCGATAGCCGCTTTGGGCTCTGACACAGGCGGCTCAATAAGACAGCCGGCTTCTTTTTGCGGGGTGGTGGGGCTTAAGCCGTCTTACGGCAGGGTATCCAGGTACGGATTGATCGCCTTTGCCTCAAGTTTAGACCAGATCGGCCCGATCACCAAGGATGTGCGCGACGCCGCCATACTGCTTAGCGTGATCGCCGGCTATGATGAAATGGATTCTACCAGCCAGAGGATCCCCGTGGCGGATTATACCAAGGCGTTGACAGGCGACATAAAGGGCCTTAAGATCGGCGTGCCTAAGGAGTATTTTGTTGAAGGTGTTGATAAAGAGGTCAAGGACGCGGCGCGGGAAGCGATAGAGGTCTTTAAAAAAAAGGGGGCTGTTGTCAGGGATATCTCGCTTAAATATACAGAGTACGCGGTGCCTACCTATTATATAATCGCCACTGCCGAGGCAAGCTCAAATCTGGCGAGATTTGACGCGGTGCAATACGGATACAGGCCAAAGCTTCCGGCTAAGGCGTCGCTTATAGAGATGTATAAGAAGGCGCGCGGTGAAGGTTTTGGCCAGGAGGCCAAGCGAAGGATAATACTCGGCACATACGTACTTTCTCATGGTTATTATGACGCGTATTATCTGCGGGCTCAGAAGGTGAGGACGTTGATAAAAGGCGATTTTGACCGGGCGCTTAATGAGGTTGACTGCGTTATCACGCCTACATCTCCTTCCTGCGCGTTCAGGATCGGCGAGAAACTTGAAGACCCTCTTTCTATGTACCTGTCGGACATCTATACGATCTCCGCTAATCTCGCGGGTATTCCGGCCATATCCATACCCGCGGGAATGAGTAAAAGCGGCCTGCCCATAGGTATCCAGATATTGGGAAAGGCCTTTGATGAAGCGACGGTTCTAAGGGCCGCGCATAGTTTTGAACAGAACACCGAGTGGCATAAGATAAAGCCCAATCTTTAAGATGGAATACGAAACAGTCATAGGATTAGAAGTCCACGCGCAGCTAAAGACAAACACCAAGGCGTTCTGCGGCTGCAGGAATGAATTTGGTTTAGAGCCGAATTCTTCCGTGTGCCCTGTGTGCCTGGGGTTTCCCGGTTCGCTGCCGGTATTGAATAAGCGGGCTTTTGAGCTGGCCATTAAGACCGCGCTTGCCCTGGGCTGCCGGATACAGCCGCTTACAAAATTTGACAGGAAGAATTATTTTTATCCGGACCTGCCCAAGAATTTCCAGATATCTCAATACGACATGCCGCTTTCGCTGAATGGCTTCCTGCAGATAGAGGAAGAAGGATATAAGAAGAGGATCGGGATAAAACGCATACACCTGGAAGAGGACGCGGGCAAGCTTATGCACGAGGAAAACAACAGTTTAGTTGATTTTAACCGCGCGGGCACTCCCCTGATGGAGATCGTGAGCGAGCCGGATATGAGCTCGCCGCAGGAGGCATACGACTATCTGACCGCGCTCAAGCTTATATTGCAATACCTGGAAGTGTCTGAGTGCAGCATGGAGAAAGGCACGTTGAGGTGCGACGCCAACATATCTTTACGCGAAAAAGGGGCTAAGGCGTTAGGGGTAAAAGCGGAATTAAAAAACCTCAACTCATTCAAGGCGGTCAAGGCCGCGCTGGAGTACGAAGAGATACGCCAGAGGGCTGCCCTTGAGGCAGGCGGGAAGATAATCCAGGAGACGCGCCTTTGGAATGACGCCTCTCTCAAGACGGTGCCGATGCGCAGCAAAGAGGAGGCGCAGGATTACAGGTATTTTCCCGAACCTGATCTGATCAGTTTTACGATCGGAGAAAAAGAGGTAGAGGGCATAAGGAAAACCATCCCGGAACTGCCGCTCAAGAGGAGGCAGAGATTCAGCGATGATTATGGCTTAAGCCGCTACGACGCGGGGGTGCTTATATCGGACAGGTTATTGGCGGATTATTTTGAGGGCTGCCTCAAGATAAGGAATGCCCCCAAGCCGATAGCGAACTGGCTCAACGGCCCGGTCATGTCCTTTATGAACGAGCGCGGCGCCTCTATCGCGGAACTGGGGATAAGGCAGGGCGATCTTATAGACCTGATCGCCCTGGTTGAAGACGGCACGATAAATAACCTGACCGCCAAGGATGTGCTCAGGGAAATGTTGCAGACAAAAAGCAGCCCCCGTGATATAATAAAACAGAAAGACCTGGCGCAGATCTCCGACAGCGGCGAATTGTCCGGCCTGATCGAAGAGGCGGTCAGAGAAAACGAGAAGACCGTAGCCGATTATAAGGCGGGGAAGGTATCGGCGCTTATGTTCCTTGTGGGACAGGTCATGCGCAAAAGCAAAGGCAAGGCCAACCCCAATCTATTGCAGGATATGATCAAAAGGAGATTGTCTTGAGGACCTCGAAGAAAATAATTATCGCCCTGTCACTAGGCATATTTCTGGCCGCGTTCATCGTGAACATATCTGAATCGGCAGCTAGGAAAAAAGACGAGCAGAAGGACGAGCTTTTTAAGCAGGTTGAGATGTTCGCCGAGTCGTTAGGAATAATAAAGAAGGAATACACGGAAGAGCCGGATACAAAGAAACTGATCTACGGCGCGCTTCAAGGCATGCTGTCTTCCCTTGATACCCATAGCCAATTCCTTACGCCCGAAGATTACGCCGAGCTTAAGGTAGACACAACGGGAAAATTCGGAGGGCTGGGCATAGAGATAACGATGAAGGACGGCCTGCTTACCGTGGTTACGCCCATAGACGACACCCCCGCCTGGAAGGCGGGGATAAAGGCGGGAGACCGCATAGTAAAGATCGACGGAGAGATCACCAAGGACATAACCTTGAGCGACGCGGTAAAGAAGTTAAGGGGCGAGCCGGGGAGCGAAGTAGCGCTTACGGTCTTAAGGGAAAATACCGCGAACCTGCTGGATTTTAAGATCGTAAGGAGCATTATAAAAGTAGAGGATATTAAAGACGCCTTGATCCTGGAGGATGGTGTTGCCTACATACGTCTGGCGGAATTCAGGGAAAATACGCCCGCGGAGCTTGATAAGACGCTGACAAATCTACATAAGGAAGGGATGAAGAGCGTCATACTTGACCTGCGCAATAATCCCGGAGGCCTGCTTGACGCGGCGGTAAAGGTCGCGGAGCGTTTTCTTCCGGAGGGAAAGACCATCGTCTCCACAAAGGGCAGGGATGAGGCGCAGAATTCAGAGATGGTTTCAGGTAGCAGGGACTCTTATGGCATTCCCATGATCGTTCTGGTAAACGAGGGGTCGGCTTCCGGCAGCGAGATCGTGGCAGGCGCGCTTAAGGACCATAAAAGGGCGCTGATCGTAGGCGCCAAGACATTCGGCAAGGGCTCTGTCCAGACAGTCGTCCCGCTTAGCGACGGCTCCGCGCTAAAGCTTACCACAAGCTTGTATTTTACCCCTTCGGGCGAATCCATCCATAATAAAGGGGTCAGCCCTGATGTGGCTGTGGAGCAAGCAGCGCGGGAGCAGCCGGCCGCGCTGGAAGAGGAAGGCGTTAAGCCGGGTAAGGCGGAAGATATTTTTGACCAGATAGAGAAAGGGAATAAAGAACAGCAGGATAAAAAGACAGTCATTGATTACAAGCTGGATAATCAGCTTATGCGCTCCGTTGATATACTTAAGGCGATCTCTATATATGAAGAAAAAAAATTATAAGCTTATAATATTGATCCTTGCCATTGTTACGGCCGGGCAAGGGGTTTTTATCTGGAAGAGGTCGATTCCCAGGACGCCAAGGATGCCGCGTGTCTCCAGGAAAGAGGCCGCGCCAAAGGCGCTGATCGCCATTGTCATAGATGATTGGGGGTATAATCTTAATAACACGGAATTCATAAAGGAGACAAAAGAGCCCTTCTCTGTTTCTATCTTGCCCAATCTCCCTTTCTCAAAGACAATTTCGGAGGCCGCGTACAATAACGATAAGGAGATCCTGCTGCATCTGCCGCTTGAACCGCATAACGAGGAGACGCTGGGCCTGGAGAAGAATACCATATTGACCACGATGAGCGAAAAGGAGGTCAGGGATATACTACGGGTAGCGCTTGAAGATATTTCTCACGCCAGGGGCGTATCCAATCATATGGGCTCCAAGGCCACTGAGGACGTGGACCTTATGAAGACGATATTTAACGAGATGAAAAGGAACGGCCTTTATTTTCTGGACAGCCTGGTCTCTCCCAATTCGGTTTGTTTTGACCTGGCCCATAAGATGGACGTGAAGTTTGCCAAGAGGAGCGTATTCCTGGACAATAAGGAAAACCCGGACTATATCATAGGCCAGATAGGCAAACTCGTTAATAAGGCGAAGGTTTTCGGTTACGCCATAGGCATAGGCCATGACAGGCATTCTACCCTGGCCGTGCTTAAGAAGTACCTGCCGAAACTTACGGAGAGCGGATACAAGCTGGTTACGGTCTCCGAGCTTATAGAATATGCTGACTCTGGGGATTGAGACCTCCTGTGACGAGACCTCCGTTGCCGTCGTAAGGAGCGGTAAGGACGTTCTTTCAAACATAGTTTCTTCCAGTTTACCTCTTCATAAGAGATACGGCGGCGTTGTCCCGGAGATAGCCAGCCGCCATCATCTTGAGGCGATCGCCCCGGTTTTCAAGGCGGCTTTGGATACGGCCGGTTGCGATCTGGGCCAAATAGGCGCTGTATGCGCTACTTTCGGCCCGGGGCTGGCAGGTTCGCTTTTGGTCGGAACTTCTTTCGCGCGCGCGCTGGCGTTTTGCCGCGGGGTTCCATTAGTAAAGGTAGATCACGTTCATTCGCATATATATGCCGCCTGTTTAGGCAGGAAATTACCTATGGTTTTTCCTTTTATTGGTTTCGTGGCTTCGGGAGGGCACACGGATATCTTTTTTGTGCGGGATTTCAATAGAATGGAATTGATGGGTTCCACGCTGGACGACGCCGTGGGAGAATCGTTTGATAAGGTTGGCAGGATCCTGGGGCTGGGTTATCCCGGCGGGCCGGAGATCGAAAAACTTGCCTCGCGAGGCGATCCCGGTAAAATAAGATTTTCCTGCGCGAATATGAAAGGGACGCTCAACTTCAGCTTCAGCGGCATAAAAACCGCGGTATTGTATTACACAAAGGGAAGGAAGATCAGCCGGGCGCTTAAAGCGGATATCTGCGCCTCTTTTCAGAAGGCGGTGGCAGGCGTGCTTATAGATAAGGTGTTATCGGCCTGCAGGGCGAAAAGCGCCGGCCGTTTGTTTGTGGGGGGCGGGGTGATGTCAAACAGTTATTTACGCCATAAACTAAGCGGGGCTTGCCATAGTAACGGCATAGAAATGTTCATGCCGGATAAGGAATATTGTCTTGATAACGCGGCAATGGCCGCGGGTCTGGGGTTTCAACTCTTAAAATCGCGAGGTGGTCATGTTAAGCCAGGGTGATATTATGTTGAGGTTGGTATTGGCCGTGCTGTTCAGCGGGGCCATAGGGTTTGAAAGGCAGATACGGCACAGGGGCGCCGGGCTTCGCACGCATATATTAGTGTGCCTGGGCTCAACCCTGATAATGTTGACATCAATATACGTTTTTGATATATATAGAGGTGAGGCGGCGATAGATCCCGCGAGGATCGCCGCGGGCGTAGTCACAGGCATAGGTTTTCTCTGCGCCGGAACCATCATAAGATCCGGAGAGGCGATACGGGGATTGACTACGGCGACGAGCCTGTGGCTGGTTGCCGCGGTCGGCCTGGCCATCGGCATAGGATTTTACAGCGCCGCGTTCATGGCCACTGTTTTGGCTTTAGCCGTCCTTATGATGCTTCGCCGTTTTGAAGACAGGGTTTTTAGCAGATAAACCATTGAAGGAGGTGGTAAAGATGCCCCTCAGAAGAAAAGCGTTGGAGGAAAAGGTTCTTGACGTAGATGCCAGTATGCAGGGCGCGCTGATCTTTAAGGATTCGGTTAACCTGCGCATCAACGGAAAATTTGAAGGCACGCTTGAAACCAGAGGCAGCCTTACGTTAGGGCAGACCTCATATGTTAACGCCGCCATAACGGGAGACGAGATCGTCGTTGCCGGCCGCGTTAACGGTAAGATCACCGCCAGGGTAAAGCTTACCCTGCTTTCCAGCGCGATAGTGCAGGGCGAGATCATGCCTTCCAAGTTGGTGATAAACGACGGGGCGCTGTTTGAGGGCACCTGCCGTATGCTGCAGGATTATTTTAACGCGGAGGAGCTTGCCCGTTACCTGGAGGTTGACATTAATTCCGTTATGGAATGGGCGGATTCCGGAAAGGTCCCGGGCAATAAGGAGTCCGAAGGGTGGAAGTTTGAGCGCAAGGCAGTTGATGAGTGGATAGCTTCAGGGAGGATCTAGATCAGATGTCGGAGAAATTGTTGACCATCAGGGAGGTGTCGCACCTTCTGGAGATCTCGGAAAAAGAAGTGGTGGACCTGGCTGAGCAGGGCAAGATACCGGCTTACAAAGTCGGCGGTTTGTACCTGCGTTTTAAGAAAGATCAGATAGATGAGATCAGGCACAGGTTCGTGCCTGACAGCGCGGCCGCGAGGATGAAGTATACGCCTTTTGAGCGCGCCCGCGACTTTCTGGTGTATAACGATTTCTATATTGTCTCAGCCACGGTCATATTGGCCATAGTTTATATTATTTTTAAAGGGATTTAATTTAAGTGAAGTCAGATAAGCCGGGCTTCCGCGATATAGGGTTTGCCAAGGTTGACATAGACAGGCACAGGCGAAGAGGTTTTCCGGAGGTGATTTTCTGCCAGGGCAAGACAGCCGGGCAGATAAAGGCGATAGCCGAAGAGATCCTGCGCGATAAACAGCCGCTGCTGCTTACCAGGATCGCCGAAGATACCTTTGTTTATCTTAAGAGGCAATTCCCCAAACTCAATTATAACAAAGAAGCAAGGGCCGCTTATTATATAGCTGTAAAAAAGAAGAAGCGCGGGCCTGCCGTAATAGTGACCGCGGGCACATCTGATATCCCTGTCGCCGAAGAGGCGCGCGTTACGCTTGAACTCAGCGGTGTCAAGGCCAAGAGGATTTATGACTGCGGAGTAGCAGGGCTGCACAGGATAAGACCCTATATAGGGTCTTTGCGCCGGGCAAAGGTCATAATAGTCGTCGCGGGCATGGAAGGGGCGTTGGCGAGCATAGTTTCAGGGATGGTTTCCTGTCCGGTCATCGCCGTGCCTACCAGCGTGGGTTATGGTTCAAGTTTTAAAGGGCTCTCCGCGTTGCTTACAATGCTTAACAGCTGCTCTCCCGGAGTCGCGGTGATGAATATTGATAACGGTTTCGGCGCCGGATACTTCGCCGGCCTTATAGCATGAATAAAGCCACGCTGAGAGAAGCGGTAAGATTCCACGGCCACCTTGGGCCGTGGCTTGTTTTGGGGCTTTTGATGGGGCCGTACGCCTTGAAGAAAATACGCGCCGGGAAATATTTCAAATTGCGCGTTAAGGTGTGGGGGGCCGGCGAAAGACCGAAATCCTGCTTAATTGACGGGCTTCAGCTTTCTACGGGCGCAACTTACGGCAAGGGGAACATAGAGAAGCTGAAAGGGCCCAGGGTCAGGGTCTTATTCCATAATCTGGAAAACAATAAAAAGGCCCTGATATATCTGAAGAAGGGCCTAGCCGGCGCGCTGGAAGATTTAAAAAGCCACAGGGATTCCGAAAGATTCGCGATGAAATTATGCGAGATCAAACCATCAATGATTTTTACAGATAATTAAGAAGGAGCGTAATGGCATTATCAGGTTTAGACATCTACAAATTATTGCCTAAGACGAACTGCAGGAAATGCGGCTTTGCTACCTGCCTTGCCTTTGCCATGCAGTTGGCGAAGAAGGCGGTTACCCTGGATAAATGCCCGGACCTTACGCGGGAGGCAAAGGATGCTCTTCAGGCCCAGGCAATGCCGCCTATCCGGCTTATCGCCATAGGAGGAGAGGGTAATAAGCTTGAAGTAGGCAATGAAACGGTGATGTTCCGCCATGAGGAGAAATTTCACCGCCCCGCAGGCATCGGTTTTATCATAGACGACGACCTTAGCGAGGCGGCTATTGAAGACAGGATCAGGGCAGCGGGAAATTTGCGCTTTGAGCGTATCGGAGAGGCGCTGAATTTGAACATTATCGCCGTAAGGCAGAAGAAAAACAGGAGCGCTTTTGTTAATGCCGTAAAAAAGGTGTGCTCTTCTTCGGATCTTCCTTTGGCGCTGATGAGCAATGATGAAGCGGCCCTGCGGGATGCCCTGTCTTTGCTTAAGGATAAGAGGCCGCTTATATTCAAGGCGGACAAAGAAAACATTGAGCAACTCTCATCGCTTGCCGCGGAATTCAAGGCGCCTCTGGTTGTGAGCGCGCAAAACCCTGAAGAGTTATCCCTGCTGGCTAAACAGGCCGCTTCCAAGGGCGTCAATGACATCGTGCTGTATCCCGACAGCCGGACAGTAAAGAAAAGATTGTGGGACCTGACCCAGATAAGGAGGCAGGCGCTGAAAAAGAACAACAGGGCCCTTGGCTATCCCACGCTGACTGTCGTTGATGAGGAGGACGCGTTCCTTGAAGCGATCACGGCGTCTGTTTTCATATTAAAGTATTCCAGCATAGTCCTGCTAGGTAATTTTCATTCATGGGAGATACTGGCTCTGCTTACCTTAAGACAGAATATCTTCACCGACCCCCAGAAGCCGCTGCAGGTGGCGCCCAAACTTTATGAGATCGGACAGGTTGACGCCGATTCTCCGCTCATCGTTACCACGAATTTTTCGCTGACCTATTATACCGTGCTTACTGAGGTAGAGGCCAGCAAGGTGCCTTCCTATATACTTAGCGTGGATACCGAAGGGATGTCCGTGCTCACTGCCTGGGCAGCGGAGAAATTTACTTCGGAAAGCATTGCCAAGGCGTTGAATGATGACTCCGTTAAAAGCAAGGCTTCCCGTAAGGAGGTCATACTTCCGGGTTACGTCGCGGTATTGAGCGGGAAACTGGAAGAGGACTCAGGATGGAAGGTGCGCGTAGGGCCTAAAGAGGCGTCAGGGCTTCCCGCATTTTTGAAGGCGTTAAGGAATCCATAATAATGAACAAAGATACTTATACGATCACATTTTTTCATCCCGGCGCCACGAAGATAGAGGTGCATAAAGGCAGGGATATTTTATCTGCCGCGCTGGCAGCGGGCATATACATTAACTCAAGCTGCGCCGGAGACGGCGTATGCGGCCGCTGCAAGGTGATCATTAAAAAAGGCGAAATAACCACGGAGCCGTCCGGACGCGTCTCCATGGAAGAGAGGCATAAAGGATATGTGCTTGCCTGTCAGACAACCGTGCATAGCGACGTAGAAGTAGAAGTGCCTGCCGGATCAATGCTGGACCTGGACAGCGTTTCTGAAGAAGACGAAAGATTCTTGCGCCTGAAAGGGCTGTACAGCCAGGCAGAGGATGTGGATAAGGCGGAAGGCGTGATCAAGGAGAAACTATTCGCGCATAGCCCGCTGGCAACCAAGGTTTATCTTAAGATGCCCGCGCCGACGTTTAATGACACGGCCAGCGATTTAGAGAGATTATACAGAGAACTCAGAAAAAAGAAAGACATACCTGTATTACAGAGCGGCCTGACCAACATTAAGCGCCTGGGTATGCTGTTAAGGGAGAGCGGCTTTAAGGTTACAGCGCTTTTAGGGGAGAGGAACGGGACCGTAGAGGTCATTTCTCTGGAGTCAGGCGATACGTCCAGGGATAATTACGGCGTTGCCTTTGATATCGGCACTACCACTATTACCGGCCAGCTGGTGGATCTTAATACCAGGAAAATATTGGGCACAAAGGGGACCTACAATAAACAGGCCGCTTTCGGCAGCGATGTCATTACGCGCATTATTTACGCGGCAGAGGAAGGCGGACTGGAAAAGCTGCATCACGCGGTGATCGATAATATCAATTCCATAATCCAGGAATTGGTAAAAGAAGGCGGCGTTGAGTTGAGCGATGTAAATGCCGTGATGTGCGCGGGCAATACCACTATGATACATCTGCTCCTGCGGGTCGATCCCGCGTTTATCAGGAAGGAGCCCTATGTCGCCACTGCCAATTTTATGCCGGTGATCAGGGCGGCAGAGGCAGGGATAAAGATAAATCCCAGGGGCCTGCTTGCCTCTATGCCCGGGGTAACTACGTATGTGGGCGGCGATATAACAGCCGGCGTGCTGGCAAGCGGGATCAACAGGTCCGACAAACTAAGTATGCTGATAGATATAGGCACAAACGGCGAGATAGCCCTGGGGAATAAGGACTGGCTGGTTTCTTGCGCCGCTTCCGCCGGCCCGGCCTTTGAGGGCAGCGGAGTCAAGTACGGCATGAGAGCGGCCAAAGGCGCGATCCAACGAGTGGATATATCGGCATCGGGAAAGGCCAGGGTTGAAACCATAGGGAATGCCAGGCCCAGAGGCATATGCGGTTCGGGTTATATTGACTGCCTGGCGGAATTGTTTAAGAAGGGCCTGATAGACAAAAACGGCAAATTCCGCGATGACAGTGAGGAATTTATCCTGGTTCCCCGGAAGGAAGCCGATACGGAATACGATATCACAATTACGGAAGCGGACATTGAGAATCTCAAGCGTTCCAAAGGGGCGATCTACGCCGCGGCAACGGTATTGCTGAAGAAAATGGACCTGGATTTCAACGATATTGAACGCTTTTATATCGCCGGAGGTTTCGGCACATATCTGGATATAGATAAGGCCGTGGCGATCGGCATGCTTCCCGATTTAAATAGAAAGAAATTTTCATTCATAGGCAATAGTTCTCTCGTAGGCGCGCGGGAGGGGCTGCTTTCTTACGAAGCTAAAACAGAGGCGGAAGAGATCGCGAGGAAAATGACCTATATTGAATTAAGCATAGAGCCGGCATATATGGATGAATATGTGGCGGCTTTGTTCTTTCCGCATACGGACTTGAACAGGTTCCCCAGCGTAAAGTAAGGATATGGGTTATATAATCGCAGTTGCGGGCAAGGGCGGAACAGGCAAGACCACGATAGCGTCGCTGCTGGTCCGGCTCCTTAAGGACGCGGGCAAAACTTCCATTATCGCTATTGACGCCGACCCGAATTCCAATTTAGGCGATGCCCTGGGCGTTGAAGTAAAGGAGAGTATCGGCAGCATCCTGGACGATGTGGCAAAAGACCCGCGCCAGATCCCGGCGGGCACTACAAAAGACAGGTTTTTAGAATACAGGATCCAGGATTCCGTTGTTGAGGCGGATGGCTTTGACCTGCTTAGCATGGGCAGGCCTGAAGGCCCCGGCTGTTACTGTTTCGTGAATAATCTGCTGCGCGCGATGATCGCGCGGCTGGCGTCGGCTTATAAGTACGTGATCATAGATAATGAGGCGGGGTTTGAGCATTTGTCGCGGCGCACAATGCGCAGCGCCGACGTGCTTCTCATAGTTTCCGACCCATCTTCTGCCGGATTACGCGCCGCAGCAAGGATAGATAAACTATCGCGGGAATTGGATATCGCCATAAAAAGAAGGGTGCTTGTGATAAACCGCGTTAGCGGCTCAACAGCGGATACCGGCATTATACAGAAGTCAGGCATTGAGATGCTTGGCAGCATAGCCGATGATAAGGCCGTAAACGACATATCCGTCAGCGGCGGCTCGGCCTTTTCGTTGAGCGGCGCGTCGCCGGCATACCGGCAATTGAAAAAGATCGGAGAGAAAATATGGGCTTAGAGCTGGTCAAGGAAAAATGGGCGTCCGCGATCAACGTGGTGCAGATAGGCGCCGCGAAAGAAGACGGCGGTACGCGTACGCATACTGTGAAGGCAGGCGGCGAGAGCACTCTTGCCTTCCTGGAGGAAGAGGGAGGAATTCCCCACAGGCCGCTGATCGCCTATGAGGTATGGGATATAGAACCAGGTGACTGGCCTGACGAACTGAAAAACGCCTATGGCAAGGTTTTAAAGAGCCCTCTTGATTGGGCGCTTAAATGCGTAAATGAATTCAAGGCAGGCCTGCTTTGCCTGCGCCTGCAGGGCGCGCATCCGGATTCAGGTGACAGGACTGCCGATGCCTCGGTAAAGTTAGTCAAGGAATTGCTGAAGGCGACAGGGGTCCCTCTTATAATACTGGGCTGCGGCGATGATGCTAAGGATAATCAAGTGCTTGTGTCCTGCTCTCAGGCAGCCGCCGGAGAAAGATGCCTCATAGGCGACGCTGTCCAGGAGAATTATAAGACGCTTGCCGCGGCGGTGATCGCTGACGGCCACTCCATTATCGCCGAGTCGCCCATTGATATCAATATCGCCAAACAGCTCAATATCCTCATATCGGACATGGGTGTCGCGCTTGATAAGATCGTGATAAATCCCACGATAGGGTCTTTGGGTTATGGCCTTGAATACGCCTATTCTATTATGGAAAGGGCGCGTTTGGCCGCTCTCTCGGGAGATAAAATGATGCAGATGCCCTTTATATGTTTTGTGGGTTATGAGGCCTGGCGGGCAAAAGAGGCAAAGTCAACCCTCAAGGAAACGCCTGAATGGGGCGATGAAAAAATGCGCGCTCCTTTATGGGAGGCGTTGACCGCCAGCGCGCTCCTGCAGGCAGGGGCGGATATCCTGGTGATGCGCCACCCTATGTCTATAAAATATATCGAGCAGCATATAGACGAATTAATGAAATGATAAACTCTAAACTCGAAACCCTAAACTCTCAACAAACCCAAAACCCAAAACTCCAAACCCAAAACCTCACTATGATGATTGATGTTTTGAGTTTGTGGTTTAGAGTTTGTGATTTGTTTAGTGTTTAGAGTTTAGTGTTTAGGGTTTGATTTGAGGATTAGAATATGTTTATCATTGGCGAACTAATTAACGGGATGTACAAGGATATCGGCGCCGCGATCAGGGCCAAGGATAAGTCCGTTATCCAGAAAAAGGCGCTGGCGCAGATAAACGCGGGGGCTGACGCGCTTGACGTTAATTGCGGCCCGGCTTCCAGCGATCCGGTAAATGATATCAAATGGCTGGTGAACGCCATACAAGAGGTAACCGACAGGGCATTGTGTATTGATTCAAGCAAGCCCGAAGTCGTAAAGTCCGGTTTAGAGGCAGCCAAAAACAGCGCTATCATTAACTCAACTACTGCCGATGAAGAAAAGCTTGGCGTCCTGGTCCCGTTGGCTAAACAATATAAGGCCAAACTGATCGGCCTGACCATCAGTAAAAAGGGCATACCGCAGAATAAAGACCAGCGGTTAGAGTTGGCCGCGGCCATACTCGCCGCGGCGCAGGAAGGCGGCCTGAATACGGAAGATGTGTTCCTCGATCCCATAGTAATACCGGTAAATGTGGCTCAAGCGCAAATGAAAGATATCCTTGAGGCGGTAAGGGAGTTTAAGATAATCTCCGACCCGCCGGCAAAGACAGTAGTCGGCTTAAGCAATGTTTCGCAGGGTACTTGTCAACGCAACATCATAAACAGGGTTTTCCTGGTTATGGCTGTTGCCTGCGGTTTGGACGCGGCAATACTTGACCCCCTGGATAAAGACCTGGTTGACGCCGCGATCACCTCAGATTTGATCCTGAATAAGCAGATATACTGCGATTCGTTCCTTGAAGCGTATAGAAAAAAATGAGGCGAGGTAGCTCAGTTGGTTAGAGCATGCGGCTCATACCCGCAGTGTCGGCGGTTCGAATCCGCCCCTCGCTACCATTATTTGAAAGTGTCCATCCAAAATAAATTCAAACACACAATAACCCAACACAATCTCATCTCTAACCACGACCGTATCCTCATCGGCGTATCAGGCGGGCCTGATTCTGTAGCGTTGTTATGCCTGCTTAATTCAATAAAGAAAGAATTCAAACTTGACCTCGTGATAGGCCATCTGGACCACGGGCTGCGCAGAGAATCGGTTAAAGATATGGACTTTGTTTTGGGGCTGGGCAGAAAGCTCAAAATTCCCGTGGTGTGTGAAAGGATCAAACTTAGCTCAGAAGGAAAGGGCTCTTTGGAGGAGACTGCCAGGTTCGCAAGGCTGGATTTTTTCCGTCGGGTTTGCAAAGAATTTAACCTGAACAAGGTTGCACTGGGCCACAATATGGACGACCAGGCAGAGACAGTGCTTATGCGCGTCTTAAGGGGGACCGGTTTGTTCGGGCTTGCCGCTATTAAACCCGGGAGGCGCATAGGGGCATTAGAAGTGATCAGGCCGCTTCTTGATATTGAAAGAAAGGGCATAGAAAAATACCTTAAAGAGAAACGCGTCACGCCTGTTATTGACAGGACGAATACCCGGGACATATTCTTTAGAAATAAGATACGCAACCGCCTGCTTCCCGAATTAACAAAATATAACCCCAACATAAAACAAATCCTTGCCAATACTGCCAGGCAGTCAGGAGACGACTATGATTTTTTGCTTAATGCCGCCAGGAAGGCGCTGAGGTCGGTCAAGGCCTCTGCCTCAAAGACAAGAGTAAGATTAGAATTAAGGCGTTTAACCAGATGCCATCCCGCGATGTTCAGGATGGTCTTACGCTTCGCTTATCAGCATATAAAAGGCGATTTGAGGCGCCTGACCTTCCGCCACCTTGAAGAATTGGAGGCGCTTGTATTCACGAGGCCGCTTCGTTCGGTAGTAAACCTGCCCCGGAACATCGCTGCCAGGAAAGAGAAAAGATTCCTATCCATTTATTCCTCAAAAGGATAGGAAAAAACCTTGCTAAAATAAACGGCGCGTTATATAATAGATACCTTATATAATGGTTCGCGGGCGATAACTCATAAAGGAGCGATAAATGCAGCAGAAACAGCAGAAAAACAGGAAGATCCAGCCGAAGAAGTTTAACCGGCCGGCTATGATATGGCTTATTCTTGTATTGGGTATATTTTATCTTTTCAGCATAGCCAATGTATCGCTTACCGGCATACCAAAAGAGCTTCAATACGGGCAATTCTACCATATCCTGAAAGATAATCCGCAGACCAGCACCATAAAGTCGGTTATCAAGACCGGCAGTATCCTGCAGGGCGAGTTCAGCGACGGAAATAAGTTTTTCGTTAACGTGCCTGATGAGGACGAGGACCTGCTTTCCCTTCTGAAGAATAACGTGGCCGAGTTTGATATCAAGCCGCCGAAGACCCTGCTTGCCAGTTTATTTTTCTCTTTCGGCCCGGTAATAGTGATCCTTATAATCTGGTGGCTTATGGCCGCGAAGGGAGAGCAGTTAGGCAACAGGGTAATGTCATTCGGCAAGATCCGGCCGAGGATCCACAGCGAAAAAGACGCGCAGGTAACTTTCAATGACGTTGCCGGAGTGGATGAAGCGAAGGAGGAGTTAAAAGAGGTCATAGAATTCCTTAAGGACCCCAAAAGATTTCAAAGATTGGGCGGCAAGATCCCGAAAGGCGTCCTGCTTGTCGGCCCTCCGGGCTGCGGCAAGACATTAGTCGCCAGGGCTGTTGCCGGTGAGGCGGGCGTCCCTTTCTTTTCCATCAGCGGATCTGATTTCGTGGAGATGTTTGTAGGCGTAGGCGCCTCAAGGGTGCGCGACTTGTTTGACCAGGGCAGGCGCGCGGCAAAAGTTTCGGGCAAAGGCGCCATCATATTCATTGATGAAATTGACGCTGTGGGCCGCTTAAGGTTTTCCGGCATAGGGGGAGGCCACGACGAAAGGGAACAGACATTGAACCAGCTTTTGGTTGAGATGGACGGGTTTGATACTACCTATGGCCTTATACTCATAGCCG
This sequence comes from Candidatus Omnitrophota bacterium, assembly GCA_028707125.1. Classification (NCBI taxonomy): domain Bacteria; kingdom Pseudomonadati; phylum Candidatus Omnitrophota; species Candidatus Omnitrophota bacterium. The sequence continues at coordinate 1,010,984 of JAQTUX010000001.1, forward strand.
CCACCAACAGGCCTGATACGCTTGATCCCGCTTTACTTCGTCCGGGAAGGTTTGACAGGCGTATAGTCATAAGCTTTCCCGATATCGGGGGCAGGGAGGCGATATTAAAAATTCACACTAGAAAGATAAAACTGGCTGACAAGGTTGATTTAAGATCCATAGCCAGCCAGACGCCGGGTTTTTCAGGGGCAGACCTGGCAAACCTGTGCAATGAGGCGGCGCTGCTCGCGGCGCGGCACGACAAAGAATCTGTGGGTATGTCAGAACTTGAACATTCAATTGAACGCGTGCTTATGGGGCCCGAGAAGAGAAGCCACGTTATGTCCAGGCGCGAAAAGGAGATCACGGCATACCACGAATCAGGCCACGCGCTGCTTTCTTTGTTAATGCCCGACGTAGACGTGGTGAAGAAGGTCTCGATCATACCCAGAGGCATGGCAGGCGGCTATACCTTTACGCCTCCGTTAGAAGATAAGCATTATCATACCAGAAAAGAATTGCTCGGCAGGATATCGGTGATGTTGGGAGGCAGGGCTTCGGAAGAGATCATACTGCAGGATTTTACCACAGGGGCCCAGAACGACCTGGAGGGCGCGACGCATATGGCAAGGCGTATGGTGACCGAATTCGGCATGTCGGAAAAGTTAGGCCACATTACGCTGGGAAAAAGAGAAGGGTTGATATTCCTCGGCAAGGATATAGTGGAAGAGAGGAACTACAGCGATGAGACGGCGCACCTTATAGATGAAGAAGTGAAAAAGATAGTGGACGGCTGCTATGCCGCTTCCAGGAAGATGCTTAAGGAGAACGAGGACAAACTGCGGATGCTTTCGGCGCGGCTGCTGGAAAAAGAGATCCTTGATGGAGAAGAGGTAAAGGCGCTTCTTGGCTTATCGGGGGCGAAGGATGGATCACAGGATAAAGTCCGGGACGCATAATATCAGGGTTATGCCGGAAACGGATGTATGCCTGGCAGAACGCCTGATGAAGGAAGCAGGCGTTGACGGCTACGGCATAGGCATCATGGCCCCCAAGGCCGTATCGCTTTTAATTAAGATAAAAGGCCTCTCCAACATATCGGCCAATATTTTAAAACAGGAATTGCTTTCGTTGGGAGCGGACGCGGCTATCTCCAGAGGCTCGCTTACCGGAAAGGTAAAGAAAACCGATTGTCTTGTTATGGGCAATCTTGCCCAGTACCAGCGCCTCCGCGGTAAACTGGAGCGCCAGCCCTTCGGATTGGGGTTATTGGCTGAAGAGGTCAACAGGGCGATAATCAATTTCCAGAAGGAAGATTTCATTCTCTCTGCCGGAAGTTTCAGGATAAAACTGGGCAGGAAAACCGGGATCGCCGCCATAATCAATATTACGCCCGACTCATTCAGCAACGACGGTATATATCGCGGCTCTATCGCGGATGTCAAGGCGCGCGCCTTAACGCTGGCAGAACGGGCCATACAGGACGGCGCTGATATAATTGATATAGGGGGCGAATCAAGCAGGCCCGGCGCCGCTAAAATTACGATAAGGGAAGAACTTAAAAGGGTGATACCGGTGATCAGATTCCTGGCGAAAAAGATAAACAAGCCGGTTTCCATAGATACTTATAAACCGGAAGTGGCGGACGCGGCCGTTGATTGCGGCGCTTCTATAATAAATGACATTACCGCCTTATCCAATATAAAGATGCGCCGGATCGCGGCGCGCGCGAAAGCGGCGGTTGTGCTCATGCATATGAAGGGCACGCCCCGCACTATGCAGAAGAACCCCGCGTACAGCTCGATCATTGATGAGATATTGGATTTTCTTAAGGCAGCGGCAGCGAAAGCGGAAGAAGCAGGCGTAAAAAGAGAAAGCATTGTCGTTGACCCGGGTATCGGTTTCGGAAAGACAGCGCGGCATAACCTTGAAATTATCAGGCATCTCAAGGAATTCAGAGGCCTGGGCTTGCCTATAATGGCAGGCATATCCAGAAAGTCATTTATAGGGCATGTCCTGGGCCTGCCCGTGAATGAAAGGTCGCTGGGCACGGCCTCTGCCGCGGCCGCCTGCATATTAAACGGCGCTTCAATAATCAGGGTCCATGACGCAGGCCAGGCCCGGCAGGTCAGGGACATGGTTGACGCGGTAAGAGGGGCGTGAGATATGAGTGAGATTTTATGGTTATGGAAGCCCCTTATCGAGATCGCGGTATTATGGTTCGTGATCTACCATATAATGCTTTTCTTTGAGGGCACAAGGGCGCTGCAGGTGCTTCGCGGCATTGTCATATTGATCGCCAGTTTTTTTATATCACAGCGCCTGGGCCTGACCACAATAGACTGGCTGCTCGCGAAGTTGTTCGGCATATCCATTATCGCTATCTTTATTATTTTTCAGCCGGAGATAAGGCACGGCCTGGCGCGGCTTGGCCAGAGGCACCTTTTTGACGTCGTAATGAAGGAGGAAGAGGAGGAGGAGGTGCTGGCTGAGGTTGCCGATGCCGCTACGCTCCTCGCGGAAAAGAAGATCGGGGCATTGATCGCCCTGGCCAAGGAAAGCCCTCTGAGGCCTTATATTGAAAGCGGCGTTATATTGGATTCGCGCGTATCATCAGAGTTGCTGCAGGCAATATTTTCTCCCACGGGCTTGCTTCACGACGGAGGAGTCATTATACAGCAGGGAAGGATAGTCGCAGCCGGCTGCCTTTTCCCCCTGACCGAAAAACCTGACCTGAGCAGGTCGCTGGGCACCCGCCACAGGGCGGCGCTTGGCCTGTCAGAGGATACCGACGCGGTGGTGATCGTGGTATCGGAAGAGTCGGGCAACATAACCATCGCCTATAAAGGCAGATTATTATACTGCAAGGACAGGGACTATCTCCTCTCTGAATTAAAATTCGGTCTTCAAAGGAAAGAGGCGCATGGCTGATAAGGCGGAATTTAAAGAAAGAATATACGGCTGGTTTACAAACCACCCCTGGCTTAAACTTATCGCTTTGGTCCTGGCAATAATATTGTGGTTTTACGTGCAGGGCGAGATAAACAAGTTCAATTATTGATGAAGAGACTGGGTGTAAACATTGACCATATCGCGACCATCAGGAATATAAGAGGCGGCGTGGAGCCCGAGCCGGCCCTGGCCGCGCTTATCGCGCAGCAGGCAGGCGCGGACAGCATTGTGGCCCACCTCAGGGAAGACAGGCGGCATATCAACGAAAGAGATGTGAATATTCTCAAGGATGTTGTTAAGGTAAAATTTAATCTGGAGATGTCTATCGCGCCTGAGATCGTTAAGATCGCCTGTAAATTGAAACCTGGCCAGGCGACACTTGTGCCGGAAAAAAGGCGGGAGATAACCACGGAAGGCGGGCTTGACGTTGTAAAACATAAACGGAGGATCTCAAAGGCGCTCAGCCGGCTTTCAAAGGCAGGCATAGAGGTATCGCTTTTTATAGACCCGGAAAAAATACAGATAAAAGAGGCGGCGGATATCGGAGCGGGCATAGTTGAGCTGCATACGGGAAGATATGCCGAGGCGAAAAAAGACAGCGCGCGCGAAAAAGAGCTTTTGAATCTTATCTTTGCCGCTGAGTCCGCGAAGAAATCAGGGCTTAGAGTATGCGCCGGACACGGGTTAAATTATTTTAATGTAGGGCCGGTTGCCGGGATCAAAGAGGTGGAAGAATTGAATATCGGTTATTCTATCGTATGCAGGGCAAGCATCGTCGGTTTTGAAGAGGCGGTTAAGAGCATGAAGAGATTGTGCAAGGGGATTTATGACGCATGATATACGGCAACGGCGTAGATATAATTGAGGTCAACAGGATAAGACAGGCGGTGGAGAAATGGGGAGAGAGCTTTCTGGGCAAGGTATTCACTCAACAGGAACTGGAGTGCGCGAAAAAGAGGGGCTCGCCCTATGAACATCTGGCAGGCAGGTTTGCCGCCAAAGAGGCGGTTGCCAAGGCATTTTCCGACAATTCCATTACCTGGCGGGACATTGAGATAATAAACGATGGCAACGGCAAGCCATCCTGCAACATACTTAACGGCAAGAAAAAATATTTCCAGATACACGTTTCAATTTCTCATATAAAAAAATATGCGGTTGCCAGCGCGGTTGTTACGAAGGAACCCCAATAGCCATAAAGGCGATTTCGGCCGCGTATTTATTCTCGCGGCATCAAAAGGCATGACCGGAGCCGGTATACTCTGCGCGAAGGCGGCAATGCGCGCGGGGGCAGGGCTGGTGACTCTCGGTATACCGAAGACGCAATACCCGATCGTGGCAAAGAGGCTGCTTGAGGCAATGACAGCGCCTCTGGAAGATACTGGCGATGGGTGTTTGGCGCTGAAGGCATTAAGCCGCGTAAGGGATTTTTTAAAAAGAACTGATGTGCTGGTAATAGGCCCCGGCCTTTCGCGGCATAAACAGACCCAGCAGCTGATACGTAAAGTCATCGCTGAATTTAACGGCAGCATGGTTGTGGATGCCGATGCTATAAATGCTTTGGCAGGGCATCTTGATCTATTGTCTGTCCTGAAGAGCCCGCGGTCAGTAATGCTGACGCCTCATCCCGGAGAGTTTTCCCGGCTCGCGCGTATGTCCGCGGCAAAACTGCGGAAAGACAGAAAAATATCCGCCCGGTCTTTCGCGAAGAAATATAAGATCGTTCTGGTGCTAAAAGGGCATAACAGCGTGGTCTGCGGCGAAGGCCGCTGCTACATAAATAGGACAGGCAACCCGGGGATGGCTACTGCCGGAAGCGGCGATGTGCTTAGCGGTATGGCGGCCGCGTTTCTCGCGCAGGGGCTGGATACGTTTGAGGCGGCAAAGACAGCCGTGTATCTGCACGGGCTGGCAGGGGATCTGGCAGCCAGGGAGAAAACGCAGATATCCTTGATAGCGTCCGATATTATAGAGAAGATCCCGGAAGCGGTTAAACAAAGCGTAAAACGTAAAGCGAAAAGCGCAAAAGTAAAGTGTAAAATTTAAAACTATATAACAAAAACTTTAAACTTTACGTTTTGGTTTTACGCTTTGCGCTTTACACTTTTCGCTATTTGACATTGAATATCTCTAAGGATTATAAGTCAGCAATTAACGCTGCGCTAAGGCTGATCAGGTTCAGGCCAAGGAGCGAGAATGAAATAATATCGCGCCTTGAGGATAAGGGCTATGGAACCGCCGTTATAAAAAAGGCGGTCAAGTACCTGAAAGGCGCCGATTATTTAAACGACGCCGAGTTCTGCAGGATATGGATCGGATCGCGAAAGGATAAGCCGTTAGGTTTCAAGAAGATCATTCAGGAGCTCAAAGAAAAGGGAGTAAAGCGGGATATTATTGAACACGCCGTTAAAGAATCCCAATGTGATTATAACGAGGGGGAAGTGATCGAGCGGCTGGTCAGCAAGAGGTTTGTCCAGGCGCACGGACCGGATAAAGGCAATATTAAAAGAAGGGTTTATTCGTTTCTCCTGCGCCGGGGATTCAGCCCGGACGCGGTCAATGAAGCGATATCTAAAATAGAATGAATGCCGACGCACTAAGAGAAAAATTTCTGGAATTCTTCAAATCTAAGGGGCACGAGATAGCGCGAAGCGATTCGCTTGTGCCTAAAGACGACCCTACGGTGTTGTTCACCTCAGCCGGAATGAACCAGTTCAAGAAGAATTTCTTAGGCATAGACAAGCACCTGAAGCGCGCGGTCAGCTCTCAGAGGTGTTTAAGGACAGGCGATCTGGATAAGGTAGGAAAGACCGCGGGCCACCATACGTTCTTTGAGATGCTGGGTAATTTCTCTTTCGGCGATTATTTCAAGAAAGAGGCGATAAACTGGGCCTGGGAGTTTCTTACCAGGGAATTGAACATCCCCGATGATAAACTATGGGTGTCGGTATATAACGATGACACGGAGGCATATGAGGCCTGGTCAAAGGACATAAAGCTGCCTAAGCCGAGGATGATCAAATTGGGCGATAAAGAGAATTTCTGGCCTTCAGAGGCAAAGCAGAAAGGCCCTAACGGCCCTTGCGGCCCCTGCTCGGAAATATTTTACGACCGGGGAAAAGGCGTTGGCTGCGGTGAGCCGGTATGCGACCCGAGCTGTGACTGTGGAAGGTTCGTAGAGATATGGAATCTCGTTTTTACTCAGTTCAACAGGAAAGAGGGTGGGGCGCTTGAGCCCCTGCCTCAAAAAAACATAGATACGGGTATGGGGCTGGAACGCTTGACCGCGGTAATGCAGGGTAAGGCCAACAATTTTGAGACCGAACTTTTTCAGCCGATCATAAAGGAAATTATAGCTAAAATAGGGGGCAGGCCTAAGAAGGAACTGCTCTATGCTATAGCCGATCATATAAGGGCAGCCGTATTCGCCATTGCCGACGGAGTTATCCCCTCAAATGAGGAGAGGGGTTATGTTGTCAGAAAACTTATCAGGAAGGCTGTTTATGATCTGCGGAAACTGGGAACTAATGATAAATTTCTTTATAAGCTTGTTTATCCAGTTATTGAGACAATGAAGATCGCTTATCCAGAATTGGGTAAGCGACACGAGAATATTACGCAGATTATTCTTGCTGAAGAGGAAAAATATTTACAGATTCTGGAGTCTGTGGCTGGAATATGTTTTGATAAGTTTGCCGGTATAGATAAAATGGATAACAAAAAAATCGGCAGGGTTAGTTTCGACCTTTATGACACTCACGGCATACCCATAGAACTTACAGAGGAGTGGCTTAAAGGACACGGTTATAGCTTCTCCAAGGATGAGTTCGAAAGGAATCTCTCGCGGCAGCGCGAGCAATCGCGCGGCAAAAGCACGATGAAAGGCGATGTATTCTCGGTTGCCGGGCTTAAAATAGATACAGCGGCAACTGTGTTTAAAGGTTATGATTCCCTTGAATCAGAGGCAAAGATATTAAAGATATTTAAAGGCGCGGATGAAATGAAGTCCGCCTCTGAAGGCGATGAGGTTGCTGTCGTATTGGACAAAACGCCGTTTTATCCTGAATCAGGAGGACAGGTTGCCGATAGGGGAAGCATCCTCAAGAAGGGCTGCCTGTTTGAGGTTAAGGATACGCAAAGGACGGGTTCTGTGATAGTCCATTACGGCGTAGTAGCAAAGGGCGCCTTCAAAGAAAAGGATAAGGTTTCGGCTAACGTAGATAAACAAAGGCGGCTTGCTATTGCCAGGAACCATACCGCGACTCATATGCTCCAGTCCGCTCTCAGGCAGGTGCTGGGAGAACATATCCAGCAGCAGGGCTCGTTAGTGGCAGAGGACAGGCTGAGGTTTGATTTTACCCATTTTAAGGCCGTAAGCCCCGAAGAGATCTCCAGGATAGAGGAGATCGTGAATAAAATGATCATTGATAACGAAGTATTGACGGCCAGGCAGATGCCGCTGTCCGAGGCAAAGAAGACAGGGGCGCTGGCATTTTTCGGCGAAAAATATTCAGATAAGGTGCGGGTCGTGGCGATAGGCGGTTTTTCCCGGGAACTCTGCGGCGGCACGCATCTTGGTTCAACCGGGCAGATCGGCTTATTTAAGATCGTTTCCGAGTCATCCATAGCGCAGGGCGTACGGCGCATAGAGGCGCAGACCGGGGCCGCCGCTTATAACAACATCCAACAGGGCGGCGCTGTCCTTAGGGAGCTTTCAGGCATTTTAAAAGTTCCTGCCGAGGAGATAGTAAGCCAGGTGGAAAAGCTGAACAACCGGCTCAGGGATTTAAACAGCAAGTTGGATTCCTGCCGGTTGGAGGCGTTCAGGTCGGCGATCGGCGATATGATCAAAACGGGCATTAAGATAGGCGGTATCTCGTTCATATGCCGGCGCGTAGAACAGGCAGATATGGAGTTATTAAGGCCTATGGCGGATATGTTGAGGCAGAAAGCCGATAAAACGGTATTGCTGCTTGCCTCTGTTCTGGAAGACAGGGCCGCGCTCGTTGTGGCGTTAAGCAATGATATGAAGGATACGCCGCTGGACGCCTCAAAGATAATAAAGGATATTGCCGCGGTATTGGGCGGCAGCGGCGGCGGCCGTAAGGACTTCGCGCAGGCAGGCTCACGCGATATCAAAGCGCTTGAGGAAGCGATCGCCAGAGCGCCGGAAATAATAAAGGGATATTTAAAATGAAGATAATACGCAGATACAACAGGGAACTTGAGAAGATCTACAGCCGTAATCTGATAAGGCAGAAGTCCATGCAGGAGCGCGTGCGCAAGATAATAGACGACGTCAGGCTGAACGGGGACGACGCGCTGGCAAAATATACGCGTAAATTTGACAAGGTAAAACTGCTGCCCAGGCAATTCAGGGTAGGGCCGCTGGAGATAAGCGGCGCTTATCAGAATATAAACCGGGATTTTGTTTCTAATCTCAAACTTATAATAGAGAACATAAACCGGTTCTACAAGAGGCAGATAAGAAAGAAGTGGAAGATCAAGGATTCCGACGGCGTAGAGTTGGGAGAAAAGATAGAGCCGATAGAACGCGTAGGTATTTACATACCGGCAGGCACAGCCCCGCTTGTCTCAACGGTCTATATGACAGCCGTGCCAGCGCGCATAGCAGGGGTAAAGGACATAGCGTTATTTACTCCTCCGGATGAGAACGGGAACGTTAATCCTCACATACTTGTAGTCGCGGACCTGCTTAAGGTCAATGAGATCTACAAGGTCGGGGGGGCGCAGGCGATCGCCGCCGCCAGTTTTGGCACAAGGACCATACCGAAGGTGGATAAGATCGTAGGCCCGGGCAATGCTTACGTAACAGAGGCAAAGAGGCAGTTGTTCGGCTATGTGAATATCGATATGCTGGCAGGGCCGACAGAACTGGTTGTGATCGCCAACAGGTTCAGTAATCCCAAGTTCGTTATTGCCGACCTTAAATCGCAGATAGAGCATTCCGGCGGCATGTCAATACTTATTACTACAAGCAGGGATCTGGCGAAGACGGCCGCGGCGCAGTTAGACGCGAAAGGGGCGATAATCCTGACAAAGAACCTGGCTGAGGCGGCAGAGATATCTAACCGCATAGCGCCGGAACACCTGGAGATCATGGTAAACAATCCCAAAAAGATCCTGAAGCTTATAAAGAACGCCGGGGCGGTATTCCTGGGGGCATATAGCCCTGTTTCGGTAGGGGATTATGTAGCCGGGCCCAGCCACGTATTGCCGACCGCCGGCTCTGCCCGGTTCTTTTCGGGGTTGTCTTTAAGCGACTTTACGAAGTCAATACACATAATTTCTTACTCCAGGAAAGCGCTTGAGGCGATAAGGCAGCCGCTTGAGGCGATCGCCGGAATTGAAAAATTGGAAAAACACATTGAGTCGGTAAAGGCGAGGTTCGAGTAGAAGAGACCCCACACTTACGTGTGGGGAATGACAATCTAAGCATAGCCAAAGGATTCTACACACGTAAGTGTGTAGAGGACACTGAAGGTGGAAAGATGAAAAAACGTAGCGCAGAAGTAAAAAGAAAAACAAAAGAAACTGATATTACTGTTAAATTAAATATCGACGGTTCTGGCAAATCTAAAATAAATACTGGCATAGGCATATTAGACCACATGCTGGAATTATTCGCTTTCCACGGATTATTTGATTTGGAAATCATGGCTAAAGGTGATTTGAACATAGATATACATCATACTAATGAAGACGTTGGCATCGTATTGGGAGATGCTTTTAAAAAGGCATTAGGAAATAAAGAAGGTATCAAAAGATCTGGTTCCAGTTCATGGCCGATGGAAGATGTAGTCGCCAATGTGGCGGTGGATATCAGCGGGAGAGGATTTTTTGAAAAGATAACCAGGGCGACGATCGGATATCCAGAACCCAAAGAAGAAGATGGATACTCTTATTCTTACGCTAATCATTTCTTTGAATCGTTTGCAAAAAGAATGGGAATGAATTTAAATATAAAATTGGATAGCCAGAATCCGGATTTGCATACTAATTTGGAACCTATTTTTAAGGCCTTCGGTGCGGCGCTGGACCAGGCTACTCAGATAGACCCGCGCCGGAAGGGAGTACCCTCAACGAAGGGAATTATAGATTGAGATGGTAGCGTTGATCGATTACGGTTCAGGCAACTTAAGAAGCGTGCAAAAGGCCTGCGAGCGCGTCGGTATGCGGGTAAAGGTAACGCAGAGCGGCGAGGATATAAAAAGCGCGGATAGGCTTATACTGCCAGGCGTCGGCTCCTTTGACGATTCCATGGTAACGCTGGAGAAGTTAAAACTCTTATCCTCTATCCGATCATTCATAAAGTCCGCGAGGCCGTATCTGGGCATATGTTTAGGCATGCAGATACTGTTTGAGCGCAGCGAAGAAGGCAGGCAGGTAAAAGGGCTGGGGGTCTTTGAGGGAGTAGTAAAGAAATTCATGCCGGCAGGAGGCATTAAAGTCCCCCATATGGGCTGGAACAGGGTCGCGCGCCCCTCTCGTCCGGTCGATACCTCAGAAAGATTGTTCAAAGGCATAGCAGACGGCTCGTTCTTTTACTTCTGCCACTCTTATTACCCTGAACCGAAGGATGATTCAATATCCGCGCTTACCTGCAGTTACGGCCTTGATTTCGCGGCGATGGTCTGCCGCGGGAACACCTTCGGCGTGCAATTCCACCCGGAGAAAAGCCAGGAGTTAGGATTGCAGGTTCTGCGCAATTTTGCTGAATTATGATAATAATCCCCGCGATTGACCTGAGAAGCGGTAAGGTAGTCCGCCTTAAGCAGGGCAGATTTGAGGACGAGACGGTATATTCCGACGACCCTCTTGGCACAGCCGGGAAATGGATCAAGGAGGGGGCTCAGATAATCCACGTTGTCGACCTGGATGCCGCCTTGACCGGAAAGCCGAAAAATATATCCATTATTGAAGAGATAGTCGGCAATGTGAAGGCAAAAATAGAATTAGGGGGAGGATTAAGAGAGATCCCCTTGATAGAACGGCTTATAAATCTCGGGGTCGAGAGAGTGGTGATCGGTACAAAGGCGGTCGTGGATGAGGCGTTCCTTGATGAGGCGCTGCGCAGGTTTTCGGATAAAATACTGGTAAGCATAGACGTAAGGAATAAATTTGTCGCCACTTCCGGCTGGAAGGGCGTTTCGGGCCTGCAGCCCGTAGAGTTCGCCTCTTTACTGGCGAAGAAAGGCGTAAAAAGGGTTATATATACGGATATATCCAGGGACGGGATGCTCGCGGGGCCCAACTTAGAAGGGCTTCTGGATATACTTAATAAGGTGGATATCTCCGTCATTGTATCAGGCGGAGTATCTTCACTGGATGATATAGAAAAAATAAGGCGGATGAATAAAAAGAACATAGAAGGCGTGATCATAGGCAAGGCGCTTTATGAAAATAAGTTCACTCTTAAAGAAGCCATGGAAACGGCGAAGAAAGGAGAGGTGTAGTATGCTCAGGACATTCGCGGTAGTTTTGATCGTGTCGGCATTGGCTCTGTCCGGCTGCCAGACCCTTGGCGCGGGGAAGGCAAAGGTTGATTCTCAGATCCAGGATCTGCAGAATCAGGTCTCTGTCATGGAGATACGCCTGAAAGAAAATGAGGAAGAATTGCTCAAGACAAGGAAGTCCGTGCAGCAGTTGGTATCGGAGAATGAAGACCTGAGGGCGGGCCTTTCGGACATGAAGAAGAAGGCGTCAAAATCCTCTGTCGCGGAATTCCGCAAACCGTTGTCAAAACAGGTGCAGATCGCCTTGAGGAACGCCGGCTTTAATCCGGGGCCGATCGACGGAAAGATGGGGGTCCAGACCAGAAATGCCATAAGGGCGTTTCAGAAGGCAAACCGCCTTCCCGTAAGCGGCGATGTGGATTATAATACCTGGCAGGCCTTAAAGGAATTCCTTTACAAAAAACAGAAATAATATGCTGGCTAAGCGTATAATACCCTGCCTGGACGTGAAGGACGGCAGGGTCGTAAAGGGCGTTAAATTCATCGGGCTTAAGGACGCGGGAGACCCTGTTGAGGCGGCGCTTGTTTATGACTCACAACAGGCAGATGAGCTCGTCTTTCTTGACATTACCGCCAGTTTTGAGAAACGCAAGATCATTCTTGATGTCGTCAAAAAGACCGCGGAATCGGTTTTTATGCCGCTGACAGTCGGCGGCGGCATAAAGGATATCTACGACATACGCAACCTTCTCAATGCCGGCGCCGATAAGGTCTCCATCAATACTTCGGCCGTAAAAGACCCCGTCCTCATAAGGGAAGCGGCGGATAAATTCGGCAGTCAATGTATCGTTATAGCCATAGACGCGAAAAGAACGCCGGATAAAAATGGCTGGAAGGTGTTTATTGACGGTGGAAGGACTGCCACAGACAAGGACGCGTTGAAATGGTCCGAAGAGGCCGCGGCGCTTGGAGCCGGAGAGATCCTGTTGACAAGCATGGATAGAGACGGCACCAAAGACGGCTATGACTTAGAATTGACGCGGCGCGTTGCCGAAACAGTGGCTATTCCCGTGATCGCCTCCGGCGGCGCGGGAAAACTTGAGCACTTCGCGGAAGTACTTACGGAAGGCAGGGCAGACGCGGCCCTTGCCGCCTCGTTGTTCCATTACGGCGAATTCAGCATAAAGCAGGTAAAGGAATACCTGAAAACCAAAGGGATAGAGGTAAGAATATGAAGTTTAAGTTAAGCGATTTGAAGTTTGATGTTTCGGGATTGATCCCGGTAATAATACAGGACTACAAAACTAAAGAAGTGCTGATGGTCGCCTATATGAACAGGGAATCACTAAGGCGGACTATCCGGCTGGGAAAGACATGTTTCTGGTCGCGTTCACGCAAGAAATACTGGGTAAAGGGAGAGACCTCGGGACATTTTCAATATGTGAAGTCAATCGCTTATGACTGTGATGCCGACGCGTTATTGATAAGGGTGAGACAGGTTGGCGTTGCCTGCCACACAGGAAATAGAAGTTGTTTTTATAGAAAGATGGGGAATATCAAACCACGATGATACTACACACGTAAGTGTGTAGAGGAAACTTATGATATATCCTGACAAGAAAACATTTTTAAGGTTGAGTAAGAAGGGTAACCTGATCCCGGTCTATAAGAACATAAACGCTGACCTGGATACGCCGGTTTCCGCGTATCTTAAGGTGGCGGATGAGCCGTATTCTTTTCTTCTGGAATCGGTTGAAGGCAGAGAGAAGATAGCCAGGTTCTCTTTTCTCGGTCACGGCCCCGCGCTGGTTATTAAGCTGAAAGACAAGAAATTATGGATTTTAGACAGGCGCGGAGGATACAAGCCGCAAAAAGCCGTCAAGCTTGAGAATTGCGATCCGCTTAAGGAGATCAAAAAGATAAGCAGCCGGTTTAAATTCGTAAATCTTCCCGGCCTCCCGCGGTATTGCGGCGGATTCGTGGGGTACCTAGGATACGATACCATAGGCCTGTTCGAGCCGCGCCTGTATGAAGGCATCAGGAAGAACAGGGACGACCTCAAGCTGCCGGATATGGCATTTATGCTCTGCGATACTGTTACGGTATTTGACCACGCCAACCACCAGATGAAAATAGTCGTCAACGCCGACCTTTCCGCGGCAGGCACTAGAAAGGCGAAATTGGAACGCTATGATGACGCCGTCAAAACGATAAACCGGATAGAGGCCCGCCTTAATAAGCCGCTTAAAGCGGAACGCAAAGCAACAATCAGCCATAAACGCCTTAAAGTAGCGTCTAATTTCTCCAGGAAAGATTTTAAAGAAATGGTTTTGAAGGGAAAAGAGCGCATAAAGGAAGGGGATATAATACAGGTTGTCCTGTCGCAGAGGCTTAATGCCCGTGTTTATGAGAAACCGTTACATATATACAGGAAGCTGCGCAGGGTTAATCCCTCTCCCTATATGTATTATCTTAATCTCAAGGATTCTATAATCATAGGCTCTTCTCCTGAACTACTCGTGCGCTGCGAGAACGGCCTGGTAGAAACGAGGCCTATCGCGGGGACAAGGCCGCGGGGCAGGGACGCTCAAGAGGACAGCCGGCTGGAAAAAGAGCTGCTTCAGGATAAAAAAGAGCTGGCAGAACATTTAATGCTTGTCGATCTTGGCCGCAATGACCTGGGCAGGGTATGCGGGTACGGCAAGGTAAAGGTTAAGGAATTTATGCGGGTGGAGAAATATTCTCACGTTATGCACATTGTCAGCAGCGTAGCAGGATTGCTTTCGCCAAATAAGGACATTTATGATACAATAAGCGCGACTTTCCCCGCGGGTACTGTGTCGGGCAGCCCTAAGATACGGGCGATGGAAATAATCAACGAATTGGAAAACCTCAGGCGCGGCCCGTACGCGGGGGCGGTGGCTTATTTCAGTTTTTCCGGCAACCTTGACAGCTGCATTATCATAAGGACGATAATAATAAAGAACAAAACGGCCTATATACAGGCAGGCGCGGGCATTGTCGCCGATTCCGTGCCGGAGCGTGAATATCGCGAGACGCTGAATAAGGCCAGGGCGCTTATTGAAGCGATTAACGCGTAAAGCGAAAAGCGCGAAACCAAAAAAAAGGAGAAAAGATGTCGCTAATGATAAGATTGAGAAGGATAGCCGATACTAAGGGCGCGCATTGTTTCAGGGTAGTTGCCATAGCAAAGGAGCGCTCCAGGGACGGCAGGAACATTGAGGAATTGGGATTTTACGACCCCAGAAGCAATCCTCCCGTTATAAAGATCAACAGGGAGAGGATAGAGCACTGGATAAAGAACGGAGCCCAGTTAAGCAACACAGTCAAGGACCTTATGAAAAAGACGAAAAAAGGGGGTAAATAATGCAGCCGGCAGCCCAGTCAGCAGGATTGATCAATTTCATACCTTTAATTTTGATATTTCTGGTTTTCTATTTTCTGCTTATCAAGCCGCAGAAACAAAAGGAAAAGGAACACCAGAAGATGATACACGGCCTGGAAAGGAATAACGAGGTGGTCACGACAGGCGGTGTTCACGGGACCATAGTCGGCGTCAAAGAGAAAACATTCATACTCAGGGTGGATGAAAACGTAAAGATCGAAATAGAAAAATCGGCTGTGGCATCCCTGTTGAAATAACATCAAAAGGCGCGGATATGAAAAATAAACTTTTATTCAGAAGCGTACTGATAATCGCGGTCCTGATCATCTCGCTGTATTATACATTCCCGCTTGGCAAAAGGATCAATCTCGGCCTTGACTTAAAGGGCGGGATGCACCTTGTCCTGCAGGTCGATACGTCAAAGTTAAGCGATAAGGAGAAATATGACGCGGTTGACCGCGCCATTGAGGTAGTCAGGAACAGGATAGACCAATTCGGCGTGAGCGAACCGGTTATCCAGCGGCAGGGAGAAAACGGCATCGTAGTCCAGCTTCCCGGCGTAACAGACAGGAAAAGAGCCATAGATCTGATCGGTAAGACGGCCCTGCTTGAGTTTAAGCTCGTATCGCAGGATCCCGAGGCGCTGAAGCAGGCGGTAGAAGGCAATGTAGCTCCGGAATATGAACTGAAATACATCAAGGAAGATTCGCGATCAGAACCGCTTTTACTGCATAAGGAGGCGGTCATTATGGGAGATGCCTTGACAACGGCATCGGCGGCATTTGATTCCAGCCGTTTTGGCGAGCCCATAGTCAGGATCGCCTTTAATCCCGAAGGGGCAAAGAAATTCGCCCAGATCACAAAGGACAACGTAGGCAGGCAGCTGGCAATAGTGCTTGACGGCAATGTCCAGTCGGCGCCGCGCATAAACGAACCTATCCCCTCCGGCGAGGCGGTCATAAGCGGCAGATTTAACGTTGAAAAGGCGCAGGACCTGGCAATAGTGCTTCGCGTCGGCGCCTTGCCCGCGCCGATGCGTATAGAGGAAGAGCGCACCATAGGGCCGCTTCTGGGGCAGGATTCCGTCAAGAGCGGAATAAAGGCGAGCGCGATAGGCGGATCCATTGTGCTCGCGTTTATGATAGTATATTATTTGCTCTCCGGCCTGGTTGCTTCCATTGCCTTGATCTTCAATCTTTTTATCATACTCGGCACGCTTGGCCTGCTTCCTGTCATCTTGAGCAATTTCTCAGCCACGCTTACGCTTCCCGGCATAGCCGGTATAGTACTCACCCTGGGTATGGCGGTAGATGCTAATGTGCTTATAAATGAAAGAATAAGAGAGGAATTGAGGTCGGGCAAATCCCTGAGGTCATCCATATCCTCCGGGTATGGCAAGGCATTCAGCGCTATTCTTGATTCCAATATAACCACGCTGATAGCGGCATTCTTTCTATTCCAGTTCGGCACAGGCCCTATAAGAGGATTCGCGGTAACGCTTACCATAGGCCTTATGGCAAGCATGTTTACCGCTATAGTGGTGACCAGGCACATCTTTGAACTGCTGCTTTTAAGCCCGAAATTCACATCCTTGCGCATGCTTAACTTCGCCAGAGACACAAAGATCGATTTTATCGCGAAGCGAAAGATTTGCTACGTTGTCTCCGCCATAGTAATAACCGCGGGACTGGTCAGCTTCGCGATAAAGGGCAAGGACGCCTACGGAATAGATTTTTCAGAGGGCCAGATCCAGGAATACGCCTTCAAAGAGCCGATAGCGATGGAGGACTTGAGGTCCGCCCTGATATCTTCGGGGCTGCAGGACGCGTCTATCCAGAAATTCAAAGATAACCCCAAAGTGGTTATGATACGCACAAAAACAGACACCTCCGAAGCCGTATCAGAAATATTCGGCAGGAAATTCCCCGCGAACACTTTTGAGATCATGCGCATTGAAAATGTCGGCCCTTCCGTGGGAAAACAGCTGAGAGGCAGGGCGATCTGGGCGATACTATGGGCTATGGCCGGCATACTGGTTTATGTAGGCATCAGGTTCAAGCATTTTGACTTTGCGATCGCGGGAGTCATCGCCTTGCTCCACGATGTCTTTGTCGCCATGGGCGTTCTCCTGCTTACCGGCAGGCAGATAGACCTTTTGATCGTCACGGCCCTGCTTACCATTGCCGGTTATTCCATAAATGATACGATAGTGATCTACGACAGGGTCAGGGAAAACGCGCGCATGTTGCGCAAATACACGCTTCGCGATCTGATAAACTTAAGCGTCAACCAGACGATGAGCCGTACCATACTTACTTCGCTGCTGACCTTATTCGTTGTCCTGGCGCTGTTTCTCTACGGCGGGGAGGTCCTGCACAGCTTTTCCTTTGTCTTGATCGTCGGCTTTATATCGGGGGTATATTCTACGGTTTTTATCGCGTCGGCGCTTGTGCTTGCCTGGAACAGAAGAAAGACCCTTTGATACCCACCCGTTATGTTCAAATCTCTCAAGTTCCACAAAGGCCAGGAGATTGAAACTCAGGCGATCTCAGGGCAGCTGGTTGATTTCGGGTATAAGCGCCGGCAGTCCGTAGATGAAGAAGGCGACTTCTCCATACGCGGCCACATCATAGACCTGTTCCCCATTACATTTGAACTGCCCGTAAGGATCGAGCTGGAGATAAATACGATCAGCAAGATCTATACTTACGCCGTATCAACCGGAGAGAATATATATGAACACGATATCATAGTAGTCCTTCCCCGTAAATCAGAACGCAAAGCCAACATAAACATATTCAGCGAAGATTTTCCTTCTTCTAATTTCGTAGATCTAAGCGTGGGGGATTACGCCGTCCACGTGAGGCACGGCATCGGTATATTCAAAGGCAAAGAAAAGATCAAGGCCGCGGAAGGGCGCGAGGAACACCTGGTGATAGAATATGAAAATAAAGAGCGCTTGTTTGTCCCCATGCAGGAAGCGCACCTTGTGCAGAAATACCTTGCCTTCGGTTCAAGAAGGCCCAGGTTAAACCGGCTCGGCTCAAAGGAATGGCTCAGGATCAAACAAAGGGCCGGCAAAGGCATACAGAAATACGCGCTGGACCTGCTTCATCTTGAGTCCATGAGGCAGCTGCTTAAGGGATTTAAGTTCTCGCGAGATACCGACTGGCAGGAACGGTTTGAGAAGACATTCCCTTTTGAAGATACGCCTGACCAGATAACCGCGGCTGCCGAGACAAAGAAAGATATGGAGTCGGAGAAGCCGATGGACCGGCTCATATGCGGAGAGGTCGGCTATGGCAAAACAGAAGTGGCGATGCGCGCCGCCTTCAAGGCGGTTATGGACAATAAGCAGGTGGCGATGCTTGTGCCTACGACCATACTTGCCGAACAGCACTATTATAACTTCTGCTCACGCCTCAAAGAATTCCCCATAAGAGTTGAGATGCTCAGCCGCTTTAAGACCGGCTCCCAGCAGCGCGGCATAACAGAGGGCCTGAAAGACGGCTCTGTTGATATAGTGGTAGGAACGCACCGGCTCCTGGGAGACGATATACATTTCAGGGATTTGGGGCTGGTCATAATTGATGAAGAACAGCGTTTTGGCGTAAAGGCAAAAGAAAAGCTTAAGACATTGCGCCTTTCGGTAGATGTGTTGACCCTTACGGCAACTCCCATACCGCGCACGCTTTATATGAGCCTTATGGGGGCCAAGGATATGTCACAGGTTAATACCCCGCCAAAAAACCGTATCCCTGTGGCGACATATGTGGTAGAATATGATGAAAATCTGATAAGACAGGCGGTATTGAGGGAGAAAAAACGCAAAGGCCAGGCCTATTTTGTGCATAATCAGGTCTATGACATAGAGCGCACCTTGGAGAGAATAAAGGCAATACTACCCGGCAGCATAAAGGCTGCTTATGCTCACGGCCAGATGCCCCCGAAAATACTTGAAAAGGTAATGCTTGATTTCATAAAAGGCGGTATAGACGTGCTCGTATGCACCTCTATTATTGAATCGGGCATTGATATCCCCAACGTAAACACTATAATTATAGACAATGCCGAGGCGTTCGGACTGGCAGACCTGCATCAGCTTCGCGGCAGGGTAGGCAGGTTTAACAGGCGCGCCTACGCTTACCTTCTGGTCTCCAGGGCGGCGTCTTTAAGCGGCGAGTCAAAAAAGCGCCTCGCGGCGATAGAACAATATTCTCATCTCGGTTCAGGGTTCAGCATCGCCATGGAAGACCTTGAGATCAGGGGCGCGGGCAATATCCTGGGCACCGAGCAGCATGGTTTTATAATGGCGGTCGGCTTTGACCTTTATTGCCGCCTGTTAAGGCAGGCAGTCGCGAATTATAAGCAGATAACGTAAAATTAAACACATTGTCATAATGTATAACAAAACTGTATTTCTAATCTTAAGTTTTATCTTACTGACCTCTCCCGTATTCGCTGAGAGGATAGTGGCTATCGTAAACGATGATATCGTGACCGAGTCGGAATTAGAGGGCTTCATTCAATTTACTGAGCTTGAATTGTCCTCGCGCTATGAGGGAAAAGGCCTGGAGGAACAAATGGCGCTTGTGCGCAAGGACGCGCTCAATACGATAATTGAGAACAAGCTCATACTCCAGCAGGCAAAGAAAGAAGGCGCCCAGGTTACAAAGCGCGCGCTTGACAAACGCGTGGAAGAGATAAAAAAGAGGTATCCGTCTGAAGAGCTCTTCAGGATGTATCTGATCCAGCGCGGGCTGACGCAGTCGGATATTGAAGAGAGGATAACGGCTCAGATGCTTATAAAGGGCTTTATGGAAATGAAATTTGAGTCAAACGTGCACGTTTCTCCCGCGGAGATAACGCGTTATTATAAAGAGCACGGCGATGAAATAAAGAAGCCGCAAATGAGAAAGGTCTCGGCGCTGGCCATCAAAGACAAAGACGCGCTTTACGGCGCCCTTAACAGGATAAGAACAGGCGGCGGCTTTAAAGAGGCTGCCGATGGCGAAACGGCAAGCTTTATAGATATGGGTATTGTGAGCGAAAAAACGTTAAGAAAAGAATTCGACGAGCTGGTTTTCAGGCCCGCCTCACCGGGTATTACCGATCATATTGAAGTCGACGGCGTATATTACGTATTCAAAATAGATGAGATCATGCCTGAAGAGCGGCTGGCCCTGGATGAGGCGCAGCCGCAGATAAAGGCGATCATTTCGTATAACAAGGTCACCAATAAGATCA
Organism: Candidatus Omnitrophota bacterium; assembly: GCA_028707125.1. Classification (NCBI taxonomy): domain Bacteria; kingdom Pseudomonadati; phylum Candidatus Omnitrophota; species Candidatus Omnitrophota bacterium. The sequence goes on from JAQTUX010000001.1 coordinate 1,031,045, forward strand.
AATCCTGGTTGAAAGAAGTCAAGGAAAGATCGTATATCGCGATCAAATGAGGAGGTGAGAGAATGAGCTGGAAATTATTCTGGCAGATAGTGTTGTTGATAGTGATAGCGGCGGTAGTCGCGTCTGCTGCCAAGGTCGGTATGCTGCGCTGCAAGTATATGGGCGGGTCTATGCAAATGAAGATGATGCAGGGCGGGCGCCATATGATGCCGCCTAAATAGACATGAGGATCAAAGTCGGTATCACGATCGGTGATCCTTCGGGTATAGGGCCCGAAGTAACGGTAAAGGCGTTGTCATCTTCTTCAATAGATAACTCCGCTGATTTTACGATCATAGGAGACAAACACGCCTTTACGCGCGCGGCAGGAAGGTCAACGCTCATAGAGCGCGGCAACGTTGATTTTATTGATTTAAGGAACCTGAACCGGAAAAATTTCGCTTTCGGCAAGGTGAGCGCGGAATACGGCCGCGCCTCAGTTGAGTATATCAATACCGCCGCGGATCTCATAAAAGCGGGCGCTATTGACTGCCTTGTAACCGCTCCTGTCAGCAAGGAAACTATTAACAAAGCAGGTTATAGATTCCAGGGCCACACAGAATACCTCGCGGGGCTTTTTGGGGTGAAAAAATTTCTTATGATGCTTACCGCGGGGCCTCTACGCATAGGCCTGGTAAGCCGTCATATCCCCCTAAAGCAGGTAGCGCATAAGATCAGCAGGCAAGATGTAATAGATACAATCCTGTTTACCCACCGGGCGCTTAAGCAACTGTTCGGTATTAAGAGTCCTGCAATCTTTGTCTGCGGCCTTAACCCGCACGCCTCTGACGCCGGCCTCATCGGCAAAGAAGAAATTACCGTTATAGAGCCGGCGGTAAAAGCCGCGTCAAAAATGGCAAAAGGCCTGAAAGGCCCGCTTCCGGCTGACAGCGCCGTGCTTCTGGCAAGCAGGACAAAGGGAAGCGGCCTGGTGGCGATGTATCACGACCAGGCATTGATACCGCTTAAGCTTATAGGCGAGAATAAAGGCGTTAATCTGACCGTGGGCCTGCCTTTTGTCAGGACGTCTCCGCTTCACGGCACCGGCTTTGATATCGCGGGAAAAAACAGGGCCGATGCCTCCTCAATGATCGAAGCCGTAAAAACCGCCATCAAATGCGCGCGTATCCTAAAAAGAGGTTAGGCCAGAATTTCCTGGTTGAGAAGAATATCAGGAAAAAGATACTGGATATCTGTTCTTTTAAGCAGGGCGATACCGTATTGGAGATCGGCGCGGGCAGGGGAGAGATGACCTGTCTGATCGCGCCGCTGGTAAAACGGCTGATCGCCGTAGAGTTTGACAGAGATCTATGCGAAGGCCTGAAACCACGGCTGAAAGAATTCGGCAATGTTGAATTGATATGCGGCGATATCTTAAAAGTAAATATCGCCGGCCTGGGTAAGGGTAAACGCATAAAAGTATTCGGCAACATACCCTATTATCTCACCACCCCCATCATAATCCACCTTGTCAAACACAAGAAGCATATCAGTAATGTCTATTTGACCGTGCAAAAGGAATTCGCGCGGCGCATAGTCGCAAAACCCGGCTCAAAAGATTACAGCTCATTCAGTATTTACTGCGGTTATTACCTGATGCCGCGTCTTGACTTTGTTATCTCCAGGGGGTGTTTCTACCCTGTCCCTAAAGTAGATTCGGCGTTTTTGAATATTGAAGTAAGGAGAAGGCCTCCTTGCATAGCCGGCAATGAGGAGTTTTTCTTTAAAATTGTCAGAGCCGCCTTTAACCAGCGCAGGAAAACCCTGAAAAACTCCCTCAAGAAGATCATCGATCCCGTGGAACTATCTTCAATTCTGGCAAAACGCGGCCTGAGGCCGGATATAAGAGCCGAGAAGTTAAGCATAGACGATTTCGCCTATATAAGCAGGAAATTTTTGACCCAGAAAAAAGATATACGAATATGTTGACAACCTGCCATAAATCGTATATAATTTCTCATCGGTAATTCCGGTATTTTTTCACATAAATATCTGCAAACAAAGGGGTTAACAAATGGGCGAGTGGATTGGCATTAACAAGCGGGCAAGGAAATGTTACGGGTTTGATGATGTGGCGCTGGTGCCGGGCATGGTTACGGTCAACCCGAATGAGGTAGACGCGTCTCTTAAGATCGCCGGAAAGACATATAAGATCCCGATCATGGCGGCGGCAATGGACGGCGTGGTTGATGTGAAATTCGCGGTTGAAATGTCGCGGCTGGGCGGCCTGGCCGTCCTTAATCTTGACGGCGTGCAGACCCGCTATGAGAAGCCCGATGAGATCTTAAATAAGATCGCCAAGGCCTCCGTTGAAGAGGCGACGCATCTTGTCCAGAGTTTATATCTTGAGCCGGTAAAAGAAAAACTCATAGGCGAGCGCGTTAAAGACATAAAAAAGCAGAAAGGCACGGCCCTGGTAAGCTGCATACCCGCTAACGCGGAGCGTTTCGCGAAGATCGCGCAGGAGGCGGGCGCGGATTTCTTTGTGGTCCAATCCACAGTTACGAGCACGCGGCATATGGCCAGGGAATACAAGGCGCTTGACCTGCATAAGTTCTGTAAAGAAACGAAGATCCCCGTCATTATCGGCAACTGCGTAACATACGAGGTAACATTAGAGCTGCTTGAGACCGGCGCTGCCGGCCTGCTTGTAGGCATAGGGCCGGGCGCTGCCTGCACCACAAGAGGCGTGTTAGGCATAGGCGTGCCTCAGGTAACTGCCACGTTAGATTGCGCCGCCGCGAGGGATTTCCATTATAAGAGGACAGGCAATTATATACCTGTTATTACTGACGGCGGAATGAGGATAGGCGGAGAGATCTGCAAGGCGTTTGCCGCCGGAGCCGACGCCGTGATGGTAGGGTCGGCGTTTGCCAAGGCAAAAGAGGCGCCGGGCAGGGGCTTCCACTGGGGCATGGCAACTTCAAACGTGAACCTGCCGCGCGGTACCCGCGTAAAAGTAGGGACCACCGGAACACTTGAAGAGATACTGTTCGGACCTGCCAAGGTTGATGACGGCTCACAAAACCTGATGGGAGCGCTTAAGACATCAATGGGTTCGTTAGGGGCCGCCAGCGTAAAACAGATGCACGACGTAGAGATCATAATCGCGCCTTCCATACAGACGGAAGGAAAGATATTTCAGGTAGGCCAGAGAGTGGGGATGGGCAAATGAAAAAGAAAATAAAATCCAACCGGCTGAAAATGATAAAACGTTATGCCAGAAGCAAGCCGTCCATTCCGGTAAAGCAGATGCGGCCGATACTTGTCCTGGATTTCGGCTCTCAATACACACAGTTGATCGCCCGGCGGATACGCGAGAACAGGGTATTCAGCAGGATAATCCCTTATAATACACCCGCGGAGGAAATCAAAAAGCTTAACCCATACGGCCTGATTCTTTCAGGAGGCCCCGCTTCGGTCTACGAAAAGGATGTCCCGCTTCCAGATAAAAAGATATTTCAGTTAGGCATACCTGTTCTGGGCATATGCTACGGCATGCAGGCGATCGCGCGCATCCTGGGCGGCAAGGTAAAAAGCGCGACCAACAGGGAATACGGCAAGGCGGAGTTGTTCATAGACAGCATGAAGGACCTGTTTTACGAAATGCCGGGCAATCTCAGCTGCTGGATGAGCCACGGCGACCTGCTCACGAAACTGCCTCCCGGTTTTGTCAGTATCGCGCATACGATGAATTCCCGGGTAGCCGCCATAGCCAACAGGCAGAGGAAGATCTACGGCGTGCAGTTTCACCCGGAAGTCATGCATACCCAGAAGGGCGCGGAGATCCTGGGGAATTTTGTTTATAAGATCTGCGGCGGCCGCACAAACTGGATCATCGGCTCGTTTATAAAGCGCGCGGTGGAAGACATAAAAGCGGCCGTGGGAAAGAAAAAGGCGGTGCTGGGCTTAAGCGGCGGCGTGGATTCTTCGGTTGCCGCGGTGCTTGTGCACCGCGCTATAGGAAAAAATTTGAAGTGTATCTTCATAGACAACGGCCTGCTGCGCAAGGATGAGCCGCAGCAGGTAAAAAAGACCTTCAAGGAAAACTTCAAGATGAACGTAAGCTTTATAGACGCGTCCAGGCGCTTCCTTGATAAATTAAAGGGAGTGGTTGACCCGGAAGAAAAACGCAAGATCATAGGCAATGAATTCATAAAGGTATTTGAACATGAGGCGGCAAGGGCCAAACATGTTGAGTTTTTCGCTCAAGGCACGATCTATCCTGACGTAATAGAATCACGGTCCGCCTTTGGCGGCCCGTCCGCGAGAATAAAGACGCACCACAACGTAGGCGGGCTTCCGGAACACATGAAGCTGAAACTCGTTGAGCCGCTGAAGGACCTGTTCAAGGATGAGGTGCGGCAATTAGGCAGGGAATTAGGCATACCCGACCCCATCCTTCAAAGACAGCCGTTCCCGGGGCCCGGGATGGCGGTAAGGGTCATCGGCGAGGTAACCGCGGACAGGATAAGGATCCTGCAGGAGGTAGACCGGCGCCTGCTTGAAGAAATAAGGGCGGCCGGGCTGTACGAACAAATATGGCAGTCCTTCGCGGTGCTTTTGCCGATAAAGAGCGTCGGCGTCATGGGCGATCAGCGTTCCTATGAGAACGTGGTCGCCATACGCTGCGTCACAAGCAACGACGGAATGACCGCGGACTGGGTGCCTTTGCCTTACGAGCTGCTCGGAAAGATATCCAACCGCATCATCAATGAAGTAAAGGGCGTGAACCGGGTAGTGTACGACATTTCCTCAAAGCCTCCGGCTACGATTGAGTGGGAATAAATAAGCGTAAAACGTAAAGCGAAAAGCGCAAAACTAAAGTGTAAAACTTAAAACTAACAAACAAAAACTTTAAACTTTACGTTTTGGTTTTACGCTTTGCGCTTTACACTTTTCGCTAATCAATAATGCCTCATTCCGATTTTGTCCATCTGCACGTCCACACTCAGTATTCTCTCCTTGACGGCGCCTGCCGTATACCCGAACTGATAAATACAGCCGTACACCACAAGATGCCTGCCCTGGCAATTACAGACCATGGCAACATGTTCGGGGCCATTGAATTTTATCTTGAATGCCAGAAACAGGGGATAAAACCCATTATCGGCTGCGAGGCATACATAGCTCCCGTAAGCCGCCTTAATAAAGAGCCGTCCGGAATACAAGAGGCCGCTAACCATTTTATACTGCTGGCAAAAGACGAAGAGGGCTACAGGAACCTCTGTAAACTTGTTTCCATCGGATACATTGAAGGCTTCTATTACCGCCCGCGGATAGACAAGGAAGTGCTGGCGCGATACTCAAAAGGCCTGATAGGGCTTTCCGCCTGCCTTAAAGGGGAAATACCCTGCCTCATACAGGAAAACCGGTATAATGACGCCTTAAAGGCGGCTGACGATTTCCTCAATATTATGGGTAAGGGCAACTTTTTCCTTGAGATCCAGGAGAACGGCATCCCCGAACAAAAAAAGGTCAATGAGCACCTGTTAAAGATAGCCAGGGAATTATCAATAGGCGTAGCCGCCACAAACGACCTGCATTACCTCAAAAGGGAGGACTCCGCGGCGCATGAGGCGCTGCTCTGTATCCAGACCCAGAACACGCTTGCCGACCCCGGCCATATGAAATTCCAGACAGACGAGTTTTATTTCAAGACCCCTGATGAGATGAAAAAGATGTTCGGGGATACGCCTGAGGCGATAAAAAATACTCTCCTGATCGCGGAGTTATGCAATCTGGAAATGGACTTTTCCAAGATACACCTTCCATCTTATCATCCTCCCGACGGCAAGAACTGCCAGGAATTTTTGAGGCGCCTGTGCGATGAAGGCCTGCGCAGAAGGTTCAAAGAAGTATCCGCGCGTATAAGCCAACGGCTGAAACAGGAACTCACCATAATAGAAAAGATGGGCTTTGACAGCTACTTTCTTATTGTCTGGGATTTCATAGACTATGCCAGGAAACAAGGCATACCGGTAGGGCCGGGCAGAGGTTCTGCCGCCGGAAGCCTGGTCAGTTACCTGCTAGGTATTACCGACATAGACCCGCTGCAATACAACCTGATCTTTGAAAGATTCCTTAATCCTGAAAGGATGGGCCTGCCTGACATAGACATTGATTTCTGTTACGAAAGAAGGCAGGAGGTCATTGATTATGTGGCGCAGAAATACGGCAAGGATAACGTCGCCCAGATCATAACCTTCGGGACCATGCAGGCGCGCGCCGTGGTCAGGGACGTAGGCAGGGTGATGAGCATACCTTATGCCGATGTTGACAGGATCGCCAAGCTGATACCTTATGACTCAGTCACTTCTTTAAGGGGCGCGGTGGAACAGGAGCCGGAACTGAATAAGATGTACAAGACCGACCAGCAGATCGAGCAGCTTATGAGCACCGCCTTTTCTCTGGAGGGCATGACGCGGCATGCCTCCATACATGCCGCCGGCGTAGTGATCACGGATAAACCCCTCACTGATTACCTGCCCTTGTTCAAGACCGGAGACGACCAGATCACCACGCAATACAGCATGGGCATATTGGAAAAGATAGGCCTGCTCAAAATGGACTTTCTGGGCCTGCGGACGCTGACGGTAATAGACCAGGCCGTCAAGATAATCAAGAGGACAAAGGGCGTGGATATAAATATTGAGGAGCTGCCGTTTGACGATAAAAATACCTTCCGGCTGCTGGCCTCCGCCCATACAGGCGGCATATTTCAAATAGAAAGTTCGGGCATGCGCGACCTCTTGAAGAAATTGATCCCCGAACGCTTTGAGGACCTGATCGCCCTGCTTGCTTTATACAGGCCCGGCCCCATCGGCTCAGGCATGCTTGATGACTTTATCCAGAGGAAGCACGGCAGAGTAGCCATAAGGTATGACCATAAGAGCATGGAGCCGATACTGGCTGAGACATACGGGATCATTGTCTATCAGGAACAGGTAATGCAGATAGCCTCTTCACTGGCGGGTTTCACGATGACGCAGGCGGATATGCTGCGCCGCGCCATAGCGAAGAAGATACCGGAAGTCATGGAAGAGCAGCGCAAGATATTTATCGACGGCTGCCTGAAAAAGAACATCAAGAGGGGGCTGGCGGAAAAGATATTTGATCTGATTGAGTACTTTTCGGGGTACGGCTTCAACAAATCACATTCAGCGGCGTACGCGATGATCTCCTATCGCACCGCCTACCTCAAGGCCAATTACCCCGTTGAGTTCATGTCCGCGCTTCTTACCTCAGAATGCGATAATACGGATAAGATAGTGGAATACGTGAACGAAGCTGAAAGGATGGGGATAAAGGTCCTGCCGCCGGACATAAACGAGAGTTTTATGAACTTCGCGGTAATAGACGATAATACCATAAGGTTCGGGCTCAAGGCGGTCAAGAATGTGGGCGCCGGCGCCATTGAATCCATCGTCAGATCGCGCGGCGAAAAGGGCGCGTTCAAATCTCTGGACGATTTCTGCCAGCGCGTTGACCTGCGCCTGGTGAACAAAAAGGTGACGGAAAGCTTGATCAAATGCGGGGCGTTTGATTCATTCAAGCTCTACCGCGCGCAGATGATGGCCGCGCTTTCTTACTGTCTTGATTCGGCCTCAAGACTGCAAAGAGAGCGTTCCAGCGGCCAGTTGTCCTTCTTTGGCGACGGCCCGGGAAATAATCCGGCATTCAACACAAAGGGCACGGACATCCCGGATATAAAGGAGTGGCCTGAGCCGCAGCTGCTCGCCTTTGAAAAAGAGATGCTGGGATTTTATATAAGCGGCCATCCGCTTGCCGGATACGCGAAGACCCTCAAGCGCTTCGTGTCCTGCCATACGGGAAACATTACATCGCAGTCAGACGGGCAGACGGTAAAACTGCTCGGCCTTATCGCCAAGATCAAACAGACGCTTACACGGGCCAAACAGGAAAAAATGGCTATATTGAAGTTAGAGGACCTGGAGGGTTCGGTTGAAGTGCTGGTATTTCCTCAGACCTTTCAACAGTACTGGCGCAACCTTCAGCCGAATAACGTCGTGCTGGTGAAAGGGCGGTTAGTCCTCAAAGAAGAAACGCCCAAGATAATCGCCAGCGAAATACAACCCATTGAACATATCTACAATTCAATAAGTTCCGTAAATATAGACCTGACCGGCTTAAAGGAGAATGTCCTTAAGAGCCTCAAAGAACGCCTGGCCTCTTCTCCCGGCAAGGTACCGGTCCTGCTTCATTTAAATAACGGAGGCAGGCAGAACGTCCAGATCATGGTAGGACAGGGTTTCTTCATTACTCCCACACCCGAACTTATCCGCGACTTTGAAGAGCTTATCGGAGAAAAAAAATTTTCCTTTATAGTCTAGCCCCCTGCATTTTTTCCTTGATTTCATAAGGTTTTGCTGGTATTATAGTTACAAAGTTATCCCTCGCGTAAGCGCTTGTAGATTTCTTCGAAATCTACTGCGCACGCTTCGGGATCAATTCGCGCAACAACTTACGTCACTTCGTTCCGTAAGTTGTGCGCTCATTGAGGAGGTGTAAGAGTATGACAAAGAAAGATATAGTGCTGAAGGTTGCCGATGAAACCGGCATCAAACAGACCGACGTAAAAAAGGTGGTGCAAAAGAGTTTTGACTGTATCATTGAAGGCCTGGCACGCGGCGAAAAGATAGAACTGCGCAATTTCGGTGTCTTCAAGATCAAGCAAAGACGGCCGCGCACAGGCAGAAACCCCAGGACGGGAGAGGCTGTTCCGGTGCCTTCCAGAAAAGTGGCGATTTTTAAGCCGGGTTTGGAGATGAAACAAAAGATCAAATAATGTATAAGACAATCAGGGGCACAAAAGATATTCTGCCTGAAGAGGCGCTATTGTGGCAGGAGGCCGAAAGCAGGGCGCGGCGTATCTTTGCTGTTTACGGATATAAAGAGATCCGCACGCCGCTATTGGAAGAGGCCGAGCTGTTCAACCGCTCTTTGGGTGAAACCACCGAGATAGTCCAGAAGCAGATGTTCTTGATCAAAAGGGACAGCGACACGATCGCCCTGAGGCCGGAAGGCACGGCCTCTGTAGTCAGAGCATGGCTGGAAAACCATCTGGACAAACAAGAGCATTTTTCCAAACTGTATTATCTGGGGCCGATGTTCCGCGCGGAACGCCCGCAAAAGGGGCGCTTGAGGCAGTTTCATCACATCGGATGCGAGGCGATCGGTTCCCTTAGCGCGGAATTGGACGTTGAGGTCATTTCTCTGTTAAACAGGATCCTCGGCGAAATAGGGGTAAAGGATTTTGAATTAAGGATAAACAGCCTTGGCTGCGCCGAAGATAAAAAAAGATTATCGGCCGCGCTCAAGAAGTCGCTGAAGGGGCAGTTAAAAGAGCTCTGCGAGGACTGCGTTGAGCGTTACCAGAGAAACGTACTGAGGATACTGGACTGTAAAAAAACCGAATGCAAAGAGGCGGTCGGCAAGCTGGACATCCTTGACAGTTACCTGTGTGAGGAATGCGGCAGCCACTTCAAAAGCGTATTAGAAGGCCTTTCTTCTTCGGGTATACCATATAAAATGTCAAACCAACTGGTCAGAGGGCTTGACTACTACACGAGGACGGTGTTTGAAGCGACATCGGATAAACTGGGTTCGCAGGACGCGCTTGCCGCCGGAGGAAGATATGACATGCTGATAAAAGAACTTGGCGGCGATACTGAAGGGGCGGTAGGTTTCGCGCTGGGCGTGGAAAGGGCGATGCTTTCAATGGATGGCGGGCTTAAAATACCGCAGCATCAACTTCAGGCATACATCATCCCTTTATCACGGAATGCGCGCCAGGCCTGCCTCAATACTCTCCAGGCGTTGAGAAATAATAATATAATATCGGATATGGATTATGAAAACAGGTCGCTAAAGGCGAATATGCGCAAGGCAAATGATATCGGCGCGAGGTTTGCCCTGCTTGTGGGCGACGATGAAATAAGCAATAAATCCGTAGCCATAAAAGACATGCTATCGGGAACGCAGGAATCGGTCGCCGTAGATAACTTGCAGCGTATTTTAAAGGATAAACTGGGATCATGAAGAGGACTCATACTTGCGGACAGCTTACCGAGAACAATGTGGGCAAAGAAGCGGTGCTCTGCGGCTGGGTGCACAGCAGGCGCGATCACGGTAAACTGATCTTTATAGACATAAGGGACAGGGACGGGCTTACACAGGTCGTGTTCATCCCTAAGGAAGCGCCTGAGGCCCATAAGATAGCACAGGACCTGAGGCCTGAATTCGTGATCTCCTTGAAAGGCATCGTAAATTTAAGGCCTGAAGGCACGCAAAACCCCCGTATTAAAACCGGGATGGTCGAGGTGCTGGCAAAGGAGCTTGAGATATTAAACCAGGCCAAGACGCCTGTTTTTGAAATAGGCGATGCTCAGGAAGTAAACGAAGAGTTAAAACTGAAATACCGCTACCTTGACCTGAGAAAGCCGGGGAGTTTCGGAAATATATTTATGCGCCACAGGCTGTTCTCCCGCGCCAGAAACCTGCTGGAGAAAGAGGGTTTTATTGAAGTGGAGACCCCAATATTGACAAAGTCAACTCCCGAAGGCGCCAGGGACTACCTTGTGCCTTCACGGCTTAATCCGGGGTCATTCTACGCGCTTCCGCAATCGCCTCAGTTATTCAAACAGATCCTGATGGTCTCCGGGTTTGATAAATATTTCCAGATAGCCAAGTGTTTCCGCGACGAAGATTTAAGGGCGGACAGGCAGCCGGAATTCACCCAGTTAGATATTGAAATGTCTTTCATTGACGAAGAAGATATATTCGCGCTTTCAGAGAAACTGGTAAAGGACATAGTGAAAGAGCTGCGCGGCATAGACATCAACATACCGTTTCCCCGCATGAGCCACGCCGAAGCGATAAGTGAGTTCAACAGCGATAAGCCGGATGTAAGAAAAGACAAGGATTCCAGGGAAGAACTCGCGTTCGTCTGGGTCACCGATTTCCCTTTGTTTAAATACAACGATGAAGAAAAGAGATGGGAGGGCGAGCACCATCCCTTTACCGCGCCTAAGGAGGAGGATATAGACGGCCTTGAAAAAAACAAGGAAAAGGCGAGGGCGCGTTCTTACGACCTGGTGCTCAACGGCAACGAGATAGGCTCCGGGTCCATAAGGATACATAATTCCCAATTACAGGAAAGGATCTTTAAGATCATAGGCATGCCTGCCGAGGAGATTGAAAAGCGCTTCGGATTCCTTATTGAGGCGTTTAAATACGGCGCCCCGCCCCATGGCGGCATAGCGTTCGGGTTAGACCGGTTCCTGGCCATACTGCTTGATCAACCGAGCATCCGCGATGTCATCGCCTTTCCCAAGACGCAGAAAGGCCTTTGCCTGCTTACCGACGCGCCCTCAGGCGTGGATGAGGCGCAATTAAAGGCGTTAAATATTTCTATAAGTAAGAAAATAGAGAAGGAGGAAAAATGAAAAGGGCGCTATCATTGCTTGCAGCGGGTCTGTTCCTGGCGGCGTTAAGCGGCTGCGTGGAAACCAGGTCATACACGATCATGAAGGAGAGGCAGGACCAGTCTCTCGCGGGCAACCGCGGATACATACAGGGCAACGTTCCTGCCGGCGTAAGCACCGAGAAAGAAAGAAGGGTATACCGGGAACACAAGGTTTTAGAAGTTGAGGTCTTTACGCCGTCAGAGATGAAAAAGGCGAAAGCAAAAAGAAACATCCCGGCCCCGGTAACCGCGCCGTCAGCAGTAGAGCCGATGCCTGAAGATAAATCTCCGGCTGAGGGTGTTTTTACCGAACGCGATATACCGCGGGAGTTGGAAGAGACCGAAGAGATAACTTACGACATCTATGTCGTAAAAAAGGGCGATACGCTGGAGAAGATATCAAAGGAAGTGTACGGAGACCTGAAACAATGGAAGAAGATATATGACGCGAATAAAGAGCAGCTAAAGACCCCCGACCGCATATACGCCGGACAGAAATTAAAAATACCGGGAAAATAAGCGTATGGAGAGAACGTTAAAATTAAATAATATCCGGGAAGCCCAGGAATTATTCGGCCGGCAGGATAAGAACCTCAAGATAATCGAGCATGAGCTTAACGCCGTGATCAGCGCGAGGGACGATACCGTCAAGATCAAAGGGTCTAAGAAAAACGTGGACAAGGCCTGTTCTGTTATAGAAGGCCTGTTGGCCCTGGTCCGCGAAGGCCGCGGCTTAGACAAAGAGGACATACATTTTCTACTAAGGTCTTTTAAGAACCCTTCCGCGCGGAGAAAAACGGCGCATTTATCTCCGGTAGAAATAGGCGCGTCCCTTAAAGGGCGGGTGATCGGGCCTAAAACAGAGGGGCAGCGGGAGTATGTTGAGGCGATAAGAAGATACGACCTCGTATTCGGAATGGGGCCTGCCGGCACAGGCAAAACATATCTGGCAATGACAATGGCTGTTGATTCATTCAAGAAAGGCGAAGTAAACCGTATAATACTCACGCGCCCCGCCCTGGAAGCAGGAGAAAAGCTGGGGTTTTTACCGGGGGATATGGTCGAAAAGATATCGCCGTATCTCAGGCCGTTATATGACGCGCTTTATGACATGATGGACGCGGAAAAGATCGAAAAATACATTGAAACCGGCACCATAGAGGTGGCGCCCCTGGCTTACATGCGCGGCAGAACGCTCAATGACGCGTTTATCATACTGGATGAGGCGCAGAACTGCACGGTAGAACAGTTAAAGATGTTCCTGACGCGTTTAGGTTTTGATTCCAAGGCGGTTATTACTGCCGACCCTACGCAGAGCGACCTGCCCGGAGGAAAACCCATAGGGCTGCTGAAGGCGCAGGAAATATTGAAGGACATAGAGGATATTAAATTTATCTATTTCAGCGGAGCCGACGTAGTCAGGCATGAACTGGTACAAAAGATCATAGAGGCATATGAAAAAGCGGGCGCTAAAGAATAAGTTGTTGCTTTTGCTGTGGGTCGCGTTGTGCGTCTTCGGCGTATTCGCGCTGGATATAGAATCCTATTCCCTGTTGGCGCTCATCGCGCTGGCGGTTTATCTTACGGCGCTGACAGCCGGGCCCGCGCATAAAAGGCCGAGGCCGCTGCACCTTATATTCATTTTCGTGCTCTTTCTTTCCGCTGCCAAGCTCATCCTCAGCAATAACCTGCCTGTTTTTTACATACCCGTCTGCGCGGTGTCTTTTCTGGTCACCGTGCTTTTCAACGACCTGCTGCTTTCGCTTATCATGACGCTGCTTTGCGGGCTCTTTGCCGGGATAATAGCCGGCAACAGCCTGCCGCTAAGCACGTTATTTATTACAGGGGGATGTTTGGCGACATTGCTGGTGTGGAAGGCGCACAGGCGTTCGCAAATCATAAGCAGCGGGCTTATCGTCGGCCTGATCCAGGTTGTCTCGCTGTTTATTATAGACAAATTTAAATTCTATACCTTTGCGCGTTACAACTACCTTGTGCTTAACGGCTTGTTTTCCTCTATCTTTGTGGTAGGAGCCCTGCCGATATTTGAATACCTGTTCAAGGTGGTCACCAACATTAGCCTTCTGGAACTTACCGACTTTAACCATCCGCTGCTGAAAAGAATGGTGCTTGAGGCGCCCGGCACCTATCACCACAGTTTGATAGTGGGCAATCTATCTGAGGCGGCGGCTGAGGCGATAGGCGCCAACCCGCTTCTGGCCCGCGTCGGGGCGTATTATCACGACATAGGCAAAATAGAAAAAGCGGAATATTTCAGCGAAAACCAGCTTCCCGATGCCAGCAAGCATGAATCGCTCGCCCCCTCCATGAGCAAAATGATAATCATGAACCATGTTAAAGAGGGTGTTGACCTGGCAAGGCGCTACAAACTTAACCAAGCCATTGTGGATTTCATACCTCAGCATCACGGCACAAGCCTCGTATATTATTTCTACAAGAAGGCGATGGAGGGCATTGAAGGAGGAGAGGCCGTAGAAGAGGAGGTATTCCGTTATCCCGGGCCGAAACCACAGACCAAAGAGGCGGCGATCGTCCTCCTGGCTGATTCGGTAGAGGCGGCAACACGCGCGCTGTCGGAGCCCACGCCGACAAAGATAAAAGAAATAGTGCGCAAGATCATAAACAACAAGTTCATTGACGGCCAGCTGGATGAATGCGACCTGACCCTTAGAGACATGGAAAAAATAGCGGACGTATCCACTCATATTCTCGGCGGTATTTATCACGCGCGCGTAGCGTATCCTGAAGAGCATGAAGGTGCACATAAAAAACAGCCAAGGGCGGCTGCCCATCACCAGGGAAGCGATAAAAAAGACAGCCGCCAGGGTCTTTAAAGATAAGGGCCTCAACAGCAGGCATATTGAGCTGTCGCTTGATTTTGTGGGAAGGAAAGAAATAAGGCGCCTCAACAGGCGGTATTTTCATAAAGATTCCCTTACCGACGTCATATCCTTTCCCATACAGCCGCCGCCGGGCATATTGGGCGACGTGGTCATATGCGTTGATACGGCACGCCTTAACGCGCTGGAATTTAAGACTTCATTCAAATACGAAATATGCCTTTACATAGTCCACGGCATACTGCACCTTCTTGGTTACGACGATATGAGCGCGGCTGACAGAAAAAAAATGCGTGCGAAAGAAAAGGCCATACTGGGATCATTGCGATACCTATGTCCATCCACAAAACAGACGCGGTAATCCTCAGCAGGGTGCCGGTAAGGGAAACCAGCCTGATAACCACCCTGTTTACCAGGGACTTCGGCAAAATAAAAGGCCAGCTTAAAGGCATGCACGCTGAACACGGGAAGTTCGCCTCTACGCTGCAGTCATTCTCCCTCAACCAGATCGTTTTCTACAAAAGCAGGCATTCCGAATTCAACCTCATCAGCCAGTGCGACTTGAGCGATAATTTCAATAATATAAGGATGGGCCTTGAGGCGACCTACGCGGCATATTTCCTGATCGAATTGACCAATACGCTTATGCAGAATGAAGACGCTCATCCGGATATATTTGATTTCCTTGTGGAATGCCTCAGGGTTATGGATAATGGATCGCAGCCGCAGAAAATATCGGTCATTTTCCAGATAAAGATGCTTAACATCTGCGGGTTCAAACCGCACTTTGACTCCTGCGTCTCTTGCCTTACGGCATTGGATGACAGGGCGTTTTTCAGCCTTTCAATGGGCGGCATGCTCTGCCGTAAATGCCTGCACAGAGACGCTGAGGCGAGGCCGATATATAAAGGCACTATATCCACCATCCTGCATATTGAGAAAAACGGCCTGCAGGACAACCTGAGGATCACGCTGACAGGCAAGGTCAAAGAAGAGCTTTCGCTGATGCTGAGGTCGTTCCTTGATTTCCACCTGGACAGGGAATTACGTTCCAGAAGATTTATTGAACAAGGGGTGATGGCATGAAAATAGTAATAGTGGGGCCGGGGGCTATAGGCAGCCTGTTTGCCGCGCATCTGGCCAGGAAGAATACGGACGCGGAAGTAACGCTCTTTGATAAATCGCCTGAAAGGGCGGAGGCCTTAAGAAAAAGCGGCATATCCGTTGAAGGGGTATCGGGAAAATGGCAGATAAAGACCACTGTTGAAACAGACCTTAGGGCGTTCGAGGGCTGCGAGCTGGTGATGCTCTGCGTAAAATCATACGACACAAAACCGGCCATAGAAAAGATCAAGAGGGCGATACCGGAAAGCGCTTATGTCCTTACGCTGCAGAACGGCGTAGGCAATATAGAGAATATCTCCGAGGCAATAGGCCAGGAGAGGGTGATCGCGGGCATTACAAATGAGGGCGCCACGCTTATAGAGGCCGGCCGCGTAAGGCACGCGGGCAGGGGAGAGACGGTCATCGGCAAACCAGACGGAAAAATACCGGTAGAAATGCGCAGGATACGCGAGCTATTCAACGCCTCGGGGCTGGAAACCAGGATAAGCAGGGATATACACGGCCTTATCTGGTCAAAACTGATCATCAACGCCGGCATAAACGCCCTTACGGGAATAACGCGGCTTGCCAATGGAAAACTGCTTGAGTTTGAGGGCTCAAGGAATATATTAAGGGACGCTGTTACTGAAGCCGTAAAGGTAGCGAAACGCAAGCGCATAAAGCTCGCCTATGATGACCCGTTGGCAAAGGTGGAATCCGTATGCGAATCCACCGCTGCTAATATCTCTTCAATGCTCCAGGATATATTAAGAAAAAAGAAAACAGAGGTGGATTATATAAACGGCGTCATCGTAAGGCAGGCCCAGAGCATGGGGATCCCCTCGCCTGTAAACAGAATGCTGCTGGATCTGATCAAGACCATAGAATCCAGTTATGAGTACATGGTTGCATGAAAAGATCATCCATTATACTCATCTCACTCGGCATATCACTTTCTCTTATATCATATTTCTCTTTAATTCGCCGCGTACAGACGTCGTCATTTATTCTGAAAGCGAATAACACGCGAGATGCCGGCCTTAAAGAGGCGAACGTCCTTCTCAAAAAGAGAATGGATAACGAAGCGGAACTGATCTTCCTGGACATACTGCGACAGGAACCCGGCAATATAGACGCCTCCTGGGGCGCCGCGGAAGTCATGAGAAGAAGATATCAACTCGGCAGATCCAGGGAGATCCTGCAGGACATACTGGACAAAAACCCTTTTTACAATAAGGCAAAGATAAGCCTGGCTTATATCCTGTCTAAAGACGGGGACGCGGGCAAGGCGCTTAAAATGATCAGGTCGGTCATAGATTCAAGCGCCAAAAACATTACAGACGCCTCTGACCTTGCCATGGCCTATATGCTGCTGGGTAGTATAAACGCGGAGCGTTCCGCGAAAGGCGGGCTGTTTGGCAAGGTAAATTACGGGCTTAAGATAAGAGCCAATTTTGAACGCGCGAATGCCCTCGCGCCCGACCTGCCTGAAGTACACCTTGGGTTAGGCACATTTTACCTGCGCGCTCCGAAACTATTCGGCGGCAATATCGCAAAGGCGGTCAGAGAATTGAAAACAGCTGTGGAGATCGCGCCTGGTTTCGCCACGCCCTATGCCCGCCTGGCAGAGGCATATATTAAGTCAGGAGATGAAGAAAAATATAAAGAATATCTGCAAAAGGCCCTGGCGCTTGACCCGGAGAATGAAGTGGCTTTGGATTTGATAAAAGAGACAGATGAACAATAAATTAATAGCGGAGATATTCTACAACATCGCCAAGATACTGGAGATCAAAGGCGGCAACCCGTTCAGGATACGCGCCTACGAAAGGGCGGCGATGAACATTGAAAACCTGAGTGAAGATATAACCTCCTATATCAACGAGGATAAACTGCGGACAATAGAAGGCATAGGCAAAGACCTGGCAGAAAAGATAAAAGAGATAGCGCGGACAGGTGGGCTAAAGGAATATGAAAAGTTAAAAAAGGCCGTGCCGGAAGGCGTAGTTGACCTTATGAACATTCCGGGGCTGGGGCCGAAGACCGTAAAGATGCTCTACGATAAACTAAAAATAAAGAGTATCAGCCAGCTTAAGCAGGCCATAGCAAAAGGTAAACTCAGCGGCCTGGAAAAGATAAGGGAAAAGACCATAGAAAACATAAAACAGGGGATAGGCATCGTGGAAAGAGGGAGGGAACGGATGCCGCTTTCCGAGGCCGGCATGCTTACGGACGAGATATTGAATTCCCTTAAAGGCATACGCGCGATAAAGAAAATAAGCGCCTGCGGCAGCTTAAGAAGGCAGAAAGAAACCATAGGCGATATAGACATACTGGCCGCGGCCGCGAAAAGAGACGAGCCGCGAGTGCTGGATAGATTTACAAAAATACCCCAGGTAAAAAAAATCATAGCCAAAGGCGGCACAAAGTCATCCATACTTATAAAGGACGACCGGCAGGTCGACCTGAGGGTAGTTGAGGAAAGATCCTGGGGGGCGGCCCTGGTTTATTTCACCGGCTCAAAAAACTTCAATGTAAAATTAAGGCAGATGGCTATAAGAAAAGGCCTGAAGATAAATGAATACGGCGTATTCAGGGAAAACAGGTATATATGTGGCAGGGAAGAAAAGGACGTGTTTGCTCAACTCGGCATGCCTTATATTGTCCCGGAGCTGAGGGAAGACATGGGTGAGATTGAATTAGCCATGAAGGGCAGATTGCCTGATCTGATCAGCGCCGGTGACATAAAAGGCGACCTGCATACGCATTCCGCTTATTCCGATGGACAGAATTCCATACTGGAAATGACAGAGGCCGCCAGGGATAAGGGGTATTCCTATATCGCCGTTACAGACCATTCTCAGGGGCTCAAGGTCGCCGGCGGGCTTTCCGCGGCGGAACTTAAAAAGAAGAAAAATGAGATAGATAAACTCAACTCAAGGATTAAAGGCATAAGGATACTTTTCGGCGCGGAGGTTGACATTGATTCGGAGGGCGGTCTGGACTACAGAGACGACATCCTGGCTCAGTTTGACGTTGTAGTGGCTGCCATACATACGGGGTTTAAACAATCGCGACAACAGTTTACTAAAAGAATAATAAAGGCCTGCCGGAATAAAAACGCGCACATCATAGCCCATCCTTTCGGAAGGTTGTGGGGCGTGCGCGAGCCGTACCCGCTGGATTTCGAGAAGGTGCTTGAGGCGGCGTCCGACACAAACACGCATCTGGAGATAAACTCATTCCCTTCCCGGCTTGATCTAAACGATATGAACGCTCGGCTGGCCAGGCAATCAGGCGTGAAGCTGTCCATAGCCACCGACGCGCATGGCATACACCAGCTTGACGCCATGAGGTTCGGACTGGCAGTGGCGCGCAGGGGATGGCTGGAAAAGAAAGATGTCATAAATACGCTGCCGCTTGAGGGACTGTTGAGGATATTGAAAAAATAGAAAAATCAAAGCGCTAACCTATCTAAAAAGCAGGAGGTAAAATGGAAGACAAGGCGATAGGCATCTTAAATGAAAAGATCAAGAAAGAGAACGCGTTCTTAAACCCTTTAATCTCAGAGATAGAAAAGGTCATAGTCGGGCAAAAATATATGCTGGAACGCCTGTTCATAGGGCTTCTTTCGGGAGGCCATATATTGATCGAAGGCGTTCCCGGGCTGGCCAAGACACTGACGGCTAAGGTGCTCGCCCAATCCATCAACACGAAATTCCAGCGTATACAGTTCACGCCTGACTTGCTGCCCGCCGATCTGATCGGCACCCTTATCTATAACTTCAGGGATAATGCCTTCATCACAAAAAAGGGGCCGATATTTGCCAATATCATACTTGCCGATGAAATAAACAGAGCCCCGGCAAAGGTGCAGAGCGCCCTTCTTGAAGCCATGCAGGAAAGACAGGTCACCATCGGCGAAAACACCTTTAAACTGGATGAACCGTTTATAGTTCTGGCAACGCAGAACCCCATAGAGCAGGAAGGGACATACCCGCTGCCGGAAGCTCAGGTGGACAGGTTTATGCTGAAATTGAAACTCACATATCCGGATAAGGAAGAGGAGCGCAAAATATTAAAAAGGATGAGTTATACCGAACAAGGTATCCGCGTCAATCCGGTCATAGACGCCGGGCAGATAATGAGATCAAGGAAGGTGGTGGATGAGATCTATGTGGACGACAAGGTACAGCAGTATATAATCGACGTCGTGTTCGCCACCAGATACCCCAAGAATTATAAATTAGACGCGCTCGCCGGGCTTATACAATACGGCGCCTCGCCGCGCGCGAGCATCTACCTGACACTCGCGGCCAAGGCATACGCGTTCATACAGGGAAGGGGATTTGTCACCCCTCATGACGTAAAATCAATAGGCATGGACGTTTTAAGGCACCGGATAATCATAAGTTATGAAGCGGAAGCCGAAGACATGTCCTCGGAGGATATCATTAAAAAGATATTTGAAGAAATCGAGGTGCCTTAAACACAATGATCCCGAAAGAAGTCCTTAAACAGATAAAACGAATACAAATAACGACCTCCCATCTGGTCGCCGATATGTTTGCCGGCCAGTATGAAAGCGTTTTCAAAGGGCAGGGCATAGAATTCTCGGAAGTAAGAGAGTACCAGCCCGGAGACGACATAAGGAGCATAGATTGGAACGTGACGGCCCGAGCCGGCGCTCCTTACGTAAAAAAATTCGCGGAAGAGCGCCAGCTTACGTTAATGCTTCTTCTCGACGTATCCGGCTCCAGCCGTTTCGGGACAACACAAAGGTTTAAATCGGAGCTGGCTGCCGAGGTCTGTTCTGTCCTGGCATTCTCCGCCATACAGAATAACGACAGGGTGGGGCTGATCATTTTTACCGACCGCATAGAAAAATTTATCCCTCCTAAAAAAGGCGTCAGGCATGTACTGAGGGTCATAAGGGAGGCGCTTTACTTCAGGCCAAACGGCAGCGGCACAAATATTTCGCTCGCCCTGGAATATTTAAACAAGGTGACCAGAAAGCACACGATCTCGTTTATCATTTCCGATTTCTTTGATAAGGAATTCAAGAGGCCGTTGTTTGCCGCGAATAAAAGGCACGACTGCGTGGCGATAACGATCAACGACCACAGAGAAACAGATCTGCCCGATGCCGGCATAATAAACTTAAGCGACGCGGAGACCGGCAAACAGATCTACCTGGACACCTCAAGTCCGGAATTAAGAGGCGTATATCATGAAGAATCCCTGGGCCGCGTATCCAAACGCGACAAGATGTTCGCCTCTATAAATATGGACTCCGTGAACCTGATGGCGGGAGAATCGTATGTCAAGCCGCTCATAAAGTTTTTCCGCGTCAGGCAAAAAAGAATACATTGACAATGAAGACCAGGCGAAGACCGCTGTATTATTTTTCAGGCATACTTACCTTACTGCTGTTTACCTCGCACCTGATCTCCTCGGTAAAACCGGCCAGGATGCGGGCAAATATAGATAAGACCAATATTCACATAGGAGACATCGTCCAATATAGAATAACCATTGAATCGGGGAAGGCGCTTGAAGTTGAATTCCCCGATCTTTCCGCGGCCATGCCCGGTTTTGAAATAAAGCGTAGGGTATCTAAGGCCAGCCCGTTTCTCTTTTTCGCGCCGAAACGCTACTCAGCGGTCTATACCGCTTCTACTTTTTCGGTATCAGATTCCATGGTAGGCCCCATGGAAGTAAAATACAGGAGAAAAGGCGGCAAGGAATGGAAGGTGTTTAATACCCCCCAATTCATCCTTAAGGTAGAATCCCTTCTTAAAGACAACCCTCAGGATATAAAGGATATCAAGCCGCCGATAGAAGGCGCTGTCATAGCTAAAGCTATGCTGAGAAACTCCGCGGTAACAGCGGTAATAGCGTTAGTTATGATCTTAGCGGCCGGGCTCTTCTGTACTATCAGGAAGGTTATGAGGCGGCAGCCAAAAAGAGAGATCCCGCTATATGAAACCATACAGGCCGAACTCAAGAAGATCAGATCCAGCGGCCTGATCGAACAGGGAAAAACGAAAGAATATTACCTGGGGATCTCCAACTGCCTGAGGAAATACCTGGAAAAACGCCTGAGTTTACCCGCGCCTGAGATGACGACCGAAGAATTCCTTCATAACCTGCAGAATATTTCTGTAGTTCTTATGCCCGAACAAAAGAAACTCTTGGAAGAGTTTTTGAGGCATTGCGATATGGTAAAATTCGCGAAATACGAGCCTTCTCAATCCGAAGCAGAGGCCACTTTTCAATCGGCGTATAAGCTGATTGAAGAGATGCAATAATTCAAAATGAGATTTCAGAATCCTATATATCTTTTTCTCTTACTGCTGGTCCCGTTATTCGTTTATCTTTGCAGGCGGCGCACGCAAGCGGGCCTGACCTTTTCCAACATAGAGATCTTTGGGGGGCTGCAGCGGACGTTTAAACAGCGGCTCGCTAAAAACATCCCGTTGATGCGCGCGTTATCCTTAGCCCTTTTAATAGCGGCCCTGGCAAGGCCTCAGACGGCTACTTCTGAATCTACGGTAAAAAGCAAGGGCATAGACATCATACTCGCGCTGGATATTTCAACCAGTATGCTGGCAGAAGATTTTACCCTTGATGGAGAAAGGCAGAGCCGGCTGGACGTAATAAAACAGGTAGCCGATAATTTTATCAACCTGAGAGAAAAAGACAGGATAGGCATAGTGGCCTTCGCGGGCAGGGCATACACGGTATCGCCGCTCACCCTGGACCATTCCTGGCTGCTGACCAACCTTAACAGAGTTGAGATCGGGCTTATTGAAGACGGCACAGCCATAGGTTCAGCGATCGCCTCTTCAATAAACCGCTTAAAGGACTCGACGGCAAAATCCAGGATAATAATCCTGCTTACCGACGGCATTAACAATACGGGCAAGATAACCCCTGCCGGGGCAGCCGGTATCGCCGGCAGGCTGAAGATCAAAATTTATACCATAGGCGCCGGTTCAAAAGGGCTGGTGCCTTATCCGGTAAGTAACGTATCGGGTAAAAAGATCTACCAGCCCATACAGATCGACATTGATGAAGACACCCTGAGGGAGATAGCCATTGTCACCAGGGCCAAATATTACAGGGCGACAGACACAGATACGTTGAAAAAGATATTCTCAGATATCAATAAACTGGAGCAGGCGCCGCTTGAGGAAACGGCCTATAAACATTATAATGAACTCTCGGCGCACTTTATAGCAGCGGGCTTTATATTGCTTTTACTTGAAGTACTGCTGTCCAACACGATATTGGCAAGAATACCTTAAACATAAATGATCAAATTCGCCAATCCATATTTTTTCATTGTTCTCGCCTGCTACGCGGCGATCATATTTTTCCTGCTCTGGTCTGCCAGGATACGCAAAAGGCGGCTTAAGGCGTTTGCCGACAAAAACCTTCTCGACAGGCTGCTGTCGGAATTAGACGGCAAGAAACGGCGGTTGAAGATGTCCCTGTTGGCCGCCGGCGTATTCTTATGCCTGTTTTCCTTCTTGCGCCCTCAGTGGGGATTCTATTGGAAGACCGTTGAAAAAGAAGGGCTGGATATACTCGTGGCCATAGATACATCTAAGAGCATGCTGGCTGAAGACATAAAGCCAAACCGGCTGGAGCGGACCAAGCTGGCAGTAAGAGACCTGCTGAAATATTTTGATCAAGACAGGATAGGGTTGATCGCTTTCTCAGGCAGCGCGTTCACCATTTGCCCCTTAACGCTGGATTACTACGGTTTTGTCTTAAGCCTGAACGAGATCGACACGTCCATAATCCCCCTGGGGGGCACTTCGCTGTCGGGCGCGATAGAGGAGGCGCTCAGGGGAATGCAGTATTCGCAAGGCCCCCACAAGACCCTGATGCTCATTACCGATGGAGAAGATAATACGGGGGGAGCCTTAGAGGCCGCGGAAAAGGCTAAAGATGCCGGGCTTAAGGTATTCTGTATAGGCATAGGCACTCCGGAAGGCGAAATAATCCCTGTAACAGACGAACAGGGCCGCAAGACCTTTCTGAGAAATAAAGAGGGGAACGTAGTAAAGACGCGGCTGGATGAAGAGGCATTAAAGAGGATCGCCTTGATCACCGAAGGCGCGTATATCAGGGCAACCCCTACGGATTTCGGCCTGGAAGGCATTTACAAACAACAGATAAGCAAAACCGGTGAAAGAAAATTAAGCAGCTATAAAAAGAAGGAGTTCATTGAGCGTTTCCAGTTCCTACTGGGGATAGCAGTGTTATTCCTGGCCCTGGAGCCGCTGATCTCGGAAAAAAAGAAAACGCTATGAGGAAAACGATATTGTCCATAATCCTGTTTGCCGCCTCACAGATACCGGCATACCCGTCGCTTTCAGGCAAGATAAACGAAGCCAATAAACTCTATGATGAGAATAAGCGCGAAGAGGCGCTCGCGATATATAGCAAAATATTAGCCAGGCTTCCTGATTCAGGAATAGCAAATTTTAATATGGGCGCGCTGCTTTACAAAGGCGCCAGATACGAAGACGCCCTGCGGTTCACTTCCAAATGTATTAAACTTTTCAGAGATAATATTCGCGCCTCAATGGTAAATTACAATCTTGGCTGCGTAAAGTACAGGATGTCTCAAGGGTCCGAAGATACCGCGCGGGAAAACGCCCTTAATCTCTTGAAAGAATCGCTAAATTATTATAAACTGGCTATAAAAGCGGATCCCCGGGATTTAGACGCCAAGTATAACTATGAATATGTATTATTAAAAATAAAGAAGCTGGAAGAAGAATTGAACAAGCAGGAACCCGAAGAAGAAGAAACGAAGCAAGAGGAAGAAAAACGGGAAACTCAGGAAGAAAGTAAAGAAGAGGGGCCGGAGGAAGATAAGAAGGACGCGGAAGAAGAACAAAAGCAAGAACAGGAAGAGAAAAAGGAAGAAGAGAAGAAAGAAGAACAAAAGCAGGAAGAAGAAAAGAAGCAAGAGCAGGAGAAACAGGAAATAATGGAAGTAGAAAAAGACGAGCCTCCGGAACAAACGCTGGAAATAATGCTTGAAATCAATAAAGAGGATGAAGAGAACAGGAAGAAGAACCGGGAATTTATTACTGAACCCCGGGCGCTTCCAGAGCCGGAATATGACTGGTAAATCAAGAAGGGCCCTTATTGTAATATTTATTATTTGCGCTCTTTCATTTACGGCATTTGCCGAAGATGTCAATGTAGAGTTGTCTCTTGACAGAAACAGGATATCCCTGAACGACGCGGCGCGCCTTAAATTTACTTTTTATAACGTTAAAAACGCCCCTATACCCCAGTTGAATAAAATAGGGGAATTTGACGTATCGTACTTAGGGCCTACCACGACTATGTCTGTGATCAACGGCAAGGTTTCAAATTCAATATCGCATACATTCATATTAAAACCAGGAAAGGTAGGCAAATTTGACATCGGCCCGTTCTCATTTAACTTTAATAACAGGGATTATATGACAAATAAGGTTGAAATAGAGATCATGAGCGGCCCGGTAGAGCTTGGGCAAAATGAAGAAGGCGCTGCCGGGCCGGAACTTGGCAACAGGGCATTTCTTACTCTTACGATAGGAAAGAACAGGATGTACCTCAATGAGATCGTACCGGCTACAATAAGGTTGTATCTCAATGGTATCTCCGCCAGGGATATTCAGTACCCGGAGTTTGATTCGGAGTTCTTATCCATAGGGCAATTTCAGGAGCCGCGCCAGTATCAAGAGAACATATCTGGAGCGGTATACGATGTCATAGAATTCGCAACCTCTTTATTCGCCACGAAGACAGGCGAGCTTAAATTGGGGCCGGCGGAACTGCGGTGTAACGTGCTCGCGCTGAGAAAAAGGGCGGGCAGCGAAGGGTTTCCCTTCGTCTTCAATGACCCGTTTTTTGAAGATTTCTTCAGCGACTACGTAAAGTATCCGCTGACCTTGAGATCGGAAGAAATAGGCGTAAGCGTGCTCGCGCTGCCTGAAGAAGGCAGGCCGCAGGATTTCAGCGGCGCCATCGGGGACTTTAAATTCAATATGGAGGCGTCTCCTTTAACCCTCAACGCGGGCGACCCTGTCAGCTTAAAGATGGAAATCTCAGGGCAAGGGAATCTTAATTCGGTATTAAGCCCCAGATTGTCCGGCAGCGAAGGGTTTAAGGTATATGACCCTCTGTCTAAAACCGAAGACGGCAAAAAGGTCTTTGAGCAGATATTAATACCCTTGAATGACTCAATAAACAAGATCCCTCAAGCAAATTTCAGCTATTTTGATCCTGATTCCGAAAAATACCTGACGCTTGCTCAGGGGCCGTTGGACATAAAGGTAAACAAGCCGCCCGAAGAAAAGGCAACATTGGCCCTGGGCAAGACGGACTTTTTCTCCGCGGAATCACTGAAAGAACGGCTTGGTGAAGATATAATATATATCAAGGATGAGGCGCCGGATTTAAGGCCTAAAAGGCGGAAGGCCGCCTACAATGATAAGCCCGGATCATTCATCGCGATCATCCTACCCGCGTTAGCGCTTATATTCCTGGGCGCCTATGCCAGAAGAAGGCGTAAGATCAGGACAGATGCCGGATACGGGCGTTTTATCCAGGCATACGCGAAGGCCTGGAATGGGCTTAAGAAAGCGGGGGCGCTTATATCAGAGCATACCCGGGAAGGATTTTACGGGGCCATTTGTAAAACAATGAGGGATTATATCGGGGACAGGTTTCATATACCAT
This sequence comes from Candidatus Omnitrophota bacterium, assembly GCA_028707125.1. Lineage (NCBI taxonomy): Bacteria > Pseudomonadati > Candidatus Omnitrophota > Candidatus Omnitrophota bacterium. Next base: position 1,057,292 of record JAQTUX010000001.1, read on the forward strand.
CTGCCGGTATAACGCTGCATGAAATAGACGGCCTGGTAAAACAGGGGCGGCTTAACCGCGGTATCTCCGCGGACATAAAAGAGGTATTTTCTGAATGCGACACAATGAGGTATTGGGCGCAGAGCAGTTCTTCCGTAGAGGAGATGCGTAATATACTGATAAAGGCGCGGCAGATCATCAAGCGCATAGAAAGAAGCAGGTCACGTTAATGCGAAAACTATTACTAACGGTATTTTTATCAATTATTTTTTTGCGGCCGCTGTATGCCCAAAAAGACCCGCACATATCTTTTCGTTTCGCCAATAATCTCTATAGCGAAGCCCGTTATGAAGAGGCGGCAAAAGAATACGAAAGCATCCTGTCTGACGGCTTCGAAGGGGGCAGCCTCTATTATAATCTCGGCAACGCTTATTTCAAGGCGGGCGAACTCGGCAAGGCGATCCTGAGCTATAAGAAAGCCCAGCGCTTTATCCCCCGCGACGCGGACCTTAACGCGAATCTAAATGTGGCGCTGTCGGCAGCGGGCCTGACCCCTGTTGAGGCAGGCGGCGTCAAACGCGTATCGTTATTGTTTAACGACGGGGAACTGGCGGCGTGGCTCTATTTATCATATCTGGCGCTTATCCTCGTCCTCTGCGTCCGGCTGTTTGTCAACAACAGCGGAAACCTCAAGAAGGCCATGAATTATTTAATGGGGCTGGCCTGCCTGGTCCTGTTATCAATTTCGGCCTTGTTCCTGTCTAACATCCACAATACGCGGGTCGTAAAAAAGGCGATCGTATTGAAGGCCGGGGTAGAATGCAGGTTCGCGCCGCAAGAGAACGCGACCGTATTTTTTGAGCTCGGCGAAGGGGAAGACGTGATCGTATACGGCGCAGACGGGGACTGGACAAAGGTGGAAAGATTTGACGGAAAGGTCGGATGGGCGCAGTCGCGGACCCTGGGTTTGATCTAAAGAAAAACAGACATCTAAAGGAGAAGAAATGAACGTGAAGGAGATCACATCACTTAAGGGCAGGCGCAAGATCACAATGCTCACCGCCTATGACTATCCGATCGCCTCTTTAGTGGACAGGGCTGGGATTGACATGATATTGGTGGGCGATTCTCTGGCAAATGTCGTGCTTGGCCTTGATTCCACGACAAAGGTAGGCATGATTGAGATGATCCATCACGCCAAGGCAGTGAGGCGGGCGGTAAAAAACGCCATGGTGATCGGCGATATGCCGTACGAATCCTATCAGGTCAACCCTGAAGAATCGGCCAGGAACGCGCGAAGGTTTATTGATGATGCCGGCTGCGACGCGGTAAAATTAGAATGGTTTGATGATTGCCCTGAGGTAACCGCGAAGATAGCCGGATCCGGCATAGATGTAATGGGGCACATAGGCCTTACCCCCCAGACAGCGGATAAATTAGGCGGCTTTAAGGTCCAGGGTAAAGACGCTCAAGCAGCCAAACGCCTGATCGAACAGGCAAAGGAACTTGAGGGCCTGGGCTGTTTCGCGGTGGTCCTTGAGTGCGTGCCGGATAAGATCGCGGAACTCATAACAAAAGAAGTAAAGATCCCCACGATAGGCATAGGCGCGGGCAGCCATTGCGACGGCCAGGTGCTGGTCATAAACGACATGCTTGGGCTGTTTGAACGCTACACGCCTAAGTTCGTCAAAAAGTACGCCGACCTTTCGCCGATGATCCTGGAGGCGGTAAAGAATTATAAAGAGGATGTCCTGGCAGGCAGATTCCCGGCTCCCGAGCATACCTTCGCGATAAAAAAAGAAGAACTGGAAAAGTTATAGGATAACCCTTGACTTTTTGGCCAATATGAGTTAAAAATGGAAAACAACCCCACGGGTAAAATCATATGCATGATAATCTAATGGACAAGATCGTCTCGCTGTGTAAACGGCGCGGGTTCATCTTCCAGGGCTCGGAGATCTACGGAGGGCTGGCTAATACCTGGGACTACGGGCCGCTGGGCGCGGAGTTAAAGCGCAATATCAAAGACGCCTGGTGGCGCGCGAACGTCTATGAACGCGGCGATATGGTAGGGCTGGACGCGGCAATCCTGATGCACCCTAAGGTATGGGAGGCATCAGGCCACACGCAGAATTTCTCCGACCTTGCCGTTGACTGCAAGAACTGCAAGAAACGCTGGCGCGCCGACCAGATCAAAGGCGAGTGCCCGGAATGCGGCAGCAGGGGATTGACTGACGCCAGGGCATTCAATCTGATGTTCAAGACATTCCAGGGGCCGATCGAGGACGAGGCTAACCTGGTTTATCTTCGCCCGGAAACAGCCCAAGGCATCTTCGTAAACTTCCCGAACGTGTTGGATACCGCCCGCAAGAAACTTCCTTTCGGTATCGCGCAGACAGGCAAGGCATTCCGCAATGAGATCACTCCTGGGAACCTCACTTTCCGCACCCGCGAATTTGAGCAGATGGAGATTGAATATTTTGTCAGGCCGGAAGAGGCAGCAAAATATTACGACTATTGGGTAAATGAAAGGTTTAACTGGTATACCGGCTTGGGTTTAAAAAAAGAAAACCTGCGCGTCAGGCCTCATAGTAAAGATGAACTGGCGCACTATGCCAGGAGTTGTTCGGATATTGAATATCAATTTCCCTTTGGGTGGTCCGAGTTAGAGGGGATCGCCAACAGGGGGGATTTTGACTTAGTTCAACACAGCAAAGTTTCCGGTAAAGAAATGGCATATTTTGATGATACCACAAAAGAAAAGTTCACCCCTTATATCATTGAACCTTCCGGCGGCGTAGACAGGGCGGCGTTGGCGTTCCTGGTCGACGCTTATTATGAAGAAAAGGTAAAAGGAGAAACAAGGGCGGTCTTGAAGTTTTCGAAGGCGCTGGCGCCTGTAAAAGCGGCGGTCCTGCCTTTATTGAAGAACCGTCCGGAGATCGTGGAGTTAGCCAGGAAGACCTACGAGGGGCTGCGAAAAAATCTTGCCTGCGTTTACGACGACACGGCAGCCATCGGCAAACTTTACCGCAGGCAGGATGAGGTCGGCACATTGTATTGCGTTACGGTCGACGTGCAGTCGCTTGAGGACAGGCAGGTGACTGTCCGCGACAGGGATACGATGAAGCAGGACAGGATACCTTTGGAAACGTTGGAAAAATATTTTGGAGAAAAATTACGATAGTATAGCAGCAATAGAAAGGAGGAGTTTTCAGTAATGGCAAAAAAATATGTTTACAGCTTCGGCGGAGGCAAGGCAGACGGTAACGAAAGCATGAAGAATCTTCTGGGTGGCAAAGGCGCCAACCTGGCGGAAATGGCGGGGCATAAGGATCTGCGCCTGCCTGTGCCGCCCGGATTCACCCTCACTACGGATGTCTGCGCCTATTATTATGAGAATAAACGGACTTATCCTAAGGACCTCAAAGAAGAGGTCAATAAGGCATTAAAGAGGGTGGAGGACTTGATGTCCAGGAAGTTCGGCGACTCGGTAAATCCCCTGTTGGTCTCCGTGCGCTCCGGCGCGCGCAAGTCAATGCCCGGGATGATGGAAACGGTATTGAATGTGGGCCTGACAGAGAAGACCATCCCCGGCCTGATAAAACAAAGCGGCAACGAGCGTTTTGTTTATGATGCCTACCGCCGGCTGATCACGATGTATTCCGATGTGGTTATGGAAAAGGCCGCCGGCGTTGAACCGGAAAATGACACAGCGGGAATCCGCAAACAATTAGAAAAGATAATGACGGAAATGAAACGCGATAAAGGCGCGAAGAGCGATACGGAACTGACTGCCGAGGACTTAAAGAAATTGTGCGCCCTATATAAAGCCAGGATCAAAGAGGTATTGAAAAAGGAGTTTCCCGATGAGCCATATGCCCAGCTCTGGGGCGGCATCAGCGCGGTATTCGCTTCCTGGAACGGCAAGCGCGCGGTAAGCTACCGCAGGATAGAGAATATCCCCGATGAATGGGGGACGGCGGTAAACGTGCAGACAATGGTCTTCGGCAATATGGGCAATGATTCGGCCACCGGGGTCGCCTTTACCCGCAATCCCGGCAACGGCGAAAATAAATTCTACGGCGAGTACCTGATCAACGCGCAGGGAGAAGATGTGGTCGCCGGGATCCGCACGCCGGCTCCCATAAACGCGTATTCTCAAAGCGAACACAATAAGGACCTGGTCACACTGGAAAAGGCGATGCCCAAAATTTACAAGGAACTTTTTGATATTCAGAACCGCCTGGAAAAACATTACCGCGATATGCAGGACATAGAATTCACCATTGAAAAAGGCCGCCTGTTCATGTTGCAGTGCCGCGTAGGCAAGCGCAACGGCCCTGCCGCGGTAAGAATGGCGATGGATATGATAAAGGAGAAGCTGATCACCAAAGAAATGGCCGTAAGCAGAGTAGCGCCGGCTCAACTTGATGAATTGCTGCATCCTATTATTGACCCCAAACAAGAACTGAATCATAAGCCAATTGCCAAAGGTCTGCCTGCAGGACCGGGAGGCGCATCAGGCATGATCGTATTTAACGCGGATGATGCCGTGGAATGGGCGAAACAAGGCAAAAAGGTGATCCTGGCCAGGGAAGAGACCAATCCTGAAGACGTTGAAGGGATGCGCGCGGCGCAGGCAATACTGACGGCAAGAGGCGGCATGACCTCTCACGCGGCGCTGGTTGCCCGCGGCTGGGGCAAATGCTGCATAGTCGGATGCGGCGCGCTGCATATAGACGCCGGCAATAAAACCATTGCCGCCGCCGATAAAACGCTGAAAGAAGGCGACTGGATCACGCTTAACGGGACAAAAGGCAACGTATATGAAGGCCAGCTGAAGATGATGGACGCCTCTGAGGAGAACGAACTGCTTTTTGGATTCCTCAAGATCTGCGATTCGTTCCGCAAACTCAATATCCGCACAAACGCCGACACTCCGGAAGACGCCAGAAAGGCGCGCCTGTTCGGCGCCGAAGGCATCGGGCTGTTCAGGACAGAGCACATGTTTTACGGCAAGGGCTCGGAACAGCCGCTTTTCCTTTTGCGCAAGATGATCATTTCAAAGACGCCGGAAGAAAGAAAAAGCGCCCTTAACGAACTCTATCCTTTTGTGAAATCGGATATCAAAGGGACCCTTGAGGCGATGAAGGGCCTGCCTGTGACCATCCGCCTGCTTGACCCGCCGCTGCATGAATTTGTGCCGCGCGACGAAGGCCAGCAGAAAGAACTCGCGGAAAGCTTAGGCATAAACCATGGAGAATTCAAAAAACGCGCCGACGCCCTGCACGAAAACAACCCGATGATGGGCCACCGCGGCGTGCGTCTGGGAGTTACTTATCCTGAAGTGACTGAAATGCAGGTGCGCGCGATCCTTGAGTCCGCCGCGGAGCTGATAAAGGCCGGCCTTAAGGTTGAGCCGGAGATCATGATCCCGGTCGTATGCGCGGTCAAGGAGCTCGTTGACCAGTTGAATATAGCAAAACGCGTATATCAGGAGACATTAAAAAAATATTCCCTGAAAAAGATCCCTCATATGTTCGGCACGATGATAGAGATCCCGCGCGCCAGCCTTGTCGCGGACAAGATAGCAGAGGTCGCGGAATTCTTTTCATTCGGGACCAATGACCTTACGCAAATGGGATTTGGCTTCTCGCGCGACGATATCGGCGGTTTCCTGCCTGACTACCTGCAAAAGGGAATACTGGCCGATGACCCATTCCAGACCATAGACCAGGAAGGCATAGGCCAGCTGATCCAGATCGGTATTCAGCGCGGAAGAAAGACGCGCAAGGATCTAAAGGTCGGGATCTGCGGCGAACACGGAGGCGAACCAAAATCAGTGGAGTTCTGCCATAAAGCGGGTATGAACTACGTGTCTTGTTCGCCCTTCCGCGTGCCGATCGCGCGCCTGGCCGCGGCGCAGGCAGCCTTAAAGGATAAAAAATAATGGAAGCTATACGCAATTACCTGAAGCAGGTCCGGCGCATACCGCTGTTGACCGCCAAGGAAGAAATAGACCTGATCAAACGCATCAAGAAAGGCGACAACAAAGCGCGCCAGAAAATGATACGCTCAAACCTGCGGCTGGTCATTAATATAGCCAAACGCTATATGCACCTGGGCATGCCGCTGATGGACCTTATAGAAGAAGGCAATATGGGCCTGATGAAGGCGGTTGAGAAATTTGACCCTCGGAAGGGATTCCGTTTCTCAACCTACGCTGCCTGGTGGATCAAACAAGGCATAACCCGCGCGGTAGCCGAGCAGGTAAAAACTATCAGGATGCCGCTTTATATGAATGAGCTTATCGTCAAATGGAAGAAAACAAAGGAGCAGATGGCGCATAAGTTAAAACGCGTACCCTCGGACGAAGAAACAGCCAAAAAACTCAAGGTTTCACGAGACAGGATGGACCAGATCACCTTCTGGCTCTCCGCGACCACCTCCTCTCTTGAGGCCCCGATAGGAGAAGAGGACGGCGGCGAAGTCATGGATATGATAGAAGACGAAAAGGCGGTATTACCCGATGTGGAAATAGAACGGTTCTTAAACAAGGAGCGCCTTGGCTCTCTTCTCGAGGTAATGAACAAAAGGGAGAAGGCGATCCTTGACCTCAGGTTTGGAATGGCCGACGGCGTGCCGCATACGCTGGCAGAGGTCGCCGGGAAGCTGAAACTGTCCCGCGAAAGGATAAGGCAGATAGAAGAATCGGCGCTTGGCAAACTTAAAAAATTTATCGAACTGCAGGACGAGGAGGCCGAATGAAAACCATGGCAAAAAAAGACCTGGCTGATCATGTGCGCAGCATTCCGGACTTTCCCAAAAAAGGCATATTGTTCAGAGACATCACTACGGTATTGCAGGACGCGGCAGCGTTTAAACAAGCGGTAGAAATGATAACCTGTGAATACGCCGATAAAAAAATTGACAAGATCGTCGCGGTGGAAGCGCGCGGCTTCATACTGGGAGGCGCCATAGCGCACTGTCTTAATGCCGGGTTTGTGCCGGTGAGGAAAAAAGGCAAGCTGCCGTGGAAAACACAAAGCGTTACCTATGAATTAGAATACGGCACAGATACCCTTGAAATACATGAGGACGCTATCAAAGCAGGCGAGAGGATACTCATAGTGGACGACCTGCTGGCAACCGGCGGCACCGTGGCAGCGGTAACAAATCTGGTCAACCAGTTCAAGGGTAAGATCATAGGTATAGCGTTCCTTATAGAATTAGTTGATTTAAAGGGCAGGGACAAGCTCAAGGGCTATCCCATACATTCTTTGATAGAGTTTGAAGGCGAGTAGCGAACGACGGCTCTTTAACAACTGTCCTGCGAAGCAGGACATCGAATATTGCCGGTATGAATTGTTGTTAAAGAGCCAAAGTGGGGTTTGGGGAGAAAAACTTTCTCCCCAAAGCACTACTGTAACAATGACGGAAGGGGGTAACAGCCCCGTCATTTACCGCAGGGGCGTCATAGGGGGAAACCTATGGTTTCCCCATTGAGGAGCGAAGCGTCCTACGATACCGAGATAAGCATTGACACAACTGAAACTATACGATAGGTTAAAGAAGTATTGAATAACCTATAGCGAAGCGACGCCCCTGTAGCTCATAAGGATAGAGCAGTGGTTTCCTAAACCATGTGGGCAGGTTCGATTCCTGCCAGGGGCACTTTTATACATATATGTACGACCTACATACCCATTCATTATTAAGCGACGGCGTATTGCTTCCTTCGGAGTTGGCGCGCCGCTACGAAGAAAAGGGATATAAGGCAATAGCGATCACCGACCATTGCGACTATTCCAACGTTGATTTTGTGATCTCAGCAATAACAAATTTCTGCGGGCATTGGCCGAAGAAAGGGCACATTAAGGTCCTGCCGGGAATAGAGCTTACCCATTTGCCCGTTGAGCAGTATAAACCTTTAGCCGCGTACGCCAGGTCAAAAGGCATAAAGGTAATAGTGGCTCACGGAGAAAGCATTGCCGAGCCGGTTGCCAGGGGCACAAACCGCGCCGCGATAGAGGCGGGGGTCAACATACTGGCCCATCCCGGGCTGGTCACCGATAAAGAGGCAAGGATGGCAAAACAAAAGGGCGTCCTGCTTGAGATCACCGCGAGAAAAGGCCACAATCAGACAAACCAGATAGTCCTGGAGCAGGCGCTTGAGAACGGCGCGCGGTTGATCATTAATACAGACAGCCATATGCCGGAAGACATACTGGATATAAAGGAATTTAAAAACGTCGGCTTAAAAAGCGGGTTGACTTCAAAACAATATAAGGCGGTCATGAAGAATACCGCGGAATTTATAAAGGAGGTATTATGAAAAAGGGGCTGTCTTTCTGCCTGATAATATCCCTGTTGATCGTGCTTTCCGGCTGCGCGCCTGCCTACCGAAAAAATACCAGGGCATCACAATCATACATTGAACCATCGTTGCTGCGGAAATTTCCCGACATACCCGTGCCCTCCGGTTTCAAACCCGAAGCAGAAAGCTCATACGCGTTTATGAATTCAGCTATACGGGTGGGGCTGCTTAAGTATGCCGGCAAAGGCGAAGTTGACAGCGTTATAAACTTCTATAAAGAACAGATGCCATTATATAACTGGGGCCTCCTGAATATCATTGAATACGGCATAAGCGTGCTTAGTTTTGAGAAAGATGCCGAAGTATGCTCCGTAAACATTGAACAGGCCGGCAGGCGCTGCCGGATCGCCATCGCGGTCAATCCTAAATCCAGCCAATCAATAAAGACAAGGGCGGGGGGCGATGATAAAGAAGAGCCGCCAAAGATACAAAAGACGCAAAAAAGTCCTTGACAACAAATGGGTTATGTGATAAAAAATACACAAAGCGGTAGCAGCGTGATTATACCACCAGAGATAATTTAAATTTCAGGCGGAAAGGGGGCGAAACAAATAAGGCCTTAAGTTATTAGAACCTGGTGATATATTATATATACGGAACATTCTAGGAAACAAACCCTAGTTGATATAGTAAGACAAATTTTAATTTAAAAGGAGGCAAGTAAATGGGAAAGCGCTTAATTTTGATCTGCGCCTTGGTATTCGCGGTCGCGTTTTGCGCGGCAGCATATGCTGAAGTGCAGAGCGTAAAAGTAGGCGGCGATCTTACCATTATGGGTATAGGCCGCAAATTAGATCCGGGAGGAGATACCAGCGAACAGGACAAAGAGAAATCGTTTGCCAGTATCGCCAGGATACAGTTAGATGCAGACCTTACGGACAACGTCGCGACAACCGTGCGTTTACTGAATGAAAGGTATTGGGATAACGAAACGCACAACGGCGCTGGTACTTCTGACGCCTCAACAACTGATATAGCGTTGGATCTAGCGTACGTAACGTTAAAGGAATTTATGGACCTTCCTTTGACATTGTCTGTGGGCCGCCAGGAGATCCATCTTGGCAGCGAAATGATCATGGGTGATGTGGACACAAACAACGCGGTAAGCACAGCCAGCGCGTTCAGCGGCCGCGATCCTGACTTAAGCGCTCGCAAGGCATTTGACGCGATACGCGCTACCTTGGATTATAACCCGCTGACCGTTGACCTCGTTGTCGCGAAGATAGATGAAAACACCATCGCGGAGAGCGATGATGATGACCTCTATGCCGCTTACGCTAGCTACAACGTAGGCGATAAATATGACAGCATAGTGGATCTGTATTATTTCTTACAGCGCGAGGCACTTAACCAATTTACAGCTGAGACGGGTTTCAAAAATCGCACTGTGAATGTAATAGGTTCGCGCGTTGTAACCCATCCAATTGAAAACCTGACCTATAGCTTGGAAGGCGCGTATCAGTTTGGCAATTGGCATAACGGCACCGTCAATCATTCAGCCAATCTAAAGGCATGGGCGTTAGAGACAGGGGCTACCTACGTCTGGAAAGACGCGAATTATACCCCTGCCTTGACAATGCTTTATGCTTACTTCAGCGGTGATGACGACGATGCCGCTTTCAGCGATAATGACAGGTATAGGATGTGGCAGCCAATGTATGAAAACCAGAACTTTGGCCATATCGCCGGCGCGTTGTTAGCTCAGCAGAATATTCACATTCTAGGCGGTAAATTGTCTGTGGCGCCGATGGAAGACCTGACCTTAAGCGGTGAATATTATGCCTTCTGGTGGGCCAAAGCGTATGGTGATAAAGTAGCGGGCGTATCAGACAGCATCGCCGCAACAGCCACAACCAGCACTAGGCTCTATATGACGAATAAGAGTTTTGCGGCGCAAGAAGTTGATCTTAAAGCCACCTATAATTATACCGAAGATGTTGAATTATCATTATTAGGCGGCGTGCTTGTTCCCGGCGGCTCATTTGACAAGGGCAGCGACAGCACAGTAGGAGAATTAATAGCTTCAATGAAAGTAACATTCTAACGAATCATATGTAAACAAAAAACCCTCCGGGTTTTCAAAATCCGGAGGGTTTTTTGTTTGTCTGCTCTTTGAGATACGTTCGGCGACGCCTTATCTTACCAAGTCGCCTCAGTATCAACACCGAGATGCATACAAGGGTGTTGACACATAACCCCTTTTATGATATAAAGATATCAATTATCCAATCTTATGTACGAATATTTAGCCAAGACATATTTCGAACCCGCGGAAAAAACAAAACCAACAGGAAAGAGGCGAAGGTTTTTCTTTTTATCGGCGGCTATCCTCCTGGGGCCGGCTTTAATTTTACTTGCCATAGCAGCCAACAGGAATATTCCGGCCCCGCGGCCGGCTAAAAACTTTAACCTTGTGCTCATACCGGACTCAATAAAATTAAACTACAATTTCAACGTTGCCGGCAAGATCGAAAGCTTTGACTATGGCTTGAACAATTTAAACGCGGGTGAATTTGATTTCATTCAATTCAACGTAAAGAAGTCGGATTACAACAACAGTGTCAACCTGAGGGTGGAGGTCATAAATACTTTAAAGGAAAGGTCTGAAATATATATAAGCGGCGTACCATCCCGATGGAAAACGGTATCACTGCCGTTGAGGTCTTTTAATAAGATAACCGACTGGGGGAGCCTGAGCAACTTGATATTCTCAATTGAAGAATGGAATGTATTAAAAAAACAGGGGCAGGTCTATATAGATGACGTCAAACTCACAAAAGGCAAGGGAGGGGGAGAAATTTGATGCGTATAATATCTATATCCAACCAGAAGGGAGGCTGCGGTAAAACGACCACGGCGGTAAACCTGGCCGCGTCTTTGGCGCAGAACGGCAAGCGCATACTGCTTATAGACCTTGACCCGCAGGCGCACGCCACATCAGGGCTCAACATCAATAACGAATTAAGCGTGTATAATGTGCTCTCAAAGATAGCCAATAAGAAGGCGCGTTTTGAGGATATCATCGTAAAGGTATCCAACCTTTTTGACCTGGCCCCTTCAAATATGTTATTGGGCACCCTCGAGCAGGAACTGGCTGATGAAATCGGCAGGGAATCGCGCCTCTTTGACTGCCTCAAGAAAGTCACCCACGGTTATGACTATGTGCTTATTGACTGCCCTCCCAACCTGGGAATACTCACGATCAACGCCATAAGGGCGAGTGAAAAGATCATCATACCCGTTGAGGCAAGCCGCTTTTCGCTGGAAGGCCTCAACCACCTGATCAAGATCATAAACCTTGTAAATGAGCGCCTGGAGCACAATGTAACGTTTTCCGTGCTGGTCACCATATTTGATTCGCGCCTGAGGCACTCCTTCCAGATGCTTAACAGGATAAGAAGCCAATTCAAAAAAAGCATGTTCAATACCATCGTACACACAAACGTAAAGCTCAAAGAATCTCAGGCGGAGGGCAAACATATATTTGACTACGACAAGTATTCGCGCGGGGCCAAGGACTATTTCAGCCTTTCGCGGGAGATCATAAGCATAGAAGAATCGGCAGGCCAGGGGATACGGGAGAAAGACGCCGCTGAAGAGATACCTCTTGCCGGGCCCAGGAAAGCCACGTTTCTCCTGCGCGCGCCGGAAGCAAAGGTGGTCAACGTAGTGGGCGACTTCAATAACTGGCTCATAGACGACAACAGTAAATTGTTTAAAAGAGGCGACGTCTGGGAAAGGAACTTCTATATTAAGCCGGGAAACTACAAATACAGATTCGTAGTTGACGGTAAAAGATGGCTGGAAGACCCTGAGAACCCCCAGACCCTGGTCAATCCCTTTGGAGAACTGGATTCCATATTAAAACATGAATAAAGGCGGCGGCAACATAAAGCAAGACAGGATATTCGCCCTGTTATCGTATCTCTGGATATTATGCATAGTGCCTCTTCTGCTTGAAAAGGAGGACAGATTTGTGCTGGGGCACGCGAAGCAGGGGCTGGTACTGTTTATTGCCGAGACCATCGCCTTCATACTCAAGATCTTTCCCTTTTTCAGCCAACACATCTGGAATATGTGCCTGATGATCTTCACTGCCGTATCTCTGTACGGCATCTTTGCCGCCTTATCCGGCAGGCCTGCCAGGATAGCGATCGTATCCGGCCTGGCAGAAAAAATACATATTTAACCAGGGAGGGGTATATGGCGGTCAAAAGAAAACCATCCGGAAAAAAAGGGGTAAAGGCCCGGAAGCCCCGCGGACAAAAGAAGCCCGTCAAGAAGGCCGTAAGGAAACCAACGAAAAGGACACCGGCTAGAAAAAAGCTAAAGATCGAAGGTGATCTCATAGGTAAAGTCACTCACTACTTTCCGCACGTGAACGCCGCCGTATTAAAACTGTTAAAGCCGCTTTCAGTAGGAGATACCATTAAGATAAAGGGCCATACCACCGATTTTACTCAGGCCGTTGAAACCATGCAGATAGACCACGCGCCTCAACAGTCGGCTGGAAAAGGCGATGAGATCGGGTTAGGCGTGCGGCAAAGAGTCAGGAGAAAAGACAAGGTATATAAAATATAAGGGAGAACCATGAAATACACCTGCCAGATATGCAACAGAGAGATAAGCGATAAGATCGGCCTTACGCACATTAAGGCCGAAGAGTATATACTGGATCTGATCAAGAAAGACCATCCTGAGTGGAATCATAAAAAAGACATATGCAAGAAGTGCGTTGACTACTACCGTAACCTGATCAAGAAGGCGAAGATATAATTCAATATACAGATGCAGCGAACCCGGACCTCAGAGTTTCTATCTCTGGTTGAGGTAGAAAACTACGAAGATATTTACAGCAAAGACATCCAGGACGGCCTGTATTTCGGCATGCCGCTGGAATGCGTCATTGAAACAGAAAAACGCCTTCGCTCCAGTCCCGAACGCTCCATCGCCTATTTTTCAATGGAGTACGGCTTGGGCTCGAGTTTCTATAACTCATTTAAAACCGCCCGCGGCATACACCCTAATAACAGCAACCAGGAACATGAGGTCTTTTCAAATTTCAGGCTGGCCGACTACTTCTTTACCTTCCAGATAGAAAGCATAATGGACCTTCCTCTGTATAGCGGCGGCCTGGGCGTGCTCGCGGGGGATACCCTGAAAACAATGGCGGACTACAAACTCCCCGTAGTCGCGCTGGGAATGCTCTGGAACACCGGCTACTTCAGGCAGAGATTCTGGTTCAAATACGGACAAATGCCTGAGGCAATACACTGGGACCCTGCTTCTTATCCCGGGCTCATACCGCTTAAGAACAGGGTGAAGATCAAGCTTAAATCGGAAACCATAGAGTTAAAGCTATGGAAATACTACTGTTACAGCTACAGACATGATTATGCCATACCTTTAATACTGTTGGATTCCTGCCTGGAATCAAATACGGAAAAACTCAAATGCCTTACAGACCAGCTCTACAGAAGCGATGATGTATGGATTAAAATAATGCAGCGGGTGATCCTGGGCATGGGCGGTGTGGCGGCGTTAGAAGAACTGGGATACAACATTGGCACATACCATATGAATGAAGGCCATGCCGTATTCGCGTTTTTGGCCAAGGCAAGAGGGCTGGGAGACAAAGACATTGAGGGCCTCAAACAACACTTTGCTTATACCTGCCATACTCCGGTTGAGGCCGGGCATGACAGATTCTCCACAGGCGACCTCGGCAGGATACTGCCCAAAGAAGATATGGAAATAGCGCAAGAATTCGGCAGGGAGGGCGAAGGCGCCGTAAACCTGACGTTATTGGCGATGAACGTCTCATCCAGAATAAATGCCGTATCAAAGGCGCATCAGAAAGTAACGCACCTGCAGTTTCCCGCGTACCGGGATACGATAGGGTTTGTGACAAACGGCGTGCACACGCACACCTGGATATCGGACAGTTTTATGCAGCTATTTGAGGATTTTCGCGATACCTTCGGCGACATAAAGGCCAACCCCATGGCTTTAGCCAAGGCAAGCGATCTGAGAAAAGAACCCGGATTCAGGGAGGCGTTATGGCAGGCGCATCAAGTCAATAAATCGCGGCTCTGCGGGATGCTCTACAAATGGGGCTTGAATAAAGACCTCTTTACCATATGCTGGGCGCGCAGGGTAGCCGCGTATAAAAGGCCGAGCATGATACTGCAGGATGTAAACCGCCTGCTTGAGATCGCCGGGAAATACGGCCCGATCCAGATAATCTTTGCCGGTAAAGCGCACCCAATGGACAATATGGGATTTACCTATATAAATGAGATGCTGGATAAGGTAGACGGGCTCAACGAAGAATACGACATGCTTAAGATCATAATGCTGGAAAACTACGAGACATTCCTGGCAAAGACGCTTACCTCAGGGGTAGACGTATGGCTCAACAACCCTCTCCCGCCGTTTGAGGCATCCGGCACAAGCGGTATGAAAGCGATCTTGAACGGCGTAATACAGATGACTACGCTGGACGGCTGGGTAGTAGAAGCGGAAGATAAAGGCATAGGGAAGATCTTCGGCTACAGGAACAAAGAAGGCCATATAGGCGGCGAGCATAACCTCCATATGGAAGACGACGCCCGCCAGCTATATAAAGCGCTTGAGGAAACAGTCGCTTTATATTACCGGACTAACGCGCAAGGCAAAGTTGACGCCTCTTCTCCCTGGATAGACATGATGATAAACTGCATAGCCGCGGGAGCCGATTTCAATACCTACAGGATGCTTGATGAGTATAAAGAGAAAATATGGCAGATCAAGTGAGGACATAAGTTATGGAGCCCCATAACTGGCGTGCTCATTGAAAGGAGGGATGTATGGCGGCAAAAGGAAAGAAGGGGGGATCCAAGATATCCAAAGACCTGTCCAATCTCTGGAAAGACGTCCGCAGGGAATTCAACGCCTTATCAGGCAAGGCGAACAGATTAATGGCAAGGGGTGAGAAATACCTTAAACGCGTGCCTGCCGAAGCCAGGGAAAAGTCGGATGCGCTGGTCATGAGGGCAAAGCGCGAACAACTGTACTATAATTTAGGTAAGGCGGTAGCGAACAGGGATACGCGTAAAATAATGCTCCTGCGCAACAAGATATCTACGCTTAGCAGGAAAATCAACGTATAACAGCGCTCTATGCGCCTATATGATAAAGACCTGAGGGTAGAGTTCTATAAAAGCGGCGGCCCCGGCGGCCAGCATAAGAATAAAAGGCAAACAGCAGTAAGGATAACCCATCTGCCGACCGGGATCTCCGCGGTTGCCGCGGAAGAACGCTCTCAAGCGCAAAACAGGAATATGGCAATCGCGCGCCTGAGAGGCAAATTAAAGGCGCTGATATCAAAAAGAAAGCCCAGAATACCCACCAGGACACCGGCTGCCGTAAAACAAAGGGTAAAACAGAGAAAGATCCTGAGGTCTGAAAAGAAAAAATCCAGGGCAAAGGTAGTTATTTCTGGTCCCTACTCAGAATAAATACAGGGTTATTTTGAGTAGGGACTCATAATAAACCACTCGTTAAATATAAGTAAGTTTGAGTAAATGGACCCGCGCGGAAGGCCTAAAAAGTATAAAATAGTGCGAAATGACCCCCATATCTGGCGCTTCAGCCCCAGAGGAAAGGCAGGGAGGCCGGAAGAGATCGACCTTAAGATCGAAGAATTTGAGGCATTCCGGCTGTCTGATAATGACGGCCTTAAACAGGCCCAGGCAGCCGAATTAATGCGCATATCCCAGCAAACCTTCAGCCGGCTTCTTAAGAAGGCAAGGACAACCCTGGCAGACGCCCTTGTAAACGGCAAGATAATCAAAATACAGGGTGGCTGCTATGTATTAAGTACCCGCCAGAACAATAACCACAACAATCACGAGAAGCACGAAGCACCCAGGACCCAAGACAGAATCCCAGAATAACGCTTACCACGCCGGCTCAAACCTCCGGGAGTCCCTTAGAAACCCCTCAATTCAGCATACCCCAACTTCCTATAATATATCTTATGTTAACTTGAGCCAGCAACAAAAACATAATCTAACTAATTGTGCAATAAAGAGTTAGATATAATAAGTTTTTTCCTGTGGATAACGAATATTTCATTTACTTTGACTTACTTATATTTAACTGGGGATAGATTAACCTGTTCTACTCTAATGGCTTATAAGTAAGGCGAGGATTTACTTATATTTACGCTGACTTACTTTACCCGAAGTTCCTTAGATTTGATTAGGTTGCGGAGAGTTCCCGCAGAAAAATACCGGCCCTTTCGGAAAACCTGTTTGCGGGATAATTACTGAGTATTTGGCGGTATAACAACCGCGCTTTCTCATTTCTGCCGTAAAGATGGTAATTTCTGGCCTTATAGAGCATTCTGGCGGCCGGATCCTTGATCTTTGGCGCTGTCATGCCCAAATAGGCGTCCTGGTACACGACGGCAAACGCCCTGCCGAATATCCGGGCATATTTATTCGCGATCAAGTCAAAAAGGTGCTTTTCAGAGAGAAAATCATCGGAACGCACCGGCGCGTGCCGGATGGGATAAAGATACGCGGGAGAACCTGTCTCAGCGGTGATCTCTTCTAATGTAACTGCCTCCCCCCTATCGTTACGGTAAATAAGGTTGTGCAGCGGGTCAACAACCCCCCATTTACCTCTATAATATACTTCGGCTACTGTGTGGGGTGAGCTTGACACATCATCATTCACCATAAGGAACGCGTAGCGGCCGGATATGCCTTTCGCGGCCAGCAGCTTGCATAAAACCTTTGCCTGATAATCGCACCACCCCACCCCCTCTACCAGATAGTCAAAGGGCTTCCCCGCGTATGGCCTGCTATCGCTGAAATAATGTCCCAGGCGCGACCTCGTATAATCAACGGCGGACTGAATCGTGCCCTCCAATGAAGCTGATGACGGCAGTTCCTTCATTGCTATTACCTGAAATGAAACCTCGTGGTAGGCATGCCTGCCCAGGGAAGAATTCGCGAACAATAAAGAAATCAGCGGCGACAAGAGTATTACTGACGCCGCCGCTATAAGGAAAATGGTGAAAATTCTCAATAAAACGCGCATGCCTACTTGACCTGTTTAGTTGAAGCCGACCGTATCAGCCGACAGACCACCGCCTTTTCTTTCTTTCTCAGGCCGGTAAACTCGACGCCTACCATATTATTCCTTACCCATGCCACCCTTACGGGCAAATAAAGATATTCCTTTGACCCGGGCGCTTTCAGGCCTATCTTAAGCTGCTTCTTCATTCCAAGATCAAAAGCGCTTCTGCCGGCCAGGCGCAGCCCGCCTTCGGATATGTCTACCGTGTAAGCCGAGACCCTGTCCTCATAGGGGATGATCTTTATACTGGACCTGTAATTAAACCTCTTGAATTTCCTTACCTCAAGGCCCAGGCGCATGCTCATAATGTGTAAACATGAGATCTGCCTGACAGCAGGGCTGTCTGTATCTGAAGGAGTTGAGATCTGTATGTTTATAAAAAAGTTCTTAAGCCGGTATGACTCTAATAACCGCTTGATCTCCAGATTAAGCAAAGTATGCATGCCGCTTATTTTCGCCTCGGTCGCCTGGGGCGCTATAATGCTGAATTCAGCTCCGGGGCCTTCGTGGCTGAACACCGGGCATTGCAATTTGCCCAAAACAGCGTCAAGTTTCCGCGTGAACTCCCGGGAGGGGGCCTTTATCCTTTTCAGGAATTTACCGTAGTTAACTATGGCCAGGTGGATCAGATAAAACTGCTCGTTTTTTTCCAGCAAGCCGTTTATGTTCTCCCTCATTTGTCCAGGGAGCGGGCTTGCGCTGTAAAACAGCGGTAGCGTAAAATAGAACTTACTGCCTACGCCTAACCGGGATTCTATCTCTATTTCTCCCCCGTGCCTCTGCACCAGTTCCTTTACTATATAAAGCCCCAGCCCTACGCCTTTTTTCTCTGAGGCAGGTGTCCGGGATACCTGCACGAACTTCGCGCACAGCCGGGGTATATCCTGCTCGGCAATGCCTACACCCGTATCCAGCACCCCTACTCTGACCCTTGCCTGCAGCAGTTCCACCTCTACGCTTACCCTCCCCCCTTCTTCCGTGAACTTTATCGCGTTGTTAATAAGGTTGGATAGGGCCTGGTTGACCCTTTCGGCGTCAATAAACAGGTTTATCTGCCCGGCAGGGATGTTATAACGCAGGGTTATCTTTTTCTGCCGCGCTAATTTCCGGAAATGCGCCGAACTATCATTGATTATGCCGCATAGATCAGCCAGCGAATAATGCAGGGAAAACGCCCCTCTTTCAATCCTGGAGATATCAAGCAGCTCGCTTATGATCTTGTTCAACCGCTCTATATTATTCCTGCCGGTAGTAAGGATATCCCTCTGCTTATCGTTGAGTATGCCCCCGACATTATCCAGGATAAGCATTACCGATTCCTTGATGATCGCTAAGGGTGTCCTGAGCTCATGAGAAACGGCGGAGACAAATTCCGATTTCATCCTGTTCATTTCCTCTAACGACTCAAGGCGCTTCTCAATCTGTTCCTTCTCTTTCTGCAGGCGTTCCAGGTGGAAACGCCGAGTTATATCCCTGGTGATACCCATAAGGCCGATGATATTGCCTTTCTCGTCATGCCTGGGTATCTTGGTGGTGGAGACATAATTGTCAATGCCGTCAGGCCTCGTTGACCTCTCGATCTTGTCAATGATGGGCTTGCCTGTGCTCATCACATATTCATCGTCCCTGGCCATTATCTCGGCGCGTTCCTTCGGGAAAAAATCAAAGTCGGTCTTGCCGGCGACTTCATCCGGCTTAAGCCCCAGGCCCTTGGCGTGGGCTTCGTTCACCAGGATAAGCCGCCCCTTTCTGTCTTTAATATAGACGACGTCGGGAATATGATTTATAAGTTCCAAAAGGATGCTCTCGTGATACCTGTCGGTTTTCGCCTTCATCAATGCCTCCCGGAAAATGATATTATCAAAACCGCGCAGGACAACGCCAGGCAGTAGTAGGCAAATAAATGCAATTTCGCCTTATTGAGCATGAGCGCAAGCGCCTTTAACGCCAATAAGCCGCTGAAGAAAGCGGCGATAATACCCAAATACATGGCAGGAGACAGTGTTAAGGCGTCTGTCCCTGCCTCAAGCAGGAACGCGCCGATGACTGCCGGTATGGATGCCAGGAATGAATATCTGAATGCTCCCTGCCTGCTGAATCCCAAGAACAGCAATACGCCTATGGTAAGCCCTGAACGCGACAATCCGGGGATGATCGCAAAGCCCTGCGCTATGCCTAATATCAGAGAGTCCGATATACCTATATCCTTCAGGCCCTTGACGCCATATAGATATTTCTTTAAGCGAAAAAGCACGAGCGAAGTAAGCAATAACCCGAAAGAAACCCAAACAAGCGAATTAAACAAGGACTCAAAGAACTGCTTGCCCGCGAAGGCTACCAGGCCCGTGGCCAACGTGGTAACGGCAATATTCCTTGCCGTCTTGATGCTTTTTAAGGCCGCCAGGATATCTTTGAAAAAATAGACCAGTAAGGAAATGACCGTGCCAAGATGCAGCGCTGCCGCGACCTTCACAATTCCGCTTGTCGCGCCTAATGCCTTCTGGGCAATAACTAAATGGCCGGAACTGCTTACAGGCAGGAATTCCGTCAGGCCCTGCAATACGCCTAAAAAAATAAATTTAATTGCTTCTACCATCTTAGCTTAACCTTTTCCTTTCTTACTTCCTGGATTGTAATTCTTTTAGGACTTCGTCAATCTGAACTGATATCTTTTTCAACATCTGTAAACTCTCCTGCTGCAGCCGCTCCTGGCGGTCATACGCCTCCTTAACGGCGCCGGCGACCTTCATCATATTGCCCATTTCCTTAAAATCAAACATGCCTCCCCCTCCCTATTCGGTATTACGCTTTATATTCACACCCGCGAATCTCTGCAAGCCTCCTGATTCCTGCGCCCAGCCGTTATGCAGGCCGCGCTTCTCCATCGCGCGCCTGGCCTGTTCGTACTCTTCCAGAGCAGGCCTTCTGTTTATTTCAGGGAATTCCTCAGCATTATAACAGGGAAAATACTGGCTCATCAAACTAATATAAACATCCTGCGATAATTCCTCTGATATGAACCTGAATATTTCCTCGCTGCCGGCCTGGCCCTGCGGCAGGACAAGGTGCCTGATGATCATGCCGCGCTGAATAATACCCTCTTCGTCAAATACGCCTACCCCTACTTGACGGAACATCTCCTTTACGGCAGAGCGGTTGATCAAAGGATAGTCCGGAGCAGAGGAATACTTTAAGGCCGCCTTGTCATCGGCGTATCTCATATCCGGAAGATAGATATCAATGATGCCGTCCAACAATTCTATCATCTCGCTGAACTCGTAACCGCTGCTGTTATAGACAAGCGGGATATTCAATCCCTCCTCAATCGCGACTGTTAACGCGGACAAGATCTGCGGCAGGACATGTGTAGGCGTGACAAAATTTATATTATGGCAGCCCAATTTCTGCAAATATAGCATATATTTGGCTAACTTCCGCGGCTCTGCCTCGCTGCCCCGCGCTGACTGGCTGAACTCATAATTCTGGCAATAGGCGCATCTTAGATTACAGCCGGAGAAGAATATAGTACCTGACCCGCGGCTTCCGGATATTGCCGGCTCTTCTCCTCTGTGCGGCATATAACTGAATACACGCGCGTTAAGCCCTGTCCGGCAGAACCCCGTCTCATTCCTGAGACGGTTAACCTTGCATCCGCGCGGGCATATCCGGCAGCTCTTTAGCAGGGACGCTGCCTGCTTAGCCGCCTTTTTTAACTGCTTGAGGTTGTCCAGGTATGACGGCTGCGCCATTCGGCCTTTTCACTTTGTGGATCTCCGCTTTTATATTCTCTATCCTCTCCTCAACAGCAGGGTGCGAACTTAACAAGGTAATGTGGTAGCCGCGGCCATCCTGCTTAAGGAGCTTATTGAAAAAAGAGATCATCGCCTCGGGCTTATAGCCGGACCTGTAGGCATATCTTACAGACAACTTATCCGCCTCCCTTTCGTCCTGTCTACTGTAGCCCAGCGTGATCAGGTTCTGCATTATATTTAAGGCGTTACTCAACGCGGCCGCATTTACGTTACGCAACGCGAGCGAGACCAATAGTTGATAACCCAGGCCGGCCTGCAGCCTTTTAACGGCGTGCTTTGCCGCGACATGTCCCACTTCATGCGCGATCACGCAGGCAAGTTCATCATCCGTCGCCGCTTCCATGAGCCCGGAGTTGACGTATAAAAACCCCCCGGGCAAGGCAAAGGCATTCAAATCCTTGCTCTCTACTACCTTGAAATGGTAGGACAGGTCTTTCCTGTCCGATACATTCACCACCTTCCTGCCTACTCTCTCCAACCTTCCTGTTACCGCGGCGTCTTTTATCAGTTTCAGTCCAAACGACATCTTCTTATCCAAAACACTCCCTAAGGCTACTTCTTGCGGAGTGTTGATCAATATCAACTCTTTTCTTTCGGTCGCCGGATTATATACGGTTATGCAACCTGAAAGCAGAATACATAAGATAAAAAAACTTTTTAACGCGGATTCTCGCAGATTCAATTTGCGGAAATCCGCGTTAAACATTTTTCTCACCCTTAATCTGCCCTCTATAAATCTCTCTTATCTTATTGAATACATCAATGTATTCTTTACTCCTGTAATCCGGGTATGTCCATTCCATTGGAGAGAAACTATCCTTCTTGTAACAGAGTGTTACCTCCGCGAAGATGCCCCGCCCGATGTAGATCCTATGGCTGTAATCCTTGGTCGTTGCCAGGACCAACCTTGACATATCAAGGCAGCCGGGATCGATATTGACCTGCCGCCTGGAATTTATGGCAAACCTTGCTTCCAGCTTATTGGTAAACGCCTTTATCCCGCACAGCCCGCCGGGGTCGATCAATCTCGAAAAGCTGATAAACCGCCTCTTAAGGCCGCCTCCCATCTCAAGCCGGTAATAATCGGTAAAGTTGAAATCAATAACGCCGCTTTCAAAATCCATAGCGGAGAACCTTTTGCAAAGAAGCGCTTTCGTTGAAGAAAGCGCTTCTTCCTGAGAAAAAATTATACCGCAAACCAACTTGACTTTAGGGATTAGGGCAGGTTTCCCCATTTGATCCGAGGACTCCCGGGCTAAGTATAGAAAGTAAGATGCGGGGTGGCCTCTACTGTTGTATCATTTAAGTGCCCTGCGACATACCTGGCTATCTTCTGGGTATCCGGTCCGGATATTTCATTAAAGAAGACGGCTATATTGTAGCCGCCCCTTCTGCTCTCTTCGGTCCTGACAACCACACCCTGACAGCGCACCTTTTTCGTTACCGTCCTGTTCTTTTCCTTTATCGGCAAAAGGATCATAATGTTCAATTTAGTCATCGGCTCTATATACTTATCCACATGGCAATAAGCGCCTGACTGGCTTATATTGATCGTCTCGGTGACGGAATCAAAATCCCTGCCCTTGATTTTAAGCGCCAGCTGCTTGTCTATACGCGGATGCCTGCGCCGCTCTATAGAATCGCGTTTCATTTCTTCTCTTCCTGCTTGTCTTCAGCCGGCTGGGGCTGAGGCGCTGCCGCTTCCTTTTCCTTTGCCTCTTCCTTCTGCTTGGCCTTAAAGCTTTTATAGCACTTCCTTGAACAATAATAAATGCCGTCTTTATAATACCTTCTCACTTTTTTCAGCGGCTTGTTGCATGATTTACAGTTCTTTTGGGCCTCCTTAACCTCTTCAACCACGCTGTTTTCTCCTTTTTTAATGAGCACACGACTTACGGAGTAGTCGCTACGCTCCTAACGACGTAAGTCGTTGTGCGAATTAAACCCTTGACATCTTGGATGCGTCATCCGTGATGTCAAGGGTCAAGTTCAGTCACAAACTTATGTTCGCTGTCGCTCCATAAGTTTGGACTTCACTTGACCTTTCTAGCTGTTTAGCAGTATAAATTCCCTCAAATTCGATCTTTCTTTAACGTTCATGCCTATAAACTGTATACCGGAGTTATACCTGTCGGCATGGGGCAAACGCTGCGACCAGACCACTTGCCCGGAGGCGTATATGATCTCACTATTCAGATTAAGCTCCAAACATATTGGAGTGCAAGGCGTTAGGTAATTTTCAAATGCCGCCCTCACGCCTCCTTCGCTTATGTCAAGGGTGGTGCTTTTACCGTGAGAAGAACAATTGCTTATCTTGTAGCTTATAGCCACCTTTGAGGGGATACGCGTCCATCTCCTTTTCTCAATAAGTGAACTATCCATTATAGAGTGAGTTTAACACAGAGTTATCAAGGTGTCAATACCTTATCGCGCGCGGTAGTGGGCGTTTATTCTTTTTGCTCAGTCGCCTCTTGCAGCCTGTCCATAAATTCCTTGACGGTATGCGTGCGGCTGATAATCTTCTGCGCGACATCAGGAGGAATAGGATGCGGGCCCATGGGGTCGAGGGCATCGCCCACAATCATATTTATAATATGTATATCATTGCCGATATAGTGCATAAACATATCCCCGACCATAGGGTGCATCGGGATCTTTTCCTTGAAGTCCGGGAAGTGTGGATCCTTATCCGAAGCCGAGACTATCTTGCTCACGACCGCCTTTATATTCTTGGTATAAGACAGGATTTTCTCCGCTTCCTTCATGGGTATTTTCTTATTATCTTTAAGATAGTATTGACAGAGCAGGTTTATGGCGGTTATATCGTCCCCTATGCGGTTATAGAACAAATCCCAGATTTCATGGTCAATGGTGATTTTTTCTCTTTCTATCCGTTCGTAACACTCTTTTTCGTTGGGCATTGGATTGGCCATATATCACCCCTTTTAAAGTTTGTGCTTTTCCCGCGCCTCATTGATTACCCTGTCTATATCTTCTATGTCCAGCGGCTTCAGGAGATAGGCAAACGCGCCTAATTGTTTGGACGCATCCACTTTATCCCTCTCGGTTATGCGGGTTACCATAATGCAAATGGCATTGTTATCTATCTTCTTTATCCTTTTCAATGTTTCGACTCCGTCAATGGGAGATAAAGGCATATGCACGTCAATCAGGGTGATCTCCGGCCTTTCTTTCTCGAAGATCTCCACCCCTTTTAGTCCGTCGACTGCCCCGAATACGGCATATCCCCTCTTCTTATAAATCTTCTGAGTGTAATCGACTATGCCTTCTTCATCGTCGATTACCAGGAATTTTAAGGATTTCTGTTTATTCATAGCTCCCCCTTTTTAGAATAACCTCTTGCCTTTTGACTTTTCTTCGCGCAAGCCCGTCTGCTTCAGTTCCTCATCGGTAATATCTTTGGCAACCGGCAATTCTATAAACAATGCTGCCCCCTTGTTCTCTCCTTCTGACTCTGCCCAAATTCTGCCCTTATGCCGGTCTATTATCTTCTTTGCGTTATACAGACCCATGCCCGTGCCTTCTGTCGAGGCCTTTGTAGTAGTAAAGGATGAGAAAATTATGGGTAATATGTGTTTCTTAATGCCGTAGCCGGTATCCAAAAAGGATATTTTTATTGTATCACGGTCGGCTAATTCTGCCCTGATATTAATCGTTTTCTCTTTGGCGTATTTCATCGCATGCATCGCGTTATTGGCAAATATCACCAATACCTGCATAAGTTCTGCCTTCTCTCCGCGCACGTAAGGCAGGTCATCCGTTATATCCTGCGTAAGGCGGATATTCTCAACCTTCAACTGCGGGGCCATAAGATACTGGAAGCTGGTTATCACGTCTTCTATCTTTAGGGGAGCGAGTTTCCCGGTTGAGACCTGGCCGAATTCCCTTATAGCCTTAACCATCTTTGACACGCGCTCTGCCGCCTCCTTCATAAGATACAGGGACCTGCCCATCTCTTCCCTTTCCTCTTTAGGCAGCCGGCCCTCCTCCATCAGGGAATCCTCCATAAATGCCACATGCCCCCTTATGACCTGCATAGGATTGTCTATCTCATGGGCCAAGGAATACGAGTAGGTATCCATTTCTTGAAGCCGCGCCTTGCGCTGCCTGTCCTCTATTTCCCTCCAGAAGATACAGTTCTCAATGGCCAAAGACATTGAATAGGAAAGCGTCTCAAACACGAGCATATCATCGGTAGTATACATCTGGCCTCTGTGTTTTGGGCCCAGCACAAGGAAGCCCAATAAATTGTCTTCCATAAAACAGGGAATCAGCAGGCCGAAATTAAGGGAAAGGTCCTCCACAGCGCCTATTTCTTCCTGCAGCAGCGGCCTCTTCTGCCTGCCAAGCTCACCCACCAGGCCTGAATCCACGGATACGAATTCCTTCAATCCCAGCCCTTCGCCTCCGCGATGGCAGCACTTGAGATGATAGCTGTTATGCAGCTCATCTTTCAGATATACAGCAGCGTAGGGGATCTTAACGGTATCCACAACGGTTGAAACAATGGTATTAAGCAATTTATCCAGGTCCCTGATTCTGGTCATTGTCTCAGAGAGTTTGCGAAGGGCGTTTTGATACTTCCTCTGTTCTTTTAAGATAGCGTTTTCCGCCCGCCGGCGCAGGTAGGCGTAGATAAACGGGCCGGAGGTAGCAAGCAAAACTGCCAAAGTGGTAGAGAATAGCCATGACTTTGTAGTATATCCAAGCCAGAAAGGAACTCCCAAGACTAAAGCATAGACAATAGCAAATATACTGGCGCGGGTAACAATAATACGCACATCAAGAAAGCGATAGCGAATAATAGAATAGGTAGCAATAATACAATATGCTGAGATAGCAAAATTACTATAAGGATAGATTCTAGACCCAAAAGCCGGCAAGAAATTTATTGCTCCACCGATAAATCCGATTGCTGTTGAAAGTAATAAATAAAGAAGCTGATTTCTTTTAATTCCGCGAGACTGTCGATATGATTTGAAAAGATTGTAGTAAGCATAACCTAATATTAACATCCAGGTTAAATAAAGAAGCGGATACGCTGATCCTGTGGCAACCGGGTAATAAAAAGATCTGAACATAAATTCCAATTTGGTAAAAAATCCGGCAATGGTAGCGGCCGCTGCCAGCAAACATAATACATACGCAGCAATAAGAATGTTTTTAGAGCGAAGTCCGCATAAAACATAAACAACATGGAAGAATAAAACAGAAGTAAATATAACTCCTGCCAGAC
Source organism: Candidatus Omnitrophota bacterium (assembly GCA_028707125.1). NCBI lineage: Bacteria > Pseudomonadati > Candidatus Omnitrophota > Candidatus Omnitrophota bacterium. The sequence continues at coordinate 1,083,849 of JAQTUX010000001.1, forward strand.
CAAACTTAAAGAAAGTTACCGCTAACGCTTCTGTCCTCGTCTGGGTTACTAAAAATCCTCCTATTCCCCATATAAGGACTGCGGTATTAAACAAAATCCACAACCAATGAAGAAATGATCTCTTGCTATAAATCAAAACAATAGCAATCACACCAACACAGGCAACAATGAGTAATAAACAGGATATCGAAAAAGGATTGAATATCATATTATTTTAAACTTTCTTTTTAAGATCTGATTTGCTACCCGCTCTCCACCCAATATTACGCCTGTGATGCCTCCTCCAAGCTGTGTCCATGCGCTGGATAAGTAAACATTATCAATCGGAGTTCTTGTTTTGAAACGACTTAGCCCGCTTTGAGAGACGATTCTGCTCCACCCATATAATGCCCCTTTATAATTGCCGGTATATCTTTCCATTGTAAGCGGCGTTGCAATAGACATTTCTTCAATATATGAAGATAAATCGGGTATAATCTTCTCTGTTCTCTTAATTAAAATGTCTGCCAATCGTCGTTTTTCTTCTCTGTACTGTTCCTTTGATAATTTTTTCCAAAAGTCATATCCCGCAAGCGTAATAATACCCATTATAAATTTACCGGTCGGAGCAATATCCGGCTGGAGATTAGAGTATAAAGTTATGACATATGGAACAGTGTCCATTTTGTTATCTTCTATATCCTTGTATTGAGTATCTAAATCATAGCTTGGGTTATAAAATATTTCATAATCTGTAAAACCTTTATTTCTTAAATCTACATTCAAACCTAAATAAATCTGAAAAGCAGAAATGGATGGCTCCATACCACCGATTCTTTTTATGGTTCTTTCAGGAAGATATTCTTTACCGATTAAGTTAAAAAATGTTTTAGTTGAGTCAACATTTGAAATGATTATATCTCCGAAAAATTCTTCCTTATCCTTCGCCCTGACTCCTTGGGCGACATTATCTCTTAGAAGTATCTTTTCTGCCTCTTTGTTTAAAATTATCCTGCCGCCTTCCTCTTTAATTGCTTCGCAAAGACCGTTTGAAAGAGATTGACTCCCGTTCTTAATATAGCATCCGCCATTATGCAAATAATCATGCCAGGCATAAGCTAAATAGAAAGACGGCAGCATGCTCGGCGGCAAACCAACATATTCCCAAAGTTGTGAAACCACGGCCTTCAAACGGCTATCCCTTAAAAAATTATCTAATAATTTCTGAAATGGCTTATTTGCATAGAGGAATAATTTTGGAAATTTTATGGGAAAATAAAGCATTTCAATGCTGGGAGGAAGATCGTTAGCATATAGAAATTTCACCACCTCATGATATATTTTGGATATTTCATTGGATAATTTTCTTAGACCGATATGCTCTGAAGGGAATGCCTTTATTAAGTCATTTAAATATTGCTGGGGATTATTCTGGGATATCCGTAAGTCAAAATCAGGGAATATTGAACGATAAAGATACGCCGATTTTAGGAAGCTGATTTTACCTATAACGCCACATCTCTTAAGTACTTTATAGGTAGCACCCTCTTTATCACAGCCACAAATCAAATGTAGCGATGCATCAAATTTAAAATCACCCCTTCTAAAATCCGCCGCATACCCACCGGCAACCGGGTTTTTCTCAAGCACGAGCACTTTCCTGCCGCTTTTTGCAAGCAGGGCAGCGGCAGTGAGACCGCCTATGCCTGCGCCTATGACGATGACGTCATACTTATTTTTCATTCCTTCTTTGGTTTAACTGCAAACGCGCCGCTGGTTTTAGCCACTACCGTATCCCCTACCATTGCTATTGTCTCTATTATGCCGCTGGTATCAAGGATTTTTACGCTCTTGGCCTCTATAGTAAGTGTGTCACCGGGATACACAGGAGAAAGGAGCTCTGTATTGACCTTTACCAGATAGTAATCAGGATGGGTATTTGCGATTTGTGGTTTTGCAGTGTAGTAAAGTATGAGGGATGCCTGGGCCATTGCCTCAATAATCAATGCGCCCGGCATTATGGGCTTGTTGGGGAAGTGGCCTTCAAAGTATTTTTCTTTTGGATCAATATATTTTTTAGCCACGATGCGCCTGCCTTCGTCTATCTCAACAACCTCATCAATAAACAGAAACGGCTCTCTGTGGGGCAGTATGCTTTTGATTTTCTCTTTATCCATCCTGCCATACCCTGATTGCTTTAGGTTCCTGGCGAGTTCAATTACTTTATTCAGAGTTCTGGCCTTTGGGATTTCTGTTTCCGGCACAGTTATCTTAAATCTCCTCTCCAGCGCCGCGACTATCTCAAGACCCTTCATTGAGTCAACCTCAAGGTCGGCAAAATCCTTGTCGGGATCAATTTTATCTGCAGGAATCTCAATAATCTCTGATACAAGTTCGGCTATTTCGTTTTCAAATTTAGCAGGCATAGCATCGTCTCCATACTTCTATATTATATTTTCTTCTCAAGATAATCCACGACATCTTTAATGATAGACATCTTCTCTGCATCTTCATCAGGAATCTCCATACCGAATTCCTGCTCTATGGACATAAGCAGCTCAATGCCTTTCAGGGAATCCATGGACAAATCCTTGTTGAAGTTTAAATCCGGTGTTATTGTATTGGGGTCACTGATCTTGAATTCCTCTGCCACTACCTTCTGTATGCGCAGGAAAATCTCCCGGCGCTTTGATTCCCTGGCGCCATCCTGCTCTTTACGCTTCTTCCTGAAAATGGCCATGACCCTGTTCTCCTTTTGGGTCAATTTTCTATACTACTCTCATTAATAATGTCTATCAAGGAGTAATTTTCCCTATCTATCTTATAGCATATCATCTGGTAAATCCGTCCTGTATTGTTCTTTAATTTCTTTAACTTTATCCCTACCCGTAAAAGTGTCATATCTATAAATCTCGTCGAACTGAATGTCTTTATTGAAATTATCTACGACGGACTCGTACCCAGCTACTAGGGAATACTGTTTACCTTTATCATTTTCCCAATCGATAAAAATATAAGCCCTGTACTTCTTCTCGTTACTCATTGTGAGGCAACGGCTCAGAGGCATGGGGACTGTCCCCGGACTTCGCGTTTAGCATTAAATGCAGCTGTCCCGTTTTTTTAGCGAAGGTTTAATCATTTATCAGTAAACACTATTGCTGTACCTGTTTCGTACATCCCCATTTGTTTTATATCTATGACTGCATCTGCCCCAACCTCTCGCGCTTTTTTTATCATATCTCTTTCATCGCTAATACGGTGAGGAGTACCACCAGTCCCAAAAAAGCTAGCGCATTTACTTATTTTAATAATACCGATTTCTTTATAGGGTCTATCGGGTTTAATTGTAGAAAATAGCGAAATCTCCTCTTTCTCAGTTTTAGGAGGATATTCAGCTTCTGTAAACTTTGTAAATCTTACTGAAGAAGAACCATACATAAGATAATTACACCCATTAATGGATACCGCTAGCGCTAATAAGGCAATAACCTTTTTCATGCTTCCCTCCTCAAGCATATCCTGATTACCTGTTTTCTATCCTTACGCCGCATTTGAGGCAAAGGTTAACTTAGCTTAGTCAGCCCAATCCTTGCATATTAAAGTCGCCTGCTCTAAGACAGTATCAGTGGCTCTTTTCTGTTTATCAGGTGGATAGCCGTATTTCCTTAAAACCCTTTTTACCATAACTCTCAATTTGGCCTGGATGCTTTCTCTCAATGTCCAGTCTATGGCTAAGTTGTTGCGGACGGTCCGCACAAGTTCTCTGGCAATCGTCCTTAGCGTCTCATCCCCTAAAACCTTCACTGCGCTGTCGTTGACTTCAAGCGCGTCGTAAAAGGCAAGCTCATCCTCAGTTAACCCTAAATCATCACCGCGCCTGCCGGCCTCACGCACCTCTTTAGCAAGCTCAATGAGTTCCTCAATGATCCTTGCTGAATCAAGAGCCTTGTTCTGATACTTTCTTATGGATCTCTCCAGCATCTCAGCAAAAGACCTGCCTTGAATGAGGTTTTTCTTTGATCTGAGCCTGATTTCATCGCTTAATAATCTCTTCAATAATTCAAAGGCGAGATTCTTATGAGGCATACCACGCACCTCTGCTAAGAACTCATCGCTTAGAATAGAGACATCCGGTTTCTTAATGCCGGCTGCCTCAAAGATGTCCACCACCCTATCAGAGGTAATCGCCTTGGATACAATCTGTTTGATCGCGGAATCAAGCTGTTCATCGGTCTTGCCTGCTCCGGTGTGGAATTTAGCCAGCCGCGATCTTACTGCCTGAAAAAACGCTATATCATCTCGGATCTTAAGCGCGTCAGTATGGGGAACGGCCAATGCAAAGGCCTGAGATAGCTGGGTGACAAATCCCAGAAATCTCTCCTTTCCGCCCTTCTGCTTTAAAAGATGCTCTTCGGCAAGCGCCATAATAGACATCTTATCCCGCGCAGAAGCAGTGAAGAATCGCTTATAATTAAACCCGTGAAACATATTTGATACCACCTCAAACTTCTCACGCATCAGCGCCACAGCCTCTTCCTGTTCAAAGGTGGGCTTGCCTTTGCCGCCGCTTTCGGTATAGTCAGCAAGCGCTCTCTTTAAATCATCGGCAATGCCTAAGTAGTCAACAACAAGGCCGCCGGGCTTGTCCTTAAATACTCTGTTGACCCTGGCAATCGCCTGCATCAGCCCGTGGCCGCGCATAGGCTTATCAATATACATCGTATGAAGGCAGGGAACGTCAAAGCCCGTAAGCCACATATCCCTGACAATAGCCAGCCGCAAGGGATCGGCCGCGTCCTTCATGCGGTCACCAAGAGAGCGCCTTTTGGGCTTTGTCCTGATATGCTCTTGCCAGTTAACAGGGTCGGCAGCAGAGCCGGTCATAATCACCTTCATAAACCCCTTATCATCATCCTTGTGGTACCACTCCGGCCTGAGTTTCTTAATCTCATTATGCAGCTCAATACAGATACGCCTGCTCATACAAACCACCATTGTCTTGCCGTCAAGCGCTTGAAGGCGTTCCTCAAAATGACTGACAATATCTTTGGCGATCCGGCCTATGCGCTTTTTGCTTCCCACAATCGCCTCAAGCCGGGCCCATCTTGTCTTGAGTTTCTCTTTTCTTTGAACCTCTTCGCCTTCGGTTGCCTCTTCAAATGAAGGATCAATCATCGGCCTTTCTGCGGATTTAAGCTCAAGCCGGACAAGGCGGCTCTCGTAGTAGATTCTTACCGTAGCGCCGTCTTTTACCGCCTGCTCAACATCATAAATATCAATATAATTGCCGAAAACCGCCCTTGTATTGCGGTCTGTAAGCTCTATGGGCGTGCCGGTAAAGCCGATAAAAGAGGCATTAGGCAGGGCATCGCGCATATGCCTGGCAAAACCGTCAATAAAATCGTATTGGCTCCTGTGCGCCTCATCGGCGATAACCACTATATTCTTTCTATCGGAAAGCCCAGGAAAGGCATCGCCCTTATCCTCCGGTAAAAACTTCTGCACAGTGGTAAAGACGATACCGCCTGAAGAAACCTTTAAAAGCTCCCTCAGCTTGCTTCTTGAAGTTGCCTGAACCGGCTTCTGTCTCAATAAATCCTGGCATCTGCTAAAGGTGCCGAAAAGCTGATCGTCTAAATCATTGCGGTCGGTCAATACGACGATGGTGGGATTATCCATAGCCAAGACAAGCTTGCCGGTATAGAAAGCCATAATCAGGCTCTTGCCTGAGCCCTGGGTATGCCAGACAACACCGCAACGCTTATCGCCCTTGGCTGCCTTCAATGTCTCTTCAACTGCCTTATTGACCGCGTGGTATTGGTGGTAGGCGGCGATCTTCTTATTCAACTTATGCTGCTCTTCCTCAAAGACGATAAAATGCCTGATTAAATCAAGGAAGATACGTTTATCAAACATTCCGCGCAGTAATACCTCAATTTGCGGAACAGCCGTAGGTTCTTTTTTCTTCCCTTCGATGGTCTTCCAGGGAAGAAAGCGTTCCCATTCAGAGGTTATGCTCCCTGCTACTGCCTCAATGCCGTCGCTTGCCACAAGGACTTCATTAAAATGAAAAAGTGCTGGAATTTCGGCCTGATAGGTATCAAATTGCTTAAAGGCAGTAAAACAGGAGGCATTTTCATCGGCGGGATTTTTAAGCTCAATTACAGCCAAAGGCAGACCATTGACAAATAAAACAATATCCGGCCTGCGGTTATGATTGTTTTCGATAACGGTAAACTGATTAACCGCAAGAAATTCATTGTTCTGCGGCTTGTTAAAGTCAAAAAGCCAGACCTTATCCCCGATAACCCTGCCGCCTTTGCGATATTCAACATCCACACCCTCAACCAGCATCTTGTGAAAATGCTGGTTATTCACCACAAGGCTGGGACTTTCAAGGCGTAGCAGTTTCTTAATGGCCTCGTCTTTTGCTTCATCGGGAATAGAAGAATTAATCTTTTGAATAGCGTCCTGTAACCGATCAATAAGAACAACCTCGGAATAATCCTTGCGCTCAGGTCTTTCGCCGTCCGGCGCAATATCGGGGCCGTAAAGGACTTTGTAGCCAAGATTAGAGAGAATATCTAAGGCGACTTCTTCAACTGAGGATTCGGTGAGGATATGAGCCATATCAATTAAGCATTTTACAACAAATATTATTTCTTCTTGGCAAAATGTCGCTTTATCTTTCCATCTAGTTCAGCGGTACGCACGCCCATAGGTATATCTGCTTTATTGGTACCTATATTTTTCCGACAGAACTTTACAAAATCATCAAAAGATTTATCGAAAATCGAATAAAACTCCTTATCTTCCTTAAGGGTCTTTAAAATCCGTTCTGATGCTGATATTAACAATGCTCTATCATAATTACCACCGATTATACAATGAAGATAAAAACAACCAATGTGGAATTTACCATACGACAACAACATATTTTTATACGGATCTACAATGCTTTTATTACGCTGCAGATATCTAATATTTTTATTTAAACGCACATCAATTTCGACTGGAATACGATAAAGCCTATAATCAACCACGCGTTCTTTCTCGGAAGGAAACACCTCATCATATTTCACTTTAAAAAGTCGCTTAGGATGGCTCTTTGCTTGAGAAGGCATATCTAAAATATATGATAAATATAGCTGAAATAACTTTTGGATACTCACAACATTTCGTTTACCTTGATTACGATAGAAATTTGTACGTCGCTCGTAATAAATACCGAAATCGAGCAAGTATCTTTCTATGTTCTTCTGAATGTCTTCACCAGCCCGCAGAGAAAAAGTTTTAATAGGCGTTTGGGAATTGGTGGCCTCCGTTATTTTAAAAATTAAATCTCGGTCCTTTGTGGCGATAATCTTAACAAGCACATGTGCCCCATCTTTTAATAATCTTAGCTGTTTAGATTCATCCAAATTTTCTCCTCGTTCAGTTCTTTCTCTATTATTTAAAGCAATATATAGAGCATTTGCTGTTTGGCAGCCATTTACAACCTGACAACCATATAATTTCAATCGATTATTTGGCATTTCATCGACATGGCGACAAATAATAGTCATACCATTATTTAAGCCCCAAAAATACTTAGAATCATCCTCGCTCGAACATGTATCAATTATCTTAGTATTTAGTTCGTTGCGTTGATAATAATCCCTAATATTAGCTTCAAATAAAGCCCCTTGCCACACTTTAACCAAATTTGCGATTTGACTACTCTTTATAATACAAATATATCCTGTTAAACTCCTATTTGCTTCAATTGGAGTGATATATTTTAAATTTGCAACATATTCAACCGATTCAATGATCTCATCACCCTTATCTTGTAAATCAACTAATTCTTGTGCGCCTATCAATTTAATATCAACATTGGCATAACCTGCGGTTTTTAAGATTTGTTCTATTTCCTGAATATGTGGGGACAATACCGGATCGTCCAGAACAGTATCTTTTACTCCAGAAAAGATAAAATAAACAATGACTTTAACTTGGTCTGGAGAATAACGAGTATAAATTTCTTCACGAACAGAAGCGATATCTATGGTACGCTGATAAAGATATGAATTAAGATTGTCTTGTATTTCATTCCGAATAAATGATTTTTGAATGCCATCCTTCATCTTTAATATAGAATCCAAATCAAGGCCGCTCCGTTTGAATTGAAAAAGATGAAAAATAAATTTTGAATCTTCATTACATTCAGAAAGATCTTCTATTGAATTAAGTATTCTTCGATTAGCTGTAAGATATAACGCGTCCACCCCATAATCATGCCCTACCTTACGATAAGAACTATCTGTAATACCCTCTTCAATCTCTACCAGTTGCAATTCTTTAAAAACTTGCTCTAATGAATATAGCATAAATTCCGAACCACGCTTTACATCATTATCTAAACCATCTGTAAAATCGCGATAAGAATCCGAAAGTGCGTTTACACGGTTATCGAGCAATGTAAAAATACTCATAATCTCCCTCCATCCTTATACAGATCACCCTTATCTTTCCTGACATCAGCTTTAGCAAAAGAGAATCGCACGCCTAAACAACTTTATTGATCACATTGATACCATTTCTCGCTCGAGATCTTCAATTCCCCAAGAGCCCCACGAATCGGCCTCTTTATTAAATTCATTCCACTCTTTGTCTAAGATCTCAACTCCTTCCGGAGAAACTAATGGTTTATCAATAAATTCAAGATGATCATATTGAGGAACTGGCAAAAAACCACCACTTCCTCCGAACAGTATATACACATTAATGAAGTCAACGACTTGACAAATTACTTTATGTGCTTTCCATAGATATCCTAGCGTGATTGAAACCTGATCGGCGTTATCATATTTTCTACTTTCCGGGGTAGCCGCGTGAGCTATATTTTTGTCCACATGAGCCTTTATATCATCAGTAGCTGATTTAATTTTCTTAATAAGGTAACTAAAAATTTCTTTGCGAATATAATCATTGGGCGTTCGCTGATTCTCTTTAATTCCGGATAAAGCATCTATCTGCTCATGCCGCATCCTCAAGAGCTGACTATCTAATTCACGTGGCAAGAAAAAAGCGCCCGAACCACTCCGCAACTTCTCCAACCTATAAGCTGACGCACGCTGCTCTACAGCCTCATAATCATACTCCCTGTCTTCAGCTAGAAATAAATATCTTCGGGTCATTAAAGAAGTCTTTGCTCTCATATCGTTTAATAATGATACCAAAGAAAATGCCCCCTTCTTCCCAGTAAGTGGATGCGGATCAATTAGGCGTCTGATAGCCAGAAATTGGCTGTCGAAAAAACATTCATCAATAAAATAATGCAATGTTCCATTAATTTCTTTATTACCCTGATGATTATCTGGCGCAATTTTTCTAGCACAATTAATCAGTCTAAAAACCGCAGCATTCCAAATCATCTGATAAACCTGATGAATAATTGAGTTGCGATCGTTTAATGCAAAGCACTCAACCCATAAATCACGTCTTAGTTTAAATTTATTGAATTGCGCATCACAAACCATATTAATTCTTAATAGAATCGACCCGTATCTTTCCTGACATCAGCCTTGGCAAAAGGGAATCGCGAACTTCAGTTAACCTGCGATTTTCCTCTTCATTTTTGCGAATCATTGCTTCAATAGAATTAATAACTATGTCAAACTGTTGCATAATAGCATCGGCTGGAATTACCACGTCGATCTTATGAAATTCTTTCTTATTTAAGCATCCAAAAACCGTTCCTTCCGAGTTAAACCGGTCCCATAAATCCTTTCTCGTAACAAGAAAATAGAAAAGAAACCCGTTTGAATAATTTTTCATTCTTAGAGCCGCAACTCCACGTCCAATTGCGCACTTTCCCAATGTAATATTAAGAGCTCCGACAGGAGCGCGCACACTTATAAGAATGTCTTTGGCTTCTGCTATTCTTGTTGGAGCGGTACAATAAACCCTTGGCGTAGGGAAGCGAAAGCCAAAATCTCTGTTTCCCTGATAGAAAACCGCACCTTCTCCAGATTCATTATAAGTTTCACCTGGCGGCGATTGCCCCATGACAATATCGCAAATATCAATCAACTTTCCCTTAAGCCATCCTTGCGGTAAACCATCAACAAATTTAGCCTTTTCGTATCCCGGAAACTCGAAATCCACAAACCACCGCTTGAAAATCGCCTGGGCGATGGATCCAAGGGTTTTATTCATCCGGCGGTTAAGCTCGATTTTTGCGTCAAGGTCGGAGAGGATTTTAGTAATAGCCCTCCGCTCCTCATCATTTTTTACCCATGGGAATTTTATCTTATTTAAGTTTTCTTGACTCAATTTAGGCTGAACAGCACCAGTAATAAACGCATTAATAGTAGTATTTTTTAATTGGTAATAAAGAAACAAGGTATTGCCATAGGAATCGCTTTGCAGAACATGAGCATGATTACTCACCCAAAACTTCCCGCGTGGCAATTGAAGCATTGGCTTAAAACCGTCGCAGGTAACTGTTCCGTCTTCGGCAATAAGAAGATAATCTCCATCGTATTTATAGTCATTAACATAATCTATTATTCCAGCAGCACCATAATAAGGATACTGCCCCTTACTTTTTGACCTTTCAGCAGAGCTTAATGGTTTTCTTTTATTGTCAAAATTAGAAGCGACATCAGGGATTGTAACCATTTCCCAATCTTCAGGAATCATCCCGATTTCAGTCTCTTTGAGTTTTGTTTTTTGTTTCATCTGTTATTTTCTAAAAATATGTCCATTAGTTCTTTTAAGGTTTTATATCCATACTCCACAGCAAACCGATCCCTTTCACGCTCTGGGTCTTTTGTACCGTGAAATAAATTATTTCTGATACTGCACCAAAATTCAACCATGTTCCCCCAATCACTGAGCGAATGAATAACCCCCTTTATTTCTTGTCGCTCTTCCGGAGACATCTCATCAAGGTTATTTTTTGAGCAATTCCACCACTTTATTTCTTCTACAGAATTGAGGTCCCGAGAAGCATTGCCGAGCCTCAGTTTATCTAGTTCTTGCTTAATATGCTCCCAATCCTTTCTCAGAAACTTTCTTGATTTTATGCGTTCTAAATATTTCTTTCTTATATCTTTAGCTTGCTTAAGCTTTTGAATAGCTTGCCTGTCTGAATCATTGCTTAAATATTTTTGAGTCTTCAAATATGCAATAAATGCTAGATATTCAAATACAAATTTAGAAAAATAGTCTTCTTCACTTGCTTTCGCATGCCAATTCTTTATTAATTGCTCATAGCTCATATCCCAAACCTTCCAAGTTTTTCTTTATTTCTTGCTCAAGCTCTTTTGATTTCTTGAATTGAAAATAAAGCTCAGATGTAAGCCTTTGCATTTTCTTTTCAAAAAGCTCATCATCCTCTTCAACCTCTTCGGTTCCGACATATCTGCCCGGAGTCAAAATATGCCCGTGTTTCTGTATCTCATCGAGCTTAACTGCCTTGCAGAATCCTCTAACATCTTTATATTTCCCGCCTTCGCCTCTCCAAGCGTGATAGGTTAAGGCAATCTTTTTTATTTCCTCATCGGTTAATTCACGATGGCGCCTGTCAATCATCGCCCCCATATTCCTGGCATCAATAAAGAGAATTTCTCCGCGCCTGTCTCTAAACTTATGGTTCTTCTTATCGCGGGAGACAAACCAGAGGCATACGGGAATCATGGTGTTATAAAAAAGCTGCGAAGGTAACGATATCATGCAGTCCACAAGGTTTGCCTCTATGATATTCTTTCGGATTTCGCCTTCACCAGAGGTATTAGAAGACATAGAGCCATTGGCTAAAACAAACCCTGCTGTGCCGCTTGGAGAAAGATGATGAATGAAATGCTGCACCCAGGCAAAGTTGGCATTCCCTGCAGGAGGCACTCCATATTTCCAGCGCGCATCTTCTCGCAGAAGCTCGCCTTTCCAATCGCTGTCATTGAAAGGCGGATTGGCGATAACAAAGTCGGCCTTCAGGTCCTTGTGGGCGTCATTCAAAAAGCTGCCTTCATTATTCCAGGTAATATGCGCATCTATGCCGCGGATGGCAAGGTTCATCTTACATAGACGCCAGGTTGTCTGGTTGGATTCCTGTCCGTAGACCGCGATATCTCCGATGCGTCCGCCGTGCGCCTGCACAAACTTCTCGCTCTGAACAAACATACCGCCTGAGCCGCAGCAGGGATCAAATACCCTGCCTTTATACGGCTCGAGCATTTCAACCAACAGCTTAACAATGCAGCGCGCAGTATAAAATTGGCCGCCCTTCTTACCTTCGGCATCGGCAAATTGGCCGAGAAAATACTCATATACACGGCCTAAAATGTCCTTACTGCGGCCCTCTTTATCGCCAAGCACTATGGTCCCTATCAAATCAATTAGTTCGCCAAGGCGCTGCTTATCAAGGGATGACCGGGCATAATTCTTAGGAAGCACTCCTCTAAGAGAAGAATTCCCTTTCTCAACCGCATCCATAGCATCATCAATAATCTTGCCTATGGTTGGCTGTTTGGCATTCTTCTGCAGATAATCCCAGCGCGCCTTTTTAGGAACATAAAAGACATTCTCGGCCCTGTATTCATCGGGATCATTCAATGTTTCATACCGCGCCTGCGGCTCGGCAAGATAATATTCGCCCTTACTATCAGACAGTTCTTTCTCTAAATCATTGTAATGTTCCTCAAAGGCATCAGAGATGTATTTCAAGAAAATAAGCCCCAGGACAACATGCTTATACTCGGCAGCGTCCATATTATTACGGAGCTTATCCGCGGCCTGCCACAGCTTTGCCTCAAAGCCAAGATTGGCTCCGTTGTCTTTCTTCTTTTTAACCATTATCGCTTCCTCCCTATGACCGCCAAACTTAAAAGCCGGGACATCTCCTCCCCGGCATAAGCGTTTTATAAGTGTCTGGGCGTCATCTTCATCTCTGCCATATAGTTACATATTATAGCACCCCTATATTTGTGAGCAATTATTTTCTTATGAGGGGGAGCATCCTGTAAACATTGGCTTTCCTGTCGGAATAATCAGGGGGTGTTGGCTTGTCTCTGGTGATTTCAATGAGCCCGTTTGACTCTAATTCCAAGAGACCTAATGAGATAGTCGTATCGCTTATGCCGTAGAGCTTGGACATATCTTCCTGGCTGCGGAACCAGAAAGGGTATTTTGTAGAGCGGGATGCTTCATACAGGCAAACAAGATACATATACTTTGCCCGCATAGAGAGTTTGTCGGAGTATCCCTGATGCCAATATTCAAAGGGAATTGTTATTGGGGCGGAGAGCGCGGCGGTATCGGACTTTAGTGTGACTTTGCCTTTCCTGTAGTCTATAAGGCCGCAGCGCCTGAGGCGTTTCAGTAAACGGTGCACCCTCTCATAGAAGTAGTGGTGTTCATTGCGATAGGTGCCCGGTTTCTTTGGAGCTTGGTATTTCATATCTTTGGCTATAGAGTCGTAATCAAGGTCAAAGGATGACTGGTCTCTCTCTTGCCGGAGTTTATGTAACAGTAGATAAATGTCAAATTGTCTGTCTGCCTGGGCTTTAATGAGACGGCGGCCTAACTTAGGGGAAAGAAGAAAACTGCTTGAAACAGCTACGCCTTCTGCGGAAGGCAGGAATAGATCTTTATCCTGAAGAGGGATATCGTTAATCTGCTCCTTCAAGGCAATGGCGTCTTCGGGAGAGTCCTTAAAATAGGTGGCCTCATAGTTATCTTCAATGGCCGCCTTTGACCAGTTGGCGCTGCCTACGAATACATATCTGTCATCAATAACGGCTGCCTTTGTATGCAAAAGATGCTCAGGCGTATCAAAGTATACGGCTATGTTGTTTTCCTTTAGCTTTTCATAGGCAAGGCGGTTCTCCTTTAGCTTTGAGTCCTCCAAGATGACCTTTATCGCTACTTTACGCTGTTTCGCGGCTATGAGATCATTAAGCAGCTCGTTAACCGGGTTGGCCTGGTCATCAGGGCCTATTATGATAAAGTAGATCGCTATGGTAATTGAGGTCTTGGACTCGGATAGGTATTTATGCAGGTATTGGTGGTAGGAGCTGCCGAAAAGGATTTCCGCAGAGCTGATCTGGCCGCAAAATACAAAATAAGCCAATGCAGCCAGAGATATATAGTTGACTCTTAGCTTATTTATGTTTCTCACCTTGGCTTGATTATACTATAAAAACTCCGGAAAGAGCAAAAAATTATAATGGCCTTTTAATTAGCGAAAAATTGAGTATAATATAGATATGTACTGCGATTTCTTCAATCTAAAGGAAAGGCCATTTAACGTTACCGCTGACCCCTCCTTCTTTTTCTCTGCCAGGCACCACAAGGAGGCCCTGGCGCATTTGATCTACGGCATAAAGGAAAGAAAGGGGGTGATACTTATCACAGGCGAGGTGGGCACGGGAAAGACCACCCTTTGCAGGGCGCTGTTAAACATCCTGGATGACAATACCAAGACGGCGTTCGTGATCAATCCGTCATTCTCCGGGAACGAACTGCTCAAGGCAATAACCGGCGATTTCGGCATACCTGTCACAAAAAATACAAATCTATCCTATATCTGGGCGCTGAATAAATTCCTTATAAATGAATCCGGCAAAGGTAAAAACGTCGTGCTGGTAATAGACGAGTCGCAAAACTTAAACCCTGAAGACCTGGAATTGGTACGCCTGCTCTCCAATCTTGAGACAGAGAAGGACAAGCTGCTGCAGATCATACTGATCGGGCAGCCGGAGTTGAACGCGCTGCTTGACCTGCATGTCCTGCGGCAGCTGAAACAGAGGATAGCGGTGCATTACCACCTGAACCCCATGGATAAAGAAGAGACAAGGCAATACATACTTCACAGGGTAAAGGTCGCCTCCAGGGAAAAATGCGTTCTGGCGTTTGATGACGGCGCCGTAGAGATGATCTACGAATTCTCGCGGGGCGTGCCTCGCTTGATCAATATTGCCTGCGACAGGGCGCTGTTGGCGGCATTTAACCGCAGCAACCCGAGGATCCACCCGGACCTGACAAAAGAAGCGATAAAAGAACTGCAGTTTATACCATGAGTATAATATACGAAGCGTTAAAAAAGACCCAGGCGCAAACACACTTCATCCCCAAACCAGCCGTAAGGCGCCGCCGCCTCCCTGCCGCCGCGGTATTAATATTGCCTGTCGCCGCTATTGTTGCCGCGGGAATATTCCTGAAGATCAAGCGTCAGCCGCGTAACGATGAAATGATCTTAGCGCGCACAGAACAGGCGCAGAGCATCGAAGAGGCGCCGGCCGCTGAACAGGCAGATGCCGGCCCCGCAATATCAGGCCAGCGTGAGCAGGACCCTGCCTCCCTGCCGCCGCCCGCGCCGGAATTCAATCTCAGCGGGATCCTTTATTCCGAAGACGAAAAATGGGCGATCGTTAACGGTTTGACCTTGCACGAAGAAGACACTGTAGAGGGACGAAAGATACTGGAGATCCACCCTGATGAAGTGGTGCTGGAATACGGCGGGGAAATAACTATAGTAAAATATAATAAGTAGCGGGGCCGGATCTACTTCCGCAGCGCTTTCAATGAATCCCGTATAACACGTTCAGGGATGTTTTCGCGCACTAACGCCTTCCCGATACCCTTTATCAAAACGAACCTGTTGACCTTGCCTGAGAATTTTTTATCGTGCGCCTGCGCCCGCATGATCGGCTCTACGCCTATACCCGTGATCCTGGACGGCAGCCCCATAGCTTTTATAAGGCCGGCTATTCTTTTGTGGTCCTGGCTGCTGAGCAGGCCCAATCGCCTGCTGATATCAGCTTCGGCAGCCATGCCCAACGCGAGCGCCTCGCCGTGCCCGTATAAGCTGTATCTGCCTGCCTGTTCGATCGCGTGGGCCACGGTGTGACCGAAATTCAATATCGTGCGCAGGCCCTTCTTCTCCCTCTCATCCCTGGAAACTATCCCCGCCTTAAGCGCGGCGCATCTTCTGACAACCGGCTCCATTATGTTCCGGTCGCAGGAAAGCAGCTTCACATATTCTTTTTCAATGAGCCGGAATAAATCCTTGTCCATTATAAGGCCGTATTTAACCGCCTCTGAAAGCCCCGCGCGTATCTGCCTGGCCGGTAATTCCCGCAATAACGCAATATCGCTGATCACGGCTATGGGCTGATAAAACGCGCCGCAAAGATTCTTGCCTGAAACAAGGTCAATTCCGGTCTTGCCGCCAATACTGGAATCAACCTGCGAAAGCAGGGTCGTAGGGACCTGGACATAAGGGATACCTCTCTTATACACGGCCGCGACGAAACCGGTCAGGTCGCCTATTACTCCCCCTCCCAGCGCCACAAGGAATATCCGCCTATGCACATCCATACGGGCGATCTTTTCGACCAGGGCCCAGGCACACTTTATGGACTTCGCGGTTTCTGAATCAGGGACTTCAATGATCTTTACCGATATACCGGAAGATCCCAGGGAGCCGCGGATACCGGAAGAGAATCTGTTTTTTAGAAAACGGTTGGTTACGATCAAGGCGTCCGTGCCGGGATCCAGGCGGCGCAATATACCGCCCGCCCTGGCGATCACGCCGCTGCCGATGTGTATATCGTAGGAACGCTCGCCCAGGTCAACTTTAATATTCTTCATATGCCGAATATCCTTATTATGGCATTGACCGCCGGCAGCAGTATCCTGCCGAACAGCCCGGCAAACAGCAGAAACAACAGGACAAACATACCTATCGGTTCCAGCGCCGCGTAAGCCATAGAGATCCTGGAAGGCAAGATACCCATTAAGACCCTGGATCCGTCAAGAGGAGGTATAGGTATAAGATTGAATACGGCAAGCAGAAGGTTAATGTACACTGCCAGCCTCAAAAAATATAGCGCCTTTAAACTCAAAACAGGGGTAAATCTTATAACTAAAGCAAGCAATAAGGCGATCATAAAGTTTACGGCGCATCCGGAAAGCCCTACCCAGATCATATCCCTCTTGGGGTTATGGAGATTCCTGAAATTAACCGGCACGGGTTTTGCCCAGCCAAAAATAAACCTGGAACCGCTTAGAATAAGCAAGGCGGGGAATACTATCGTCCCGAAGATATCTATATGGACCAAAGGATTGAGAGTAAGGCGCCCTGCCATTAGAGCGGTGTGGTCGCCGAGCTTAAGCGCGACAAAACCATGGCTGACCTCGTGGAACACCACGGCAAAGTAGAATATGACCACCATTAATACTGTCGCGCTTAGATCTTGGGCTATCATTCGTAGGTTTTAGGCGGGAACTTTAAATCTGTGAAATCATTACTTTCCGGATGGAGCCGCGCCTTTAGATGGAGCCGCGCCCTTAGGCGCTGCTTCCCTGGTTCCGCCCGCGGGAGCGCCGCCTGCTGCCGCGGCCTCGGCAGTGGGTTCCTTAACCGCCTTTTCCTTCTTGATCTTGATCCTTACGGTCTTTATCTTGGGCAAGCCGAAGACAGACTCACCCTCGCTCCATTTGCCTTTCTCTAATAACGATTTTAACTTTTCCGTTCTCTTTAAAACCGACTTCTGTTTTTTGTGTTTAATGGATGAACCAAGCGACGGGTGTATCGACATCATAACCTCCTGACAAAACTGTCACTATATTGTTTTTCCTTCTTAAGCTCCTTCAGTGAAACCTGCGCCTTGTCTTTTGAAGGAAAATTGCCGATGCATAAAACCACATATTTGCCCTTAGGCATAACTATCGTCTTGTAGCCCTTTTTCTCAAACCTCTGCGCTGCTGATTTCGCGTGCTCTTGTTTAGTATAAGAGGCGATCTGTATCGTATAGTATTCGCTTGCTCCGGGGGCGCTGCCCTGTATCCGCGCGCTCCCCCCCTTCGCCAGCAGGACTTCCCCGCCTGACTTCTCAGCAGGCCTCTGGATCTCTGCCCCTTTCTGAACTGCCTTAGGCGCGGCGATCGCCTTCATCCGGGTATTGCCTGCCCCGGCGATTCCGCCGGAACCTGCCAGGCGCCTGCCTCTTTCAAAACCAAAAGAAAAGAACACGACGCCGCATACTATAAAACATATAAGCAGCATTATCTGCTTCTCATGCCGCTTGATGCTAATTTTGAACGACCGCTTGCAGGCGCCGCCCCTTGGCGCCGGGCCGTGCTCTCCCTCAGAAAAAAGCTCTAATTGTGTGGATGTATGCCTGAAATCCATATTATTTCATTATAACTTTTGAGCGTTCCCTCTTCAAGTATTTTTTTATCCTGAAACTCTTCAATACCTTCAGAAATGCATCTACTACCTTGGGATCGAACTGCGAGCCGCTCTGCCTCTTTATCTCATTTACCGCCTGAATGACATTCATCCTCTCTTTATAGGGGCGGCCGAAAACCATGGCCTCAAAGGCGTCGGCAACCGACATTATCCTCGCGCCCAGAGGGATCCTGCCTTTCTTAAGCCCGGAAGGATAACCCTGTCCGTCATATTTTTCGTGATGATGCAGTATTATGGGTATGACGGGCTTAAGGATCTGAAGGGGCTTGAACATCTTCGCGCCCGCGACAGGATGGCCTTTGATCAATCCGAACTCTTTCTTTGTAAGCGGTGTCGGCTTCATAAGTATTTCACTGGGGATATCTATCTTGCCGACATCATGAAGCATGCTCGCGTACTTCAGGATACGTATGTCGCTTTCGTTCAACCGCATCTGATGCGCGATATCCCCCACCAGCTTGCTGAAGTAAGGCGTATGCGTGTATTCACGGGGGACCTTCGCGTCAAGGAGCTTCACCATGGATTTTATGCTGCCGAGTATCAACTTCTGCTGCTCTTCATAAAGCTGGATATTCTTTATGCCCATTGATACCTGCGTAACCAGCATAGAAAGTATATCCTGATCAACGGAATCAAACGGCTGCTGATGCCTGCCGCGCTTTAATATGACAATGCCGATTATGTCTTCAGACATAAGAGGCGCGGCCATAACACAGCCCTTATTAACAGGGGTGGCCGTCTTCGCGATCTCCTTCTCCAGATAATTAGACAACCTGCCCCTGCGCTCAACAATGATCCTCTTATTTATACGGTAGGCGCATTTAAGATCGGCATATTGCTTCGTATTGTCAAGCAGGATCACGGTGCACTGCGCCGCCTCCATAACCTGGCAAAGAAGTTTTGAAAGGCGGAGCAAAAGGCCTTTGATATCAAAACTGGAATTTATCAGGCGGTAAAGCGAATGCTGCGAAGAGATCGCCCGTTTATACTTTTTCGTGAGGGTCAAATAGTTTCTTGTGCTCATCCAGCGCGCACCTGTCGGTCATCGCGGCTATATAGTCGCAAATCATCCTTCTGGTGTCCTCCTGCGAGCCCCTTGGTTGGTCCAGGGCGGGTGCTGATCCTGTCGAAGCAGGGCCCTTCCTGCTTACAGGAAGCTGCTCCGGGCTCTCCAGGTATAAATTAAACAATTCCGTGATAAACCTCTTTGCCTTATGAGACATCCTTAACACTCTATAATGGCGGTAAAGATCCCTGATCAGAAGGCGGCGTAACTCTAATCTGCGTTCCTTTATATCATCGCTGAAGACGATAATCTTTTCCTTAAGGCCCTTCGCGTCATCCGGAGAAGAAGGCGCGAATTCTTTTAGTTTCTTCCGCGAATTATTGATGAGGTCGGTCACCTGGATGTCTATAAGCGACCTTATCATCAGGTACTTCCTCATCTGCGGATCCAGCTTCCGGTGTTTCGCCCAGGTCCCCTCGAATACATCACGCCAGAGAGAAACCTTCTTAAGTTCGCTCTCCTGGATAAGCCCTGAGGTAATACCGTCATCTAAATCATGATTATCATACGCTATTTCATCCGCGATGTCAACGACTTGTGTTTCCAGCGCGGGCAGTTTATCCGGCTCAAATGTCTCGTTTCCGGCTATGGTATCATAAGCCGACATATGCTTTGCTATGCCTTCCCTGACTTCCCAGGTCAAGTTCAATCCGGGAAAATCAGGATATTTTTCCTCCAATAGATCCACGACCCTTAAGCTCTGCGCGTTGTGGTTGAACCCGCCGTAATCCCGCATCAGATCATTAAGCGCCTCCTCGCCCGCGTGCCCGAAAGGCGTATGGCCCAGATCATGGGCGAGCGAAATGGCCTCTACCAGATCTACGTTCAGCCTCAACGCCCAGGCGATCGTCCTGGCTATCTGAGAGACCTCCAATGTATGCGTAAGGCGGGTCCGGTAATAATCGCCTTCGTGATTGACAAATACCTGCGTCTTGTATTCCAGGCGCCTGAAAGCAGCCGAATGTATTACCCTGTCCCTGTCTCTCTGGTAACAACCGCGGTAGGTATGCTCTT
Organism: Candidatus Omnitrophota bacterium; assembly: GCA_028707125.1. Taxonomy (NCBI): domain Bacteria; kingdom Pseudomonadati; phylum Candidatus Omnitrophota; species Candidatus Omnitrophota bacterium. The sequence goes on from JAQTUX010000001.1 coordinate 1,104,149, forward strand.
TTTCCTTATGCTGCCTGCCGCGCGTCCGGCTGCTTTTCTGGGCGTAAGGCGCGAGAAACCTGCTTTCAAACTCTTCTATGTAATTGCTTTTCCGCATGCCTCAAGATATTATACAGCTCTTCCAGCGACTGTGATATTACTTTGGTGCCGGCTATAACCGGCATAAAATTCGTGTCTTCAGCCCAGCGCGGCACGATGTGTATATGCAGGTGCCCGGGGAAGCCCGCGCCGCTTACCTTTCCCAGATTCATGCCTACATTGTATCCCTGCGGCTTAAGCACCTTATCCAGGAGAAGCTTAGACCTGTTCAACAGCCCGATAAGGTCTGCTATCTCTTCCTTACTAAGCCCTGACAGCTCTGCCACATGCCTGCGCGGCACTACCATAAGATGGCCATTGTTATAGGGAAATATATTCAACAGGGCCAGGGAATTCCTGCTTCGCAAGACCACAAAATGCTTCTTATCGGATCTTGTGCCGGCCGCGCCACAGAATATACATTTGCGTTTATTCCCGCCTTGCCTGAGATATTTCATGCGCCACGGCGCCCATAACTTGTCCATCATGTACCTCTTAGTTAAATCGGATTTATCAATTAATACGGATTATTTTACCTTTTATACCCTTGTCTACCTCCAATATGCCGTAAGAGTTATACGGCGCGAATATTTTATCGCAAAGCGAGCCGGGATTAAAATAAAGCACCCCGCCTATTTCTTTGTTGAACGGCTTATGTGTGTGGCCGAACACGATCGCGTCAAGCCGTTCGCCTTCAAATATCTTATTAACCATGTCTATGATATCATCGGGATGCCCGCAGCCGTGAGTAAGCCCTATCTTAAAACCGCCGGCCTCCAGTATCTGCTTAACAGGAAGGGCGTTCTTTGCCTTCGCGGAATCCATATTCCCCCTTACCGCCTTCACTTCTACGCCGGGCAATCTTTCCCTGAAGATATCAAGGACCGCGATGTCTGTTAAGTCCCCGCAGTGCAATACAAGGTCGGCCGACTTAAGGCCGCTGAATACCGCGTCGGGCAGCCGGCTGCAGGTTTCAGGATAATGCGTGTCGGAAACAACCCCTATCTTCATTTAATGATGCGGGGTTTCCCGTAGAAATCCATCAGCAGGTTCAGATTGTCCAGATTCCAGGTCATTATCTTCTCCTCTTTGGCAAGGAGCCGGGCATTAGCGTCTATATCTTCGGATACGATTATAAACTTTTTCCGCGCCTTTGAACGGAACTTCTTGCAGCCGCCGGCAAATTCCATTATGTCTTCATAGGTAAGGCACGCGCCGTCCTGACCGTTAAAGGCGGCGACCCATACAATATCGGAGGACCTGCCGAGGATGCCGTCCCTCACGCGGCTGCCGCTGAATTTAAGCGGTTTTATCTCGCGAAAATGGCTTAATTTCAGCCGTTTTCGCTCTATCACCACCGACTCATCATTAAAATTATAGAAAAGCTCGGTCATCCTTTCCAGGATATCTTTATTGTTATTCTCAATAAAACTCTTTACCTCATCCGTTATCCTTGCCTTAAGCCTCGTGATAAACTCTTCACCCATCAGGGGGTTTCCCGACGCGTAGTCGGAATAAACGAATTTAAACCACAGATTATATAGCCGGTCATTAAATGTATAGAAATCCCCGCTTCTCGTCAGGACATCTCCCGCGATCAAGGCGTCCAGTTCATCTACTATCTTATTTTTTTGCCGGCGGAGGTTCAGCCGTATGTCCTTTATTCTGTTGCAGCCGTCGGTAATGAAGGCGAGTATCTTAAGGCGGTCCCGGGATGAGGCGGTATCGGCCAACTGCCGCGTCCTGAAAAGGAAATTTTTGTTCAGCACGCTCCACCTGTCGGAAAGAGAGCGGACAATACCCTCCACAAATACCTCTGAATCAATGATGTTCTTCTCGTGGCCGCGCGCGCAGGATGTCATTGACTCGCATATCGTCTTTAAATAAAACGGGTGCCCCCCTGTAAAATATATAAGGAACTTCCTGAAGTTATGGTCTATGAAAAAGGGCGCGAAATGCCTGTTTATCATTTCATTGCTGCAGCGGGCGTCAAAGGGCGCCAATTCGATGATCTCAAAATTGCCGAACAAAAGCGAAAGGTCTTCCTGCAGTATCTTCTGCGCCTTTTTCCCGCGGGAACTTATGAGGATATACATAATGTTTTTCTGCACGCATATCGCCTTTCCCCATTCCCTGTAAAGGTTCTTGACCTTAAAATTCTCTATATTCTGGAATTCGTCAAATACGACAACGCAGGATTTTGACGTCTCTTTATAGAAAACATCCAGGATAGATAGCATCTCAAAAAACACCCCGGACGCCCTGCTGCCTGCCTTAGCGACCTCTGCCAGGACGGCGATCCTGCCTGCCGTATCCGGAATGAATCTCCTGGAGGCGTTGACCAGAAAGCCGTAATCGTTCTGCAGGGATATGCCGCTATTCTGCAGGAAACTGTAGAGCATCGCGCAGAAAAAACGCTTCAGAAATGACTGAAGGTCCTCATCCGGCTTTACCTCAAGATATACCGGCACTACCGCGTTATCCTGGAACCTGCCGAAGAAGTCCAAAACCGCGCTGCTTTTACCAACGAGCTCGCTTCCCAGAACGGCTATATTCTGCCTGTAACCCTCCCTGAACCCCTGCAGGCGTTTGCCGAGGATATCTTTGATCTCCTGCCTTCCTATAAACTCACCTGTTTTCATGGCAAATAGTAAAGAGGATCTTTGGGTATATGGCCTTTGCGCACCTCAAAATGGAGAAGGGCGTGAGCGCCGCCTGATGCATTGATCAGACCGATCGTATCTCCCGACGCGACCCTGTCTCCTGCCCCGGCATTTATCCGCGAAAGCCCGGCATATACCGTTTCAAAACCGTCTCCGTGGTCAATTATCAGGGAATTACCCCATCCGTGAAGGTCTCTTCCCACGAATGTCACAACCCCGCCCCTGGAAGCAGATACATTTGAAGCCGAATTTACCTGAATGTCAATTCCTTTATTATTTACCCTGTTTCTTAGATTCCCGAAAGCGGATACTATGCTGCCCCTTACCGGCCAGGCAAAATCCCGGGAGGCGGCGGATGAACGCTCAATATTGTCAAATTCCTTTATTTCGGGTATCAATAACCTACGCCCGGTTTCTACCTGGCGCGGATTGGTAATACCGTTTGCCTCAACCAGCGCGTCAACAGACACGCTATGCATCCTGGCTATCCTCCAGAGGGTCTCGCCGCGCCGGACATTGTGATACTTGCCCGCGCTCACCGTAGGAGTAACCGGCTGCCTCATCGCGCATCCGCTTAACAAAAATAATATAGAGGCAATAGCAACTATTTCTCTCATAGAACTTTTTTCAAAGCGGGCGATGGGAATTGAACCCACCTATCCAGCTTGGGAAGCTGGTGTTCTACCGATGAACTACGCCCGCAATCTATTTTACGCAATTCTCGACTAATTTCAAGGAACAAAACTTTCCGCACATTGTGCAGACGTCCGAAAGCGCGGGCAAAGAAGAAGCCCTATATTCCTCCGCTTTCCTGGGATAAACCGCGTACTTGATCTGCTCTTTCCAATCCCTGTTCTTTCGCGCGATAGACATCTTCCTGTCCCAATCCACGGCGCCTTTTACTCCCTTGGCTATATCGGCCGCGTGAGCCGCTATACGGGAAGCGATAACGCCGTCTTCTACGTCCTGGGTGGCAGGATGCCTGAGATGCTCGGAAGGGGTTACATAGCAAAGAAAATCCGCCCCGAAACCGGCCGCCAATGCCCCGCCTATCGCCCCGGAAATATGGTCGTAGCCGGCCGCGACATCGCAGACAAGCGGACCTAGGACATAAAACGGCGCGTTTCTGCATATCTTTTTCTGCAGCAGGATATTCCTCTTTATCTGGTTTAGCGGAACATGCCCGGGGCCTTCTATGATCACTTGGACGCCTTTCTTCAGGGCCCTCTTTGCCAATCCGCCGAGTATCCTCAATTCATGCAGCTGCAATGCGTCGGTAGCATCCAATATGCTTCCCGGGCGCATCCCGTCCCCCAGGCTCAAAGTGATGTCAAACTTACGCGCCATATCCAGCACATCATCAAAAAATTCATATAGGGGATTTTCCTTATTGGAGCGCGCTATCCAGGCAGTCAGCATCGCCCCTCCCCTGCTTACAACGCCGAGAACGCGGCGCCTTTTTTGGGCGATAGACACGGCGGACTTTGTCACGCCGGAATGTATGGTGAAAAAATCCACGCCCATCTCCGCCTGCGTCTTTAACGCGCCAAAGATATCGTCTTTCGTCATCTTCAGGAAACTGCCCCTGGAACGCTCGGCGATCAACGCCGCCTGATAGATCGGCACTGTGCCGACGGGGACACAAGAACGCTTGATCATTGACCGCAGCATGCCCTCAATGTTACCGCCTGTGCTTAGATCCATGACCGTATCTGCTCCGGCCTCTACGGCAACGTCAAGCTTCTCTAATTCATAATTACTGTCCGCCTTATCCTCGGATGTCCCTATATTGGCGTTTACCTTTGTCCTCAGCCCTTTGCCTATGCCGCAGGGCCTGGCGACATCATGGAAGGTATTCTTAGGAATAACGATCTCTCCTTTTGCTATCTTTTTCAGAAGATAACTTATAGAAACACCTTCACATTTGGCGATGCCGCGGATCAAGGTATTGGCCTTATTCCTTCTTGCCTCTTCAATAAGTGTCATTGGTTATTGTGATATACGTTTTTTTAAAAAAGATACTTTTTTACTTACGTCCTTTGCGCCGCAGATCTCCCTTACTACGGCTATCCTCTCTGCCCCGCTATCAATTACAGAATTAAGGTTACCCGAATTGATCCCGCCTATGGCAAAAAACGGTATGCCCACATTCTTAGCCGCCCACCTGATTAAACTTAACCCTACAGGCGCGTACGCGGGCTTGGTAGGGGTCTTAAAAACCGGCCCCACGCTTATATAGTCGGCGCCTTCCTTCTGCGCCTTAAGGCACTGATTGATACTATGGCAGGATATGCCGATGAGTTTGCCCCTGCCGATGATCTCACGGGCGCGCTCCAACGGCAGGTCGTCCTGGCCCAAATGCAGCCCATCAGCATCCACTATCCTGGCAATGTCTGCCCGGTCATTAAGGATCAGTGGTATGCCGTATTTGGATAAGATGCCTTTGATCCGGTAAGCTATACCGATTATTTCTGCCGCGGCAGCGTTCTTTGCCCGAAACTGGATCAGGCCAACGCCTGCCCTGGCCGCTTGAGCGGATACAGCCGGCAGCCGCTTTGTATCAGCGCATATATCCTTATCCAGCACAAGGTATAGATTACGCTCATCCAAACAGAATTTTTTCAAGTGAGTATGTCCTGTAGCGCGCGTATTTTGCCCGCCCCGCAAGCCGCTCATCCACCAATTTAAGGAACTCCTCAAGGACCCTGAGAGATTCCTTTACCCTTTGTATATTAGCAAGCAGTATGCGGTTCTGATCCGCCCTTTTCAGTTCCGCTTTTATATGCCTTATTCCCACGTCTTCGTCTATATTCCTGTATTTGAGGAGGATCTTATAGTCAAACGCGCCGGAGATCAAATCAATACTATGGCGTATCTTCTTGAATTCCCGCGTAGCGCGCTTATCGTCAAAAATAAACCGCGTAGTATCCTCACATACGCGAAGCCCTTCCTTTACCCTGTTTAAATTCGCGTCTATGACCCTGAAGACCTTACTGTTATTGCCGCGCTTATTCAACCTTTTCCTTTGATCGCCTTTATCAGAGCGCTGGTAGAATAGTCCTTGATATAAGGCAAGCTCACTACCCTGCCTCCGTAACCGCGGACAAATGAACCGCCGGCTATCTTCTCCACGCTCCAGTCGCCGCCCTTGACCAGCACATCCGGCCTTATCTTCCTGATCAGATCTTCCGGGGTCAACCCGGCAAAAAACGTGATGAAATCAACGCATTCCAACGCTGAAAGCACATATGCCCTGTCGTTCTGATTGTTGACCGGCCGCTTATCGCCTTTTATCTTTCTTACCGAACTGTCCGTGTTCAGGCCCACGATAAGAATATCAGCGCGGCTCTTCGCCTTCCGCAGATAAGCGATATGCCCTTTGTGCAGGATGTCAAAACAGCCGTTGGTAAAAACCACCCTCAGCCCTTTCTTTCTAAGGGACGCGGCGATCCTGGATATCTCCCGCTGAGATTTGATTTTACTATTTATCAAATGACCCCTCTACTATCTCGCAAATTATATGGCCGATAATTATGTGGGCTTCCTGTATCCTCGCGGTCACCGCGGAAGGGACTACTATGGAAATACCGGCCTCTTTACTTAACTTCCCGCCGCTGCCGCCGGTGAGCGCGATCGTCCCGGCGCCAAGTTCCTTTGCCTTTGCCAGCGCCTTAATGACGTTGGAGGCATTGCCGCTGGTTGATATGCCTATTACCACGTCCTTTTTTTCCGCCAGCGCCTCTATCTGACGGGAAAAGACGATATCGTAGCCGTAATCATTGGCCAGGGCGGTCAAAACAGAGGTATTGGTGGAAAGCGCGATAGCGGGATAGGCCTTCCTTTCCTTCTGAAACCTGCCGATGAATTCCGCCGCTATGTGCTGAGCGTCGGCGGCGCTGCCGCCGTTGCCGCAAAGTATGACCTTACCGCCGGAACGCAGCGCGCCGGTTACAACGGCAGCGGCCCTGATAATATCATCCAGGTGACGCTCTTTGATCTCCTGCTTTATTTTAAGGGATTCGTTAAGAACCCGCTCCGCTATGTTTCTGGCTTCTCTATCCAAAGAACACCTTCGCTATTTCATAAAGTTCCGGATCTATCGTCTTAAGTTTTGTCACCGCCTCTTCCAGCGGCACATCGACTATTTTGTTGCCCTTTAAGCTCACCATATGCCCGAACTTTTTTGTCTTGACCAGCTCTACCGCCTTGACGCCGAAACGCGTGCCCAGGACGCGGTCAAAGGCCGTGGGGCTGCCGCCCCTCTGAATATGCCCGAGGACGCTTACGCGCGTTTCGTATCCGGTGCGCTTTTCTATTTCCCTGGCGAGCAGGTCGCCTATGCCCCCCAATCTTACATGTCCGAATTCGTCAAGTTTTTGCTCCTGCAGGACCATAGAGCCCTTTTTAAACTCGGCGCCTTCCGCCACAACCACGATGCTGAAGGTCTTGCCGCGGCCGTGCCTCTTTTTAAGCAGGATCGCCACCTCTTCAACATCAATAGGGTATTCCGGTATGAGGATGATGTCCGCGCCCCCAGCGATGCCGGCCTCCGCGGCGATCCACCCCGCGTGCCTGCCCATGACCTCAACGACTATTATGCGATGGTGGCTTTCCGCGGTCGTATGCAATCTGTCAATGCATTCTGTGGCTATGTTTATCGCCGTGTCAAAGCCAAAGGTGTAATCCGTGGCAGAAAGATCGTTGTCTATGGTCTTTGGGACGCCCACAATATTCAATCCTTCCTTGCACAGCTTATTGGCAACGCCAAGGGTGTCTTCCCCGCCTACCGCTACCAGGGCGTCAAGCCCCATTTTCTTATAATTATCTTTCGCGCGCTGGACAGAGCCCTCTTCTTTATAGGGATTTGTGCGGCTGGTGCCTAATATCGTGCCGCCCCTGGGAAGTATGCCTGAAATCGCCTGAAGGTCCAATTCCATAGTGTCGTTCTCGATCAACCCCTTCCAGCCGTTCTTTATCCCTATGACCCTGATATTCTCATTAAAGCTTTTCCTTACGACCGCCCTGATAACCGGGTTTAATCCGGGGCAGTCGCCTCCGCCGGTGAGAATTCCAATAGTAGCCATGCCTTTATTCCTCCTTATTATGTATTAATGGCGCCCGTAACCAAAGGGGACAGCCGGCCCTTTGGCATATCTGCCTTCTTCATGCTCTTTCTTGTTCTTTTCCTCATGCGAGATTATCTTGGCGACGTGTATCCTCGCCATGACCTCGGCATCTATGCCTAACTCCTGTATCCTTGACTTTATCATTTCCTGAAGCCTGCTGGTCACATCGGGTATGTTCGTCTCAGACCTCAAGATCAACCGTATGTTCACTTCTATGTTATTTTTCTTCCCCGCTATGACTTTGGGCTTTAACTCCCTTATCTCGGGTATGCCGCTGGAAATCCTCTTGATGAGGTCTTCAACCGCCGAGAGCGCGATGGTCACCTCTCCGGTGGGCATCTTAAAGGCGATCGTCCTTTCGCGCTGCCATCTGCCTGTAATGCCCTGGGTGAAAAAGAGATTGAACAGAAAGATAAACACGGCTACGAGAAAAATTATCTGCCGCGACTGCATATCGTCATATATCAAATGGAGCGCGCTGGAGATGTGCTCCGGGTATATCCAATGCAGCGACAGAGAGATCAACAGTCCGGCCAAAGCGCATATGACTATTGTATAAAAGATAAGCCCCAAAACAGTAAAGAATTTCATCGCCTACCCCCTTTCTATGCCCTGAATATTTATATTGATATCTTTAATGACCAGGTTGGTCGTCTTTTCCAGATTCCTTCTTACATTCTCCTGGACCTGCGAGGCAACATCAGGGATGCTGTATCCGTACTTCACTACCAGCGGGATATCTATCTTGACCTCGCCGTTTGAATCTATATCAACCTTGATGCCTCCTGTTTGCCTGTCTCTGCCGATAAATTCAAAAATAAACCTTCGCATATCGCTTCCCAGCCCCTTTACGCCGTCTATTTCGCAGGCGGCGATAGAGGCGACGGAAGAGATCGCTTTTTTATGGATCTTGACCAAACCGAATTCTGTCCTGGATTCTTCCCTATTCATGCCTTCCCCCTTGAATTTTTGTTATTCTTCCGATTCTTCCTTCAAAATCTCCTGCACAAAATGCGTGGAAAAGTTCCCGCTCACAAAAAGCGGATTATTCAGGATTATTTTATGAAAATCAATCGTCGTGTGTATGGGGGCTATCACGAATTCGTCCAGCGCCCTCCTCATAGTGCCTATGGCCTCGGTCCTGTCCTTGCCGTGCACGATGAGCTTGGCCACCATAGAATCGTAAAAGGGGTTTACCGTGTAGCCCTGGTATACATGGGTATCCACTCTCACTCCCGGGCCGCCCGGCAGTATAAGGGTTTCGATCTTCCCGGGAGAAGGCATAAAGGCCTTGCTGTGATCTTCCGCGTTGATGCGGCATTCAATGGCCGCGCCTTCCATCTTAACGTCTTCCTGGCTCACCTTCAGCTTCTCGCCCGCGGCGATCCTTATCTGCTCCTTGATGATATCCATGCCGGTCACCATTTCCGTTACCGGATGCTCAACCTGGACCCTGGTGTTCATCTCTATAAAGTAATATTTCCCGGTATTTTCATCGAGCAGGAATTCTACCGTGCCGCAGGACAAATACCCTATGCTCTTTGCCCCCTCGATAGCCATCTGGCCGAGGTGCTTCCTGCTTTTGGGGTCGACCAACGGCGAGGGGGACTCTTCAAGGAGCTTCTGGTGCCTCCTCTGGATACTGCAATCCCTCTCACCCAGATGTATTATGTTGCCTGCCTTATCGGCAATGATCTGTATCTCTATGTGGCGCGGCTTCTCAATATATTTTTCTATATAGACGTCTGAATTGCCGAAACTCGCCTCGGCCTCTGTCTGCGCGGTCATCAAAGCTCCGATAAGCCGCACATCGTTATGACAGATCCTCATCCCTCTGCCGCCTCCGCCCGCTACGGCCTTGATGATCACGGGATAGCCCACCTGTTTGGCTATCTTCAGCGCCTCTTCCTTGCTCTTTATGGAGGACTTGCTCCCGGGAATGACAGGAAGCCCTATCTTAAGCATGGTTTCCCTTGCCAGCATCTTATCGCCCATCTGCCGTATATTTTCAGGAGTAGGCCCTATAAAGGTGATCTGGCAGGACTGGCATATCTCGGCAAAATGGGCATTCTCGGCAAGAAAGCCGTAACCGGGATGTATGGCCTCAACGTCTGTGATCTCCGCGGCGCTTATCAAGGCCGGGATATTAAGGTAGCTCTCTTTGCTCGCCGCCGCGCCTATACAAACCGCTTCATCGGCAAACCTCACATGCAGCGAGTCCTTATCCGCTTGCGAATATACCGCCACAGTGCGTATGCCCAACTCTTTGCATGCCCGTATTATCCTGAGGGCGATCTCGCCCCTGTTGGCTATGAGGACCTTTGAGAACATATTATTTATAACGGTTCGATTAAAAAGACGGGTTGGCCGAATTCGACTGGTTCAGCGTTATCAACTAAAACTTCCTTTATCCTGCCCCTTACCTCTGCCTTTATTTCGTTCATCAGCTTCATCGCCTCTATAATGCAAATAACCTGGCCCGGCTCTATGGCATCGCCAGCGTTTACAAATGGCGCCGATTCAGGAGACGGCGCCCTGTAAAAGGTGCCGACCATGGGGGATTTGATCTCTGCCAGCTTGCCTGCTTCCTTAGCTGCTGCCTGCGACTCCTGGGCCCTGGGCAGTACCTGCTCTTTTTCAACTATAACGGGGGAATTCAGGTCGCCTGACTGTGAGGAGCCCTTGCGCAATTTAATGCGAGTCCCGTCCTTTTCGATCTCAAGCTCGGTGAGCCCGTTCTCGTTCATAAGATTTATCATTTCCTTGATCTCTTTAAGGTTCATCTCTCCACCTCTCGGTTATGCCCTTTCAATATATTCCCCGGTCCGGGTATCCACCTTTATCATATCGCCCGTGTTGACAAACAACGGGACATAGACCACCGCTCCGGTCTCAATAGTGGCCGGCTTGCCGCTGCTTTTTGCCGTATCGCCTTTAATGCCCGGCTCCGTATGCTCTACTTTTACTATGATGGTATTCGGCAGGCTTATATTAAGAAGGTCTCCCTTATAAAAATACGCGCTCACCTCCAGGTTGTCCTTAAGAAAAGGCTCCTTGCCCTGCAGATTGTCTTTATGCAGCGCCAGGTCCTCAAAGTTATCCTGGTCTATGAAATGGAACATGTCTCCCGCGCGGTAGGAATAGGCGAGCTTCCTCTCGTCCACAAAGGCCTCCTCGATCTTTTCTTCGCCCCTGAAGGTGTATTCCTGTATATTGCCGGTCTTCAGATTGCGCAGCTTCGTCCTGACAAACGCTGAGCCCTTGCCCGGCTTGACATGGTTGACTTCCACCACCATATACACGTTCCCTTCAACCAAGACCGTAAGCCCTGTCTTAACCTGATTAATGGATAGCATAGAGGATTATTTTACTTAAGATTTAACGCGTTGTCAATACTTCACATCCGCCTTCGGTCACCAGCACCATGTCTTCTATACGCACGCCGAACTTACCCGGCAGATATATGCCCGGCTCAACCGTAAACACCATCCCCGGCAGAAGCCGCGTCATATTTGTTGAGTTGATATACGGCAGCTCGTGCGCTTCCAGGCCTACGCCATGGCCCAGGGAATGCCGGAAGAACTTTCCGTAGCCCCTGCTCGCGATATGGCCCCTCGCTTTATGATCCACATCTTTAGCGCAGATCCCCGGCCTTATTGCCGATATAGCCAACTCTTGCGCCTCCAACGCCGTGTCGTAAATCTTTAGAAATTCCCTGCTCCTGCAGTTACGTTTAAATACCCGGGTTATGTCTGAGTTATAACCCTCAAAATTAACGCCCATATCGATCAGGACCGGCTCATCCCTCTTAAGCCGGCTTTCTCCTGTCGGATAATGAGGCATTGAGCCGTTCTTGCCAAAGGCCACTATGGTATCAAATGCCATGCTTCTGACGCCGTTGCCCCTGGCCAATGATTCTATAGCGATCTGAATATCTATCTCTTTTCTGCCGCGCCTGAGCGTCTTTCTTACCTGTTCAAGGCATTTAGCCGTCCTTGCTATGGCCTTCCTTATCTTTGCTATTTCCCGGCTGCCTTTGAACTGCCTCAATGATTCAACCAGGTCAAATGTATAAACGCAATCAAGGCCGCGGCAGGCATGCTTTATCCTCTTAAGTTCAGCTACGGATAACGACTTGGCCTCAAATCCCATCCGCCTTACTCTCGCTTTTGTAGCCAGCGAGCAGAGCGTTTGGAATATGTTATGGTCTATTATGGCTATCTTAAAAATGCCGGGATATTTTCTCGCCTCTTCTTCGTAACGAAAATCCGTGATCAGGTATTGGGCGCGCCTGGTGATCAACAGATAAGCATCTCTTGATTCAAGGCCGGTCACATATGAAATATTCGGCTGGCTGCTTACAAACAGCGCGTCCAGGCGCAGCTTATATAGTTTTTTCCTCAGCTGAGTTATGGTGTCCCGCGCCATAGGGCCCTACCGCAGGAGTGCTGCCAACGCCTTGAGGCCGAGCAGATAACTGTTTAAACCAAAACCGCTGATCTGGCCGCAAGCTACAGGGGCAACCAGAGAAGTGTGCCTGAATTCCTCTCTGGCGTAAATATTAGAAAGATGGACCTCAACAACGGGTAGTCCCGAAGCGGATATGGCGTCCCTTATCGCGACGCTTGTATGAGTATATGCGGCGGGGTTTATAAGCAGGCCGTCTATGCCCTTCTTTGCCTTGCCTATCTTCTCTACTATGTCACCCTCATGATCGGACTGAAATATCTCCAGCCCTACCTTCTCTTTCTTCGCTGCCTTCATTAGCTCCTCGTTTATCTTCTTAAGCGTGACCTTACCGTAAAACTGCGGCTCTCTTTTTCCCAATAGATCGAGATTCGGCCCGTGTATTATGAGTATCTTTTTCATATTTTATGCCTCCGCCTCATCGATCAGCATAACCGGTATACCGTCGCGAACAGGATATTTACGGCCGCAGGATTTGCAAACGATCTTGCTGTCTTTCAACTCCACATCGTTCTTGCAGGCAGGACAAGCAAGAATATCTAACAACTCTTTATCTATCATTCTATCACCTCGATTAGTTAATGATTACTCCGGCATATCCGACTACGGAACTGTTGTCTCCGGTAACATCTCCGCTTGTCTGATATTTGATCAACTCAGCGTACTTCGCGCCAAGCGCCTTAGCCGCCACCATAGCCACTATTACAGGAGCGATGCCGCACATAGTCATATCCAGCTTTCTGGCGTCGTTAAATAACTTGCGTTCATCCATGCGGGCTATGTCATTCAGGGCGGCCATGTCCTTCTTTTTCGCGGACTCGGCGGACTCATAATGGGTCATATCGCTGCTGGCGACGATCAAGGTATCTTTCTCCGCGTGGCCGGCCTTTAAGGCCCTGGCAATATTTATGCCTATAGCTTCCAGCGTGTCGATCTCCGCGTTTAACACCACTATCGGCACGATACTGATATCCGGCTTCAGGTATTGCAGGAACGGCACCTCTACCTCTATGGAATGTTCAAAACGGTGGGCATCGTAATCCTCTTCCAGGAGCGGGTCATTCTCAAGAAGCAGCGACGCGAGAGCGCCGTTAACCGCGACATCCCCCAGAGGCGTATGCCATTTGCCCGAAGCTATCAGGCTGAATGGCTTACCATAGCCGGTATGATTAGGCCCCAATATGATCGCGCTGCTCTTGATCTTGATCTTGGAAACAACGGCGCCCGCCACCTTTCCGGAATAGGTGTAGCCGGCATGCGGCATAATACAAGCCAGGGCATCTTTCTTAAAAGAGCGATCTTGCACTAACGACCCGAGTTCGCCTCTAAGTTGGGTCTGCGAGCCCGGATAAAACTGGCCCGCGACCGCGGGCATCCGTATCTTGACCTCAGTCATTTTTGGCGTTATCTGCTTCGGCTTCCTATTGAATACCTTCTGCGCCGCTTCTCGCTAGGCTTCTCGTAATGCTTCCTGTCCCTGAGTTCCCTTAGAATACCTTCCCTGTCTATCTTCTTTTTAAACCGCCTTAAGGCAGACTCAAAGGATTCGTTCTTCCTTACCTCAATTTCCGACATCCTGCTTACACCCCCTTAATTTGCGTTTTGCACAGATTAATATATCACCCATTCTCTTGTGTGTCAACAGATTAGAGGACGGCGCTACTCTACTTCAAATGATATGGCTACTGTAAAGGGGAGTTCCGGGTAATCCAGGTCCTTGGGGAAAGGCGGGAACGGCGAGGCATCATAAATACTCTTCAGGGCTATTTCTTTCAGGTAGGGGCCGGCAAAGGTCCTGCCTTGAGCTATCCCGCTATTGATAACCGCCCCGGAAGAGGAGACCGTAAAGGCGATATTGACCTCTCCTGTTTCGGAACGAAAATAATGCTTGTACGCGCTCCTCCTGATCTTTTCTCTTATTATCTCATAATAGCTCATATAGGCGGGGCTTTTGATCTTATCCGCCCCCAGGACGGGAACGGTTATTTTCTTCTTAAATGTGGCCTGGGCCGATTGCGTGGGCAGGGGCTTGTTCACTTTTAAGGCGGAGCGCTCTATGGCGGGGGTTTCATTCTTAATAAAAGGCGGCAACCCTCTGCCCTTAGGCAGCTCCCTCTTCATTTTATTCTGCTGTTGAGCCGTGTTTTTAAGCGGCGCGGCCCTGAGTATTTTATAGGTGATCTCTATCTCATTAAGCGCCTTTCGCGAGGGCAGCATTGTTTTCGGCAGGCGTAAAAATAATACGGCGTGCGTGAGCAGCGAAAAACAGACCGCCATCTTGAAACTTCTCTCGGTAAGCATACGTTTATAGTTTACTAGAATACGGCGCGTATGTCACTCTAAAATTCTATCTTGACGCCGCTCCTGAGCGAAAAGCCGGGCATAGGATAGCCCTGTATCTGGCTGTATTTTCTGTTCAGCATATTATCGATAGACAGAGTATATTCGATATTTTTAATGAGTTGCCGCGAGGCATCCACGCTCATTACAAAGAAATGATCCAGATAGTCCGAGTTGTTTGTCTTGGTGAACCTGTTAGAAACGAACTGTCCGCCGAGTTTCACCTCCCAGCCCCAGACATCATCCGCCGTTATAAACATATCAACCTTATGCTTGGGCCTGTTAGTAAGATACTTATCCGTATCCTTGTCTTTAGACCTCAAGTAATTATAGGAAACGTCTCCTGTTAAATCAAAAAATAAGGGGAATACCGCTTTTAATTCCAACCCTTCAATCATGGCGGAATTGATATTTGTGGGCGTCCATACACCGCCGCTTCCCTCAGCCCAGTTAATCAGCTTATCCGTATCATTTCTGAAGTAAACTACCTCAATGAAATGGCCGTTGGATAACCATTTTTGCAGGCCCATCTCGCCTGACCAGCCCACTTCCGGCTGCAGATTTGGGTTGCCTTCGTATATGCCTGCGGCAGGGTAATATAAATCATTAAACGTCGGCACCCTGAACGACCTGCCTGCGAATGAATGCAACTTTACTGAATCGTTCAGCCAGTAAGAGACGCTGAAAGAAGGCATCAGCTTCTCTCCGAAATTTGAATAGTCGTCCTGCCTTAAGGATGCCTCTATATTAAAATCATCTGACAATGTAAAGGTATTATTAAGATATATCCCCAGTAGCCGGTAGTCGTGCTTGCCGGAACTTGAGCTGTTAAGCAGGTTCTTCTGCCTGTTTAACCCAAGCAGAAACTTATACCTGTCACTGAACCTCTTTTCTATATGCCCGTCAAAGCCGCGCGCCTTGTCATTGGCCGCGTTTTTATTCAAAGGGTCCCTCTTTTCTATAAATTCAATCCGGTCAAAATTGTAATATGACTTGATAGTAAAATTTAATGTATCATCAACCTCTGAATCCCATAATATCTGCGTATAGTTTGACTTATCTATCTGCTCATCATCTAAATCCTGCGCGTTCACCTTTCCCGGTATGCCGTGTTTTTCATAGTGCGCGCCGGTATGGACTGTGAGTTTGTTGGTTTCATTAATGTCATACACCGCTTTAAACGCCTGGATATTTGCCCTGTATTTGGAATTATCTCTGTGCCCCTGCGATGTTTTTCTAGTCCCGGATACTATATACCCTAATTTCCCGAATGTCCCCGAGTTATATAGCGTATTGATATTTGTCCTGAATGTGCCGAACTCACTCCTTATGTATGTATGCTGCTTCTTATCCGGCTCTTTTGTGATTATGTTGGCTACGCCTCCTACCGCGCTTGAGCCGTAGAGGTTTGATGCCGGCCCCCTGACTATTTCAACCCTGTCTATCATATCAAGCGGTATCTTTGCCAGGTTTGCCTGTCCGTGCCGTGAATTATTCAAGGAAACCCCGTCAAGCAGTATCAGCGTCTGGTTGTCGGTAGCCCCCCTTATACGCAGCGTCTTCTGCGCCCCTATGCCGCCGTAACTTAGCACCTGCGCCCCTGAAGCATAATCCAGCGCATCCGCTACATCGTCTATGTTTCCGGATCCAATATCTTCGCTGTCAACAATATCTAAACTTCTTGTGGTTTCCTTGTACTTCTGCTTGGAGCGCGACGCGCTGACTACGATTTTATCCAACTCATACTCTTCGGCCAGGGCGCTGCCGCCGAACACCATCACTAAAATTAATCCCGCGATAAAAACCAAATTTCTCCTGTTCATCTCTTCTTCTCCTTTCGAGAATACTTTCCGTAATAGATAATCGACCGGGCTTATGCCCTTATCGGGCAATCACCGTTGCGGGGCAGCGGAAGGATTCACACCTTCGCTTCCTTTATCTATCCGGTAACGTTGTTAATATTCTATCCCCTTCCTTCCTTGCGCGCCGTTACGGTAATGATGCCTCACCTCCTTTATGTTGGAAACCATATCGGCGTAATCCCTTAATTTCTTCGGCGCGCCTCTGCCGGTTATGACCACATCTACATCGCCTCTCAGCGGCTCCAAAATAGATACAATGTCATTTATTTTCATATATCTGTCTCGTAAGGCAATGTTTAATTCATCCAAAACCAGCATACCGCAGCCATGGCATTCAAGTATTTTCCTTATGCATTCCATAGCGCTGCCGCATTCTTTTACTATGTTATCGCGCGGCTCGGACTTGAAAAAATGCGGATGACGAGGCGCGAAGGAATACAACTTAACGCCTATCTTTTTCAGCATCCTCGCCTCACCGGTGTATATCCGGCTGTAGTCCTTAAAAAAGGAGATCCAGCATACCTTGATGCCATGCCCCCGCGCCCTTAACGCCTGGCCAAGCGCCGCCGTGGTCTTACCCTTGCCGTCACCTGTGTAAATCAACACCAGTCCTTTTTTCATCTATCCTCTCCTTTGTCGCCAGCAAAATATACGGCTTACGCGAAAACGGGTTCTCCCTTACCACGACTACGGTCTGATATACATCTTCGATATTCTGATAGGTAAGCACTTCGCGCGGATCGCCTGATCTGAACACCTCGCCTTTATTCAGTAGAATAAGCCGGTCGGCGTACTCTGCCGCGAGGTTCAGATCATGCAGGACAGCAAGCACTGTGATCCCCTGTTTTTTATTAAGATTCTTCAGCAGCTCCATTATGCTTATCTGATGACCTATATCAAGGTGGGATGTCGGCTCATCCAGAAGCAGAAGTTTGGGTTCCTGCGCCAGCGCCTGCGCTAAAAGCACTCTTTGCTTTTCCCCGCCGGACAATTCATTCACAAAACGCCTTGATATAACTTGCGTATCGGTCAGGGACATGACATTTTCAATTATGGCGTAGTCGTCGTTGCTCAGCCCTTCAAACCTTTTCTTATGGGGATAACGGCCCATCAGTATAAACTCTTCCACCGTGAATGAGAAATTGAGTTCTACGCCCTGCGGCAATACGGCGATCTCTTCGGCGATCTCCCTGGCGCTGAGCCGGTTGACATCTTTATTGCGGTATATTACCTCTCCCGATCTTATATGCAGGAGTTTGGTGACCGCTTTAAACAAGGTTGTTTTTCCCGCGCCGTTAGGACCGATGATGCCGACGAATTCCCCTTCTGCCACGGAAAAACTGATATTGTGGATTACATCCTTGCTGCCATAACCGCAGAACAGATTTTTTATTGTCAGTATATCTGTGCTCATCTGTGTATTAAAACATCCTCCAGTCCTTTGCCCTGATCAGCAGGATCAGGAAAAATACGCCACCGAAAAGCCCGGTGATCACCCCCACAGGCAGTTCAAGGGGCTTAACGACTGTGCGCGCGAGCGTGTCCGCCAACACAAGAAAAGTTGCCCCTGCCAGGACAGAAGCGGGGATGAGAAATCTGTGGCCCGGCCCGACGAGCTTCCTTGTAAAATGCGGAATAACCAGCCCGACAAAACCGATGATCCCGCAGGCAGCAACCCCTACAGCGGTGATCAGCGATGCCGCGATAAAGATTATCGCCTTTATCCTGGCGACGGCCAGCCCCAAGTGCGTTGCCTTTTCTTCGCCGAGAGTAAGGATATCAATATCCGGGCTGAGATAAAAAATAGCCAGCCAGCCAAAAACAAAAAACGGCAGCATCAATTTTAGCGTCCGCATATCCGCCAGAGAAATGTCGCCCATAAGCCAGAGTATGGCCTGATGCACATTTTCCGACTTTGCCACGGCAAAAAGGAACATAACCAACGATGAGAATACAAAATTCAGCATTACGCCGCCCAATATCATGCCGGTGTTGGAAAACCTCTTGTTGCCGGCGACCATATACACAAGCGCGATGCATAATATCGCCCCTGAAAACGCGCTTACAGGCAGCCAGAACGCGCCTAAACCAAGAATTATACATAAGGAAGCGCCGAACGCCGCACCGCCTGATATCCCTAATGTATAAGGGTCTGCCAGGGGATTGCTCAATACCGCCTGAAAAACGCATCCGCTTACCGCAAGGGACGCGCCTACCATAAGCGCGAGCATTACGCGCGGCAATCTGATCTTATATAAAATGGTCCCTGCCTGGCTGTCAGCCCTGAATAAATCCGGCAAATTCACTTTGGCCGGGCCTGAGAAAAGCGAGAATACGACTGACAGGACAAGCGCGATAAACAAAACTATCAAAACAACCCGCTTGCTCATTGCTGCCTTGCCTCCTTCACCAATCCAGCGGTCTTCTCCAGCGCGACTATAAAATTATCCGGCGTGGGTGTGCAGGCGAAATGCATATCATATACGTACACCCTGTTATTCCTCACAGCGTCTATCCCCGGAAACCTGCGCCACAGATCCAGTTCGCTGCCGGTAATGTCGCCCATTGTAACTACGATTATGATCTCCGGGTTTCTCTTAATTACCTCTTCTATGCTGACTCTGGGATAACGGCCGGCCATATCCGAAAATATGTTCACGCCGCCTGCCCAGTTAATTATCTCATCCGTGAATGTGCCGGCTGAAGCGCTGACTATGGGCCTTGCGCCCAATTGCCAGAATATTTTTATCTTATCCGCGGCGGCAGATTCTTTTCTGATGGCCTCGATCTTTGCATTTATGCCGTCCATGATCTGCCTTGCTGTCTCAAAGCGTCCCAGGATCACTCCCAACCTCAAGAAATTGCGTTCTATATCGCGGAATCCTTTTGTTTCGTTAAACGCGACTACGTTTAACCCCAGGGCGGCCAATTTCTTTATTGACTCCTGCCTGTTGCCTTCATTTGTGGCCAGGACCAGATCCGGCTTAAGAGACACTATTTTCTCCATACTCGGCTCAAGCACTGTCCCGATGATCTCCTTGTTTCGCGCCTCTTCGGGATATCGGCAATACGAGGTAACGCCTATTAAGGAATCCTCTGCGCCTAAAAGATATATCTCTTCAGTAATGGAAGGAGCCAGAGAAACCACCCTTTTGTGATCCGCGTACGAGGTGCCGCTGAAAAACAGCAGGAATAATGCTAATATACTTTTATATTTAACACCCATCTGTCATCAACCTTTTCAACCGCGCCTTCTTCAATCTTCAATTCCCTGGAGAATATCGGCCCGTTAAACACAAAACTGTGGTATTCCCCGTTTTCTCCGCAGGGGTCGACTCCGGCAGGAAGCCCTGATAAAAGATCATTGTCAATTGTCCTGCCCAGTATACTCTTATCCAGTTTATCCGCCTTCACATTAATGATCTTGGATCTAAAACCTGCGCCGATGAATTCGCGCGCCAGTTTCTCCGTATCCTCTTTCCAGAGAGGGAATACCGGCTTAACCCCCGCGGCGGCGCTTACATCGCTGAGCCAATCGTAATGCTCCCGCACAAAGATATCGCCGAATATCGCGTGATCTACACCCTGTTCCTTCAGTGACTTTAAGGCAGCGGTATAAACATCCCTGGCGTTATTTCTTTCCGCGTCTTTTTGCAGAAGCTTAATGCCCATTGCCTCTGCCTGTTTTACTATCGCCTCCCTGCCAAGATTGTGCGATATAGAACACTTGCTTCCCTTCAGCGTTACGTTAAACAGCCGTTCCACGCTATACCCGTCATTCATCGCCCTGAAAAGAGCAAGGCATGCATCCTTGCCTCCACCCCAGAGACAGACGGCCCTTCTGACCTCAGAGTTCGTATTCATACTCTAATCCTTTCAATACCTCTGACTTGATAAATTCAGAGTATTTTTCATCCGCTATAAGTTTAAAGGCGTAAGTAATTATTTTCTTGTAAAACCGGCAAAATACCGACTTCTTATTCATACTGCCCTTATACGCGTAAAGTTCAGCCGGGCAGGGAGCGCCGCATATATTCCTTAATACGCACACATCGCACTCCTTTATATCTTCCACTACGCGGCCGCGTATTTTCCTGAAGGCGGATGAGTCCATAGCGGAGGCGATAGAACCATCACGGAATATGTTCCCGCCGGAGAACTCTCTTAAGCCCGCAAATTCACCGCAAGGTATCATATCTCCGTCCGCGGTTATGTTCAGGAAAACCCTGCCGCCTCCACAAGGCGAGATATCGCACATAAGACGGCGCGCCATAGGCGCGACTATGGCAAGGATAACGTTCTCAAAGTTTCCGATCGCTATTTTGCGGCCGGATTTAAGCGACAGACGCGTAGCCGTCTTAACAGCAAGCAGGAAATACTTAGCCATATCCGCCTGTTTCGGCCTTACCTTACGCGAATGTTTCTGCGTCAGGCGCACAGGGTTAAGTAAGGCGCAGGGCACCCTAAGCTTATGCAGAAAGCTTACAATTTCCGGCAATTGGCGCACGTTGAATTTATTAATGGTCGTGATCACATTCAGCCGCGGGTATCCGTTAAACCATTTTAACGCCCTTACGGCGCATTTGAAATTGCCTCCGCCCTTTGATGAACGCGCCTTATTGTTGGACATCTCATCATATGAATCCAGCGATATGCCCACATTTACCCTGTATTTTATCAGGAAATCAACATCCTTTTTTTCCAGCAGGATGGCGTTTGTCTGAACACCGAAGAGTATCCTGCCGCTGAATTTCCTCACCGCCAGAAACAGCAGGTCTTTCTTCAGCAGCGGCTCTGCCGCGTGGAATATGACTAACGGCTTAGACGCGCCCTCTGTCTTGAAGTGCCGGATAATACTGTTAAGGATAAACTCTAATTTATCCCAGTCCAGTTCAGCGCCTGACTGTCGTATCTGGTGAGGTATATAGCAATACGAGCAATTGGCGTTGCATCTATCTGTCAGATTGACGTAGACCGCGGCAAGCTTTCTATTCTTCCTGAAGGCATTGAAATCCCGGCTGATCTTAGGGTTGACCCGCTCATAGAGGGAGACCGCATCCTGAAAGCCGCCGGCCTTCGGATCCGATCCCCCTCTTGATATCGCCCAGAACACATTGTCCGGGTCGATCATTAAATTGATATTTTTAGCTATTCTTCTCTTCTCCATAGACCACATAATGCGAAAGCCCTGCTCCTGATTTATTGCATTTTGCCCGATAAGATACTGTTTCTTTTTTTTCCTCTGTCTTTTTCTCCGTGCATTTACCCCGCTTAGAACAACTCATTTTGTTCACCTCCTCTCATGACTTAAGCAACCTGTAAATTTCCTTCATATCAATATTTTTCCTGACCAGCCGCGCCAGCTTATCTAAGTTGCCGTTGAGAGACGATCCGCTATTCCCCGCTTTATAGCCCAGGCCTTTGGCAGCGCACAGGCGCGTAATGAAATCCTTACGGAATGGATCATTATCAAAGACGCCGTGGATGTATGTGCCCCATACCCTGCCCGTATCATTTGAGGCGCCGTCGCCTATATCTGCCTTCTTGTTATTTCGCCGCGTGATTTTAAATAACGGCCTTGAGCCGTTTAACAGGCGCGACTGTCCGTGGTGGATTTCGTATCCCTGAAGCATCAGGCCTGACGCCATATGCCTTGCCTTAACCTGGAATGTGGCCTTCTTTCCGCTGAAGGCAGTCATTACTTCCAACAGGCTAAAGCCCTTGACGCCTCCTGACTTTGATTCTATCCTGCCGTTATCTGTGATACTCCTGCCCAACATCTGATATCCGCCGCAGATGCCGATCACTTCACATCCCTTCTTCAGTAAATGATCCAGCTTCTTTGCCAGGCCTGCCTTGCGCAGCGCCGCGAGGTCTGAAATAGTATTTTTGCTGCCGGGGATTATCAAAACATCCGGCTCCGCGATCTCGTTTATGTCCCTGATGTAATTCAGGTTAACCACCGGCTCTTTTTCCAACGCGTCAAAATCGGTAAAATTAGAGATATGCGGAAGATAAAGCACATCTATGTTGATCTTATCACGTTCATATCCGCGCTGCCCCAACCTTTCAAGCGAAACAGAGTCCTCCTCGGGCAGGCGTATGGTATCAGGGCCGAAGAACGGCACCACACCTAAGACCTTTTTCCCTGTCTTTTTTTCAAGGAAACTCAAGCCCCCTTTGAGCAGCCGCTTATCGCCCCTGAACTTATTTATTATGAACCCGGCTACCTGCCTTCTCTCATCAGGCGTGAGCAGCTCCATTGTCCCGACTAGAGACGCGAATACGCCGCCTTTGTCAATATCGGCGACTATTATGACCGGGGCATTGGCGAACTTTGCCATGCGGGTATTGACGATGTCGTGCCGCTTCAGATTTATCTCCGCGATACTGCCCGCTCCCTCTATCACGACAACATTAAACTCAGCCGATAATCTCCTGAAAGAATCCTCAACCGTTTTCCTCAGCCCGGCCTTTGCCTTCGTGTAGCGCAACGCGGACATATTTCCTAACGGCCTGCCTCTTACTATTACCTGCGCGCCGGTATCGCGCGTCGGTTTTAATAATATGGGGTTCATATCTACTGTGGGGTTTATCCTGGCCGCCTCTGCCTGCATTGCCTGCGCCCTGCCTATTTCACCGCCGTCTCGCGTAACGCAAGAATTAAGCGCCATATTCTGCGCCTTGAACGGCGCCACCTCATAGCCGTCCTGCCGAAAAATCCTGCAAAGCGCGGCAACCAGTACGCTTTTACCTACTCCAGAACCTGTGCCGCAGATCTGTATCGCTTTAGACATTTAATAATACTCCCGAAACCAAAGTGATCATCGCGCAAGCATAACTTAATTTTATGCTTTCTGATATATGGATAATATCCGGGGCGCTGTTGCCTTTGCCGAAAACCGGCTTTTCTATCGCCTGTCCCTGGTAGTGATTTACCCCGCCTATTTCAATGCCTAACGCCCCGGCAAACCCTGCCTGAATTATTGAAGTATCCAGCCGCCGGCTTGGCCTGAATGCCTCACGCCAGTTCTTCCTCAGGATAAATGCTGCGATAGCAACAACGGCCGAAGACAACATAGAAGGAATGATATTAAGGAAATGATCCATCCGCGCGCTTGCCCAGCCAAAATCCCTGTATTTCTCATTCCTGTATCCTACCATTGAGTCAAGCGTGTTTATTGCCTTATACATCCAGGCAAGCGGTATGCCGCCTAAAAAGGCAAAGAATATAGGAGCGATTATGCCGTCAACCGTGCTTTCCGCGGTCGTCTCAACGGCTGCCCGCGCGATATCGCCTTTATCCAGATCGCCGGTATCCCTGCCGACAACCTTGGAGAGCTCCTTCCGCGCCAGTTCAATATCGCTGTTTTTAAGCGCTCTGCTTACGGATTCAACGTGCGCCTTCAGGTCTTTGATGCTGATCACAAAGTAGAACAGCAGCGCGGCAACAGCCGTGCCTAAGGCCGCGTTCATCGCAAAAAGCAGCTTCAGGGCCAACCATGCCAGCCCCGGCCAGAATACGGCGATAGTTAAAGCGAATATTATCCCGTTGATCCTGTCGTTATGGCTCAACTTCCTGAAATACTTCTCTGAGGCGCCTATCTGCCTGCCCAATAAACGCACAGGATGCCATTTAAGCCATTGCGGGTCGCCCAGCCACAAGTCCAGGAGAAAACCTATCACGATCGCTATTGTCATATTAATATCTTTTTTAGCTCATTGACCAAACGCAGATTCTCTTTTCTCGTCCTGACCGCCACTCTGAAATACTTACTCCCCAGCCCGCGGAAAGTAGAGCAATCGCGTATGAGTATCCCCTTCCTGCCCAATAAATCAGCCAGCCGGCTTGAATTAACGCTGCTTTTACAAAAAATAAAATTGGCGGTTGGAACTGACGGCTTGACCCCATCTATCAGGCAGAGCTGCCTGTATAGATACTCCCGTTCCCTGAACATAAATTCCCTGCTTTTTTCAATAAACCTTCTGTCTTTCAGCAATGCCTCTGAAATGAGCTGCGCGGGATAATTGACCATCCAGGGATAACGGAATTTATTCAATTTTGACAGCGTCCTGTTATGCGCCGCCACATACCCCGCTCTCAAGCCGGCAAGCGCGAAGAATTTGGTAAGCGATCCGAGGATAATTATCCTGCTGTTCTTGAGCGCCTGCCTTATCAAGGTATACCTGTCTTTGTCCTTTACGAAATCCATAAACACTTCGTCAATTAGAAAATAAGCCGATGGTAATCTTTTAATAAAACTTATTAGATCTCCCGCCTCAAACAGGTCTGCCGTAGGGTTGTTTGGGTTGCAGATAAATACAATATCAGGCCTTCGACCGCGCTCAGGGTTGAAATCACCGATTTCGCGACGATAGATCTTTGAACCGACCGCGTTAAGCGCCCTTTCGTATTCGGAAAACGCTGGCGTAAAGATAAGCGCGCCGCGGGGGCGTAAAGCTGACACGACAAGATAAATGAGTTCAATTGAGCCGCAACCCGGCATTATATTATGCCGATCGACGCCTAGATATCCGGCAATGGCCTTTGTCAGGCCCGCGGCATCTGGCTGAGGATAACGGCGTATCTTGGTGAAATTGTCACGGATCAATTTCCGTATCGCGGGCGGATGACGCAGGGGATTTATGCTCGCGCTGAAATCCACTATTTTATCTTCAGGTATGCCGTACTGCCCTGATGCCGCCTTTATATCTCCACCGTGGTATGCCGCCTGCCTGCTCTCTTTCATATGGCAAGAATGATCAGTGTGACTGCTTCCGTAAACTCAATTATAGCTCCGAGGTTATCGCCTGTTATGCCGCCGAATGTCCGGCTTAACACAAAAGAAAACAACGCGGCTAATACGCATATGACCGGAAAAAATAATACTCCTTTGGCGCCAAGCGCGATGCCGGCTATGACTAAAGCGGTGATAGCGGCGATAACAACGGTTTTAGGGCGGATATTGTCAAAAAATGCTTTTGCCTTACCGGACTCCCTTGGATAACTGAATAAAAAAATTGGCAGCGTTACGCTGAATCTTCCCAGAACAGGAGCAACTATTAATGCGCCTGTCCTCATGCTGCCCAGGGAATGAAGGGCGAAAACCTTAAACAGAATAAGGAATACTACCGCGGCCATACCGAACGCCCCTATCCTGCTGTCCCTCATGATCTCAAGCATTGCTTGTCTGGGCTTTCCGCTGCCTAACGCGTCAAAGGTATCTGCCGTCCCGTCAAGATGCATCCCGCCTGTAATGAGCAGCCATAATCCGGCTAATATAACGCTAAGAAGCAAAGGCGGCAGTATGCCTGAAAGCAAGGCACTTACTCCGGCCAACAGCAGGCCAATAAACAATCCCACAACCGGAAAATAGATCAGGGACGCGGCAATGCCGCGGTCCTTCAACTCCCCCCGTATTCTGACCGGCAGTATCGTAAGGAATTGCAGCGCGATAAGCAGTCCTTTCATATTATTTATCTCTCTCGGATACATTGGCGTCTTTAAATGTCGCCATTTCCCTGAGGATCTTCACCGCTGCCTCGCATAAACCGATGCCCAAAGCGGCGCCCGTGCCTTCGCCTAACCTCAAATCCAGATCAAACAATGGCTTAAGCCCGATGTGGTCAAGGGCGATCCTGTGTCCCGGCTCAACAGAACAGTGCCCCGCGATCATATATTGTTTTGACTTAGGATTTATGGTATAGGCGATCAACGCGCTCGCGCCGCAATTAAAGCCGTCGATCACAACCGGGATCTTTAAAGCCGCGCATCCCAGTATGATGCCGGCGATCCCCCCTATTTCAAATCCCCCTACCTTGGAAAGCACGTCCAGGCCGTCTTCAGGATCTGGCTTATTTAATGCTATCGCCTGCTTTATGACTTCTATCTTGCGCCTGTGTATCGTATCATTGACGCCGGTGCCCCTGCCTGTCACGGATTCAACAGAAGACCGCGTGATCACAGAGACGATCGCGCTGCTTGAGGTAGTATTACCTATACCCATATCGCCCACTGCCACGATATCAACGCCGCCGCGCGACTCCGACTCAACCAGTTCAACCCCATAATCCAGGCATTTCTTTACCTCATCTATACCCATTGCCGGCCCCTTTGCCATATTCTTTGTGCCGTAATTTATCTTTTTATCTACAAAGTTTTGCGCTTTGCGCTTTGCGCTTTTCATGGTTCGACATTGCTCACCATTCACCCTGAGCGCAGTCGAAGGGTTCACTTTCTCTGCCACTCCCATATCCACAACCACCACCTCAGCGCCCACGTGCCTGGCCAGGACATTGATGCCCGCGCCGCCGTTAAGGAAATTATAAACCATTTGCGCGGTTACCTCTTTGGGGAAGGCGCTTACCCCTTCTTCCGTCACGCCGTGGTCTGCCGCTAAAACAAAGACGGACTTTTTCTTAATATCAGGCAGCTCCCGGCCCTTTATACCGCAGATCTGCCTGGCAAGTTCCTCAAGCCGGCCTAAACTGCCTTGCGGCTTGGTCAAATTATCCAGCCGCCTCTGCGCCATCTTGATGAATTCCGCGTCAATATCCTGTATCTTATTTACTGCCTCCTGAAAATTCATTCCTCTCCTTTCAATAATATAGGTATGCCGGACACAACAAAATACGCCTTATCACAACTCCTGGCAAATGCCTGGTTCACCTCACCCGCGATATCCCTGAACCTGCGCGCGATCTCGTTATCGGGAACAATGCCTGAACCAACTTCGTTGGAAATAACTATGGCATCTACCTTTGATTTTTTCACGGATTGGATCGCCTCCAAAGAGTATCGGCGTATATCTTTGTCGGCAGCTCCGGAAAAAACAAGGTTAGAGATCCAAAGAGTAAGGCAGTCAATTATTACGCGGCTTGATACCTTTGACGCCGTTTTTACCGCCCTGGCTAAATCCAGCGGCTCCTCTATGGTCTTCCATGACTTTGGCCGGGACAATTTATGCCTTCTTACCCTTTCCCGCATCTCCCCGTCTTGCGGCCGGCAGGTGGCTATAAAGCACACCCTGCCCTTCGTTTCTTTGGCAAGCCGCACCGCGAGATTACTCTTGCCGCTCCTTGCCCCGCCGGTTATGAAAATCAGTTTTGACATACGCAGATAACGCTGGCTGAATCAATGCTGATATTCCAGAAATCATCCTCATTCAATCTCAGCGTCTCATATATTATCGCCTTGATCGGGCCGTGATGCGTGACAATGGCGATCGTCTTGTCTGCCGCCCCTGATGCAACTTTGTTAAAAAATACCATAACCCGCTTCTTTAAAGCAGAGTAGCTTTCTCCTCCGGGTATCCCTGTATGCAGCGGCCGGTTTAGCCAAAGCGATATTTCACGGGGAAACATTTTCTTTATCTGCTCAAATCTTAAACCCTCCCATAGCCCAAAGTCAATCTCCCTTAGATCGGGTTCAATGATTATCTTTTTCCTGCCGGCTATGAAGCGCGCGGTATCTCTGGCTCGCCTTAAAGGGCTGCTGAATATCGCGTCAAATCTCTCATCCCTGAGAACGCCGGATAAAGACCTTGCCTGCCGCCTCCCTGTCCTGTTAAGCGGAACATCGCTCTTACCGGCATAGCGCCTGAATTTGTTATAATCCGTCTCCGCGTGCCTTATTAAATATATCCTGCCCATACAAAACAAAAACCCCTGACCTGTTCAGTCAAGGGTTGACACCTCTTTTCTTCACCCAAAACCCAATGCCTTACCACGAGGCATTTATACAGGCAGGTCTTCTGACTTAAAGAGGCATTAACCTACTTGCCGCGCCTTCCCGCTTTCCAAGCAGTGGCTCTTGCGGCGTTCGTTCCTCTTAAACAGCGGCGGGACCGTGTCGTCTCTTATCGACTTCCCTTTTTATCCGCGCAACGCGGAACCTGTATAGCTATAAACCAAATTGTAAATATAATATATTACGCGGCTGCGGAGTTGTCAATATAAAATTACCCTTACATATGCATAAAGCCGTTCTTCCTGCATATCCCGCAAACCGTGGTTATCTCTCCGCTTTTCCCTATGATCTCTTTTCTCGCGCGGATATACCCGGTATTATTCCATACCTGACGGATGCCGGCGTTGTTGATATTGCCTATATTGTATTGATCGCCATAGACGGCGCAGCAGGGAAAAACATCGCCGTTCCAATTAATGCTTATCTCCTGCCATGGCTTCCTGCAGGCAGTGATCACCTTTTTCGTCGTGCAGGTATCCTTATTGTAAGCGCTGTATTGAGGGTTATCCGGTATCCACGCCAGGTCTTTCCTGATCGCCTCATCCTTAGGCCTGAGTATCTCATCCTTCATTGTGACGCGCATCTTGCCGACCCTGAAATTCACTCCTATTTCTTCCGCCATCTTTCGCGCCTTCTGGACCTCATGTTCATTATGCTTGAAGACAATGAAATTCCATACCAGATCGACCCTTCCCCCGGACTTCCTGTTCTCATCCGCTATAAACTTCATGTTCCTCATAACCAGGTCAAAGTCGCCGTCAACCCTGTATTTCCCATATGCCTGGGGCGTGGCCCCATCGCAGGAGATGATCACTTCATCAATGCCGGACCTGACCAAGTCCGCCAACAATCGGTCATCATTGATATTAAGGTTGGTGCTGGTAATTATCCTCATCCGCTTATTTCGCAAACGCGCGTATTCCACCATTTTCACAAAATCTTTATTTAAAAGCGGCTCGCCCCAGCTGTAAAAATTCAATACCTCAAGATGCGGCGCCAATTCATCAAGAATCTTCTTAAAGGCGGCAAGGCCCATAAATCCCTTTTTCATTGACTTGTCGCCGGATCCGGTGGGGCAAAGCGGGCATTTAAGATTGCAGACGTTACCCGGCTCAATATTCAATATATGAGGCATATAGGGCAGGCGGCAGATCCTGGTCGCCTTAAAGAACTTCGCCCTTCTTTTATATATCTTGAACATGGATATATCCCGGTAATTGAATCATCCTGTATAGAATAAAAAATCGGCCCGGCCATTGTTAAGCCGGAGCCATAATCACACATCGCTAATTTCCAATCCGAGCCTGCGTCCTCCCTGAAATAAACGTTTATGATTAAGACCGTAGTGCCAAGATTATGGTGAACAGTATAATTGGTATTGACTGAGAAACTTTGAGGGCCTGAATCATAAAACTTTAATGCCGAGCCCTGCCAGACAGGGATCTCGCCTGATATCTGTAATACCCGTCCGTTATCGCCCTTTCTTAAATTCTGCTATCCATTATTATAATAACGACCTCATTAAGAAACAACCTCCTTACTAAATCTTTGCCAAGGCCTTAATCCCTCTCTCTGTTTTGACTCTAAGTTTTGAAGCGCGGGAATCGCTGGGCTCTACTAAGACAATTGCGTAAGTAGTACCATCTTTGTGGACTCTTAAAGGAGAGGTCAAAACCCCAGCTGGTTCGCAGGCAATTTTTACTGCTTCTGTGCCGTCATAAAGACGTAGCCCGATATCAACACTACCCCAAGCTTGAAGTTCATAAATACGAGCGCTGCTCCATCTAGTCTCATTACCGTGCCCACCGGTATTGGTAGATATCCAAATTCTTACTCCTGAGCAGTTGAGATTAAGGTCTATGTTCTGCCGTCCGGAATCTTGATGCGTTTGGACATCGCCATCATCATCATTTCTGCAATCGCTAAAGGAAGTGTATGGACCGGTAAAATCCTTCCATTCAGAACCGTCAAGATACTGAACCTTTGCATAAGTATCTATTCCCGGGCTGTTGTCGGCGTATGAATAAGCGTCTAAACCCCATCTAAAAGATAAGCGGGATATCCTGTAATCCTTATTGAAGATATGAGTGGAGCTGGTTTCGTAATATCCTCCCCCGCCATAGTTTCCTGCCTGAGGAGTGTCAAAATCACCATCTATCGAGATAGGTCCTGCGCCTACATTTGTCCCTACATATGTATGTGTTGTGGCGGGTAATGTGACTATATCGGTATCGGCCTGTACATATCCCGCTAATACTATTGATCCGAACAAAACAAATAGAAAAGAGATAATCTTCTTCATTGATCTGTCCTTAGCCAAACCTGGCCTGTCTCAGGTGATGCAGGGTCAGATGTCCTCGTCTCAATAATAAGGCCGCCCGTTGCTTTTATTTTACCTTCGGCCTCATCAGCTTTTCCCGCCCTCACGGCATAACCGGCAGCGGTGAGCTTCTGTCTGGGTGTCATCTCCGCGTCCGGGGGTATCTGAATGCCAAGCCAATAGGGCTGGTCGAATTTGACGCTCTCATCCGGGAATGAGCCTAAGATAGTTGAGAAGATGCCGCCGCTTGATACAGGGACGCTCTTTGTGTCGCTCCAGATGGCGCTGCCCCCTGACTCCTGTGTGTAGAGCCGAAAGGTGATGCTCACTGTTCCTTCCGACAAGGGTTTGCCATCTTTGTCAGTCAGCCGGCCCTGATAGGAGATCTCACGAGGGATACCGGCAAAAGAGCTAAAAACGAAAAGTGAGAAATGTAAAATGCAGAGAAAAATGATTGTTTTGAATAGTGGTTTCATGGTAGGATTACCCCCCTCAATAATTATTATGTCAATATTTATTCTACAAGATGTTATGCAGAAACGACGCTGATTTACGTACGGATTTACGCTCTGTGCGCGCTGGATTTACGCTGGATCTCGGACGTCTTAGCAGCTTTAACTATCAAATGTTCGCCAAACAACAGCTCCTTTGACAATAAAATCCGGTTAATCCTTGCAAAATTCACACCACCCTTTTTATTTGCGCGCATTTCCTTGACCTTAAGTTGAAATTTAATAAGAGGAACAAGAAATGCCAATCCCCGACCTTCATACTTGCTGGTATGGATGCTCTCTATTCTTAAATCATTGTAACGAAGCAAATATTCCAACTCATGGTATCGCCACGGTATTAAATGTAAATTCCAAATAATTTCTTTTGGATTCTGCGAATGCTCAAGCGGTATCTCTCTAAAATATTCCCAACAGCCCTCTATAAGAAACCGCATCCTGGATTTCAAGTTCAAGATGTTAGGCGTAGATAAAACCAGCTTCCCTCCGGGCTTTAAAATCCGATTCAGCTCTTTAACTACGTCATAAGGATTTTTTAAATGCTCGATTACTTCGGCAAGGACAATAAAATCGAAACTATTATCATCGAAAGGCAGCCTTTCGGCAACATTGCATTTCTGAAATTTTATTTGGTCCGCATATTTAAACCGGGCAACATCCATATCAGCGGCTAAAACACTAAAACCCATTTTCTGCAAATTATATGCATAGTCCCCATCGCCGCATCCAATATCAAGAACCTTGCCGCGCTTTTCTTTTCCAAAAACAGACAGAAAGCTTTCCAGTAAACCGTTTATTTTTTTCCCCATTTTTTGCCGATTTTAGTTTCCTATTGGTATCCAATAAACAACATCTGCCTCTATCACCTTCCAGTAATCATTTTTCCTTACTGGAAACATGATGCTCGCTTCGAATTTATGGTCTCCCTCCGGCGACGTAGTATTACCGACTATCATCCGCTGCGTTGTGGGGGGATTGCCGCTGTCGGTATAACCTCTTAATTCATTTCTGTTGTCCTGATTTGTCCTTTGGGCTAATACAAAACCATCGGTTAAGGCCTGATAAACTGTGTCGGAACTTTTAGATGCCCAACTTCCGAAAAGTTGTTTTACCCGTAAATTCCCGCTACCGACTTCTATTGTATTATTGTCAACCTTATCAGATAGGTATAAGGCCCCTGCTGTATCATTGCTATCACTTCTAATTATAGCCCGCTCTGCCATATTAGCGCTCTCCGCCCTCACCGCGTACCCTGCCGCGGTGAGCTTCTGTCTGGGTGTCATCTCCGCGTCAGGAGGTATCTGGATACCGAGCCAGTAGGGTTGGTCAAACTTTACGCTCTCCTCCGGAAACGGGCCCAAGGTGGTTGAGAAGATGCCGCCGTTTGATACAGGGACGCTCTTTGTGTCACTCCAGATGGCGCTGCCTCCTCCCTCTGTGGTGTAGAGCCGGAAGGTTATGGTGACTATACCTTCTGCCAGCGGCTTACCGTCCTTGTCTGTGAGCCGGCCCTGATAGGAGATCTCACGGGGGATACCGGCAAAGGAACTAAAGGTAA
Source organism: Candidatus Omnitrophota bacterium (assembly GCA_028707125.1). NCBI lineage: Bacteria > Pseudomonadati > Candidatus Omnitrophota > Candidatus Omnitrophota bacterium. The sequence goes on from JAQTUX010000001.1 coordinate 1,136,821, forward strand.
AAAGCGAAAGGTGAAAAATGCAGATAAAAAATAATATCCTGGTTGATGATTTCATTTGGCCCCCCCCTATTTATAATTACGTCTGACGTTGTTGTCAAGGATAATTTCATCGTATCTCTATGTTTATCAAGGAGTAAGCGAGTTATGATACTAATTTATTTAACAGATAAGGTTATCAATAATTATTATATAAATTTTTATTTTTCAATGAGTTAAGCAGAAACGACACTATTTTCGTTTTTACTTTGTGTACCAACTACCACAAAAGATATCTTCAACTATACCATCTTTAAAAGTAACCGTACAATTTGGAGCTAAAGTTTGCAATAAAGCCCCCTTGTAATACCAAAAATCGTAGTCTTTCCTGTTCCCATCTTCTCTAATCTGATCTTTGGAATAATAGTATATGTCGTTAGGAGCACCCCAAGATGCTCTCACATCAACTTTTGTCATACCCCTTATAACTCTTCCTTCAATAATGGCCTTTTTCGTTTCGGGAGATAATGCTGGCTGACTCTGTATATACTCTTTCTTTAAAGCTATGCTGGGTTTCCCCATAGGTCCCGCCGCAGAACAACCTTCAATTACTATCATGGCTAATGATATAACGGCAATAAAGACGGTACTGGTTTTATCCTCTGCCATAAGATTCTATTGAAAATAACGTACTTGACTATTAGGCCCTATGCCATACCAATCAGGATAACCGGATTTATCTAAAACTGCACTATTAAATGTAGAACAAACATACTGACCAGGCAACATGCCATAAGTAATCTTTTCTTTAGCTAAAGACTTGGCGGCATCAATAACATACTGATTGCGACGGAAGCGATTAGAAACATATGCCTGGCGTTTTGAATAGCCTTTTTCAATATTAACTATACCGGTTCCAGTTTCCCAAGTTGAATGCGCCATTTCTGTTTTATTTAACATAATCCCTGTATGAGAAAAAATCCCCCCTTCAAATAAAGCTATGCCCCATCCAATAGCGCTATCTGGTTTAAAAAATACGACATCTCCTCCTTCAAGATTTTGTTCTCCTAAGCTTTGCGTAGGTGTAGCAAGTATCCCTCCCACAGTCTGCCCCAAAGAATGTAAACCGCCTTCCCGTGCTCCCTCGCCAAAATCTCCACCCAGAATCTCAGCAGACACTCCACCGGCAACGATTTCCGCTCCCAGTGGCCAAACACTACCTCCAATATAACCAATTGTCCCGCCAGCAAATCCTGCTAAAGCGCCTAGGCCAACATCACCTCCCAGCATTGCTGAAGCAGCTGCTCCGGCGCCAGCGCCGCCTAAAGCAGAAGCTGCTAATCCAGACCAAAACCCACCTCCCCAGACCGCGCCAACTCCCGCACCTATCCCAAAACCTACTAAACTACTGGCAAACCCTATGCCAAAATTCTGAGCAAAATTGCCACGTTGGCTACTGGCAGCAATTAGGCTATATGTTGCCATCCCTAAAAAAGGATTACCAGTAGCGATACCAACAACAGTACCTACAATAGCAGCGACAAATCCACTGATCTTTTGCCAAAACTTCTTGAACCATCCGTATCCGCTGGGATCCACATAGTTAATGGGATTATTACGGCAATAAGCGTAACGATTCAGATCCTGCGGATCATACGGATGCTGTATTGTCGGATCAGGCGTAATAAATCTGCCAATATACGGGTCGTAATACCTCGCCCCATAATAATACAGACCGAATGAATCAAGTTCTTTGCCGGTGAAGTGGTAGTTGGTGGCGGACTCAACGCTCGTTTGTTTGGCGAACGATCCGTATGGCGTATATTCGTTACGCTCTATTGTCTCTCCGGACTGGTTGGTAATCACATTGCTTGAACCGAGGTGGTCTGAATGGTAATAAATCCTCTGTCCATTTGTGATGGTGCAAATCCTGTTTGAGCCGAGGAAGACGTGGAATTTAACTGCTCTCTCGCCTCCTGTTGTCTCTTCAATCTCATAGGCAGAGCTAAAATAAGTCGTGGTTGAGCCCGCGCTGATCTTCTTTATGCGCTCGGTAGATACGCCATATACGAAGTTAGTGCGGCTGCCTTGCGCATCTGTAATTTCTGTAAGCCGGTTATCGTAATCATATTCCATATTACGGCCTGCGCCGGAGGTCATATTGCCGTTCAAATCGTAAATATAAGAGTATTGCCCTGCTGATGTTACCGCGTGCGGAAGGTTACCGTCGTAGCGCAGCGCGCCGACATCGGACTTGTAGGTCATATTACCGATTGAATCATACCTGTATTCCAAGCTTCGGAATGTCCCCGGGAACTGCGGGTCAGGTATATTCTCCGCTGCCACCAGCCGGTCTAAATCATCGTAGCGGTAGGCGCGGGTTTTATGGTCCGGCAGCATTTCATCGCTAATAGAGGCAACGTTTCCGTTATTATCAAAATCATAAGTGAGTTTTTGGATAAGACGGTCAGGGCTGTAGGTATTGATCTCCTTGAGGCGCAGGTCATCTCCGTAAGCATATCTGGTATGGACTCTGTTCCCAAAATCCACATCATGCATTTTACCCTGGGCATCATAGGTAATGTCGTAGGCGTAAGCGCGCTCCCTGCCCCTTACCATCTCCAGCAGGCCGGAATTACTATCGTAAGTATAACTAAGGGTTTCAGTATCGTCAGGATACTGAACCTCAGTAACCCTGCCCAGGATATCGTAAGCGGTCTTGGTTACATAAGTATGCCCGTCGATAATCTTTCTCGCTTCCTCCGTCCTGCCTTCATTATCATAAAAATATATTGTCTGGTATTCGTTGACATCGGTTACCTTGGTGATCCGGCCGATGCAATTTGAATCGTCTATTTGCGGGTCATCATAGGTATCGTAAAGGTATTCTGCCGCGACTTCGCCGTTGTAAATCTTTTGTCTGAGGCGGTTAAGCTCATCATAGCGCAATTCAATGGCCTGTCCCTTATTATCGGTCTGGAAGCGCAGGTTGCCCATTTTGTCATATTCATAAGAGGTCAACCCTGTATCCGGGTCGTTCAGCGAACTCTTCCTTCCCAAGGAATCATACTTTATGTCTGTCGTATTCCCCTTATTGTCAATCACCCGCACAAGGTTATTCTGCGAGTCAAATTGATATTGGGTGCGGTAATAGCCCCTTCCTGAATCAAAATAAAGCGGCGCCTCCATATTATCGGTGTTTCTGACAAATTCCCTGATCTCCGTAGTGTTGCCGAAGACATCCTTGACCGCGCCCTTTCTGTTGCCTCTGGCATCCTCTGTTTCGACATAAGAAACGGTTTTATAGAACGTCCTTGCTGTGGCGTCCTTGCTTGAACCCGGGAAGTCGGCAGTTACAGAGACCGCCCTTGAGCGCAAGTCATATTCGTATCTGGTATAGGAGATATTGGCCGGCTGCTCATCAAAGTAATGCGGCAGTGACTCTGCCTGCACAAACCCGCGCCGGTTATAATAGGTCTCTGTGGCAATATCCCGCCTGTTGTCGCCGTCCTCTCCGTTTGAAACGGCTTTATATTTACGGCCCAGGCCGTCAAAGTGTTCGGTCGTGACCAGATTAAGCTGGCGGGTGATCTTTGTCTTAAAATCAGGATACTCGTAGGCAGCTACCACTTCCGCGTCTGTATTCAATTCTTCAACAAGCCGCCCCAGAGAATCATAATTTGTGGTAGTCGTATGGCCGTTGGCATCTGTAAGTTGATGCACAGCGCCGAATTCAGGATAATAGGAATAAGATACTGTATGTCCGAGTTCGTTACTTATGCTCTGCGGGAAGGTGTAAAATTCGGTTTCATACGCGGTATCTACCGCCTTGAGGTTGGCGTTTATTGCGCGGATAACGTTACCGTAATCATCGTATTGATATTCTGTGGACGGGCTGTCTTGAGGGTCGGTATTCAACCAGGCGATTTCTTTCTTTAACAGGCCGTCATCATAATACTCAAAGTCCTTACGCGATACTTGGATGCCTTGCTCGTCTTTCAATACTGCATAGTGAACGTTATTAAAACCGACTTCATACGGAGCATTATATACGGTTATGCCTTCTCTTTCATCGCCCGTGGTCTGGCCTTCTATCTCACTGCCTGCCTGTCCTACCTCGCCGTAACTTATCTCCCGCGCTACATTACCCAGTCCATCGTACTCAAATCCGCTCTTTAATGTAATAGACGTGGCCGTATCCTCATATTTTTCATAGGCAGTGGTAAGGACTTCTTTCAGGTGCGGGAAGGCAATGCCGTCTTGCGGCCCTGCCTTTGCCACTTCCCAGGTATTTATAACCTTGCTTACCAGTTTAGGCGTGATAGACCTGCCGTAGTCCTCATAGGCGTAGATCTCCTTGATTTGGCCCTTTAAGGGAACTGTTTCTTCTATCTCACCAAGGTAGAAATACGTCTGTGTATAGTTAAGCGTAACAGGGTCTATTGAAGTTACCTTGCCAAAACCGCGGAATTCGCGCTCAACAGCATCATAGTAACCCTGCTCAAACTTAAATTCCTGTGTATATGAATTTGACCTGTCCACATCAAAACCAACATCCGATCTGTTAGGATAATAATCGCGCTCTATCGTATCGGTGGTAGTCACCTGACGCGTTATATATAAAGGAAACGGCAAGGCCAATTTCTCATCCTGCCTGGTATAGTCATATTCAACGGAGACCAGGCCGCCTTTGCCGTTGTTGACCTCTACCAGAAGATCCGCGGGTCTGCCCGTGCTGGTCCTCACCGACCATCGCTGCAGGCCGGGCCTCTTTTTATCATACAGCGCGGCGTCGGCAATGCCATCACCATTAATATCAAGGGTGGTGGGCGACTGATCCTTTGAGCTGGAATAATTGATCCATACGCCGCTGTCGCCATTGAACGCGCTGCCGGTATTTATCGCCTGATGCCAATCCGAGCCGCCTTCAGGCAGATAACCCACGTCTGTTAAACCATCATTATTAAAATCGGCAACGAAGGCATCTTCCTTAACGGAAAATCCGGAAAGCCAGGTGCCCCTGTCTAAAAACTGCCTGTTATTGGAAAGGGCCACCCTGAATTCACCGCTGGTTTTCTTAAATATACAGATGTCTGCCAGGGAATCGCCGTTAAAATCGCCTACCAAGGGTGTCCATTCCTTGCTTGAGCCAAACCCGCTGATCCACTGCGTAAATCCGGAAAACCCTGAGCCGTTGCCTAACGCAACCCTGGCCTCCCCTGATTCCCAGTTATAAACCCCAAAATCAGTAAAGGCATCTCCGTTAAAATTGCCGGTTAGAGGCGCCCAGTCATTGCCTGCTTCGCTGAATGCAGCCCATTCGCTTGCGCCTGTAAAAGACGACTTGGTAGATGTAGCAATCTTTAATTTGCCGTCCTTATAATTATATACACCTGCATCCCCTACGCCGTCTCCGTTAAAGTCGCCGCCTATGGCAATCCAGTCCTCGCCGCCAAAGCCGGTCAGCCAGTCACTTACATACCTAACCTCGCCTGCCTCTGAAAGCCCGATTTCCCACTTTCCGTCTTCGGGATTATACAGCCCTAAATCGCTAAGCCCGTCGCCGTTAAAGTCGCCGCCTATCGGCCGAATTTTATTATCGGGCTCCACAACGTTAAAATGTATGATATCAGACAAAACAGAACGGCCGTCATCGGTCTCTATCTTAACCTGGATTGTCTCGTTATTACTTACTGCGCTGCCTGCGTTGGTAGTTACGGAGAACTCTGCACCCACAGCAGTTCCTGAAGCAATCTCTGTCCCGTTCTTCAGGATGGTATAAGTCATACTACGGCCCTCGGGGTCGTAGGCATTAATCATAATATCAAAACTCTCATTCACCAGGAATACATAGGGGTCCCTGTTTAAACTCACGCTAACCTCAGGCAGTAGCGAGACATTCAATACCGTAATCTGCACATCCTGGGAAACATCGGCAAAGCCGTCAGAGGCAACAATCGTTACGATATAAACTCCGGCGTCATTATAGGTGGTCTGCCACCTTCCGTCTGATTCAATGGCCGCGCTCTTGCCTTGCTCATTCTGACGAGGAACAAAAGAGTAAACAATGGTATCGCCGGTATCCAAGTCCTCAACTACAGGGCTTATAGTAAACAGCTCGCCCTCATTGGCAGTTAACTCAACGTCCTGTCCGCTGACATTGATACCGTTAATGCTTACGAAGCGCGGAATCCGGTTAACCCTCTCAACGATAATGCGGAAATACTGCTCGTGATAGACCTCTGCGGTAACGCTGTCTACCAACTGCACGCTGACCCGTTCATAAATATAATTCCCGTGCCCGGGAGGCACCCTCCAGGTATTCTCACCTATCATCTCCCAGTCAGTTAAGGGATAACTAAAATTGAACGCATAGTGGTCGCCTTCCCTGGGATTTAAAATCTGCGGGCTAATAGTTATCTCTGTGCCTGCCGAGACCCTAATTTCATCAATAGGGGCAATCAGCGGCGTAGGACTAACCTGTAAAGTTACGTCGTTGCTGTATACAATATTGCCGGCACTATCTTCCGCGATAAACCTGACTGTTTCGCTTCCTAAAAAGTCAGCCGGCTGGCTGAAGCTCACCAGGTTTTCCTGGTTAATCGTAATAACTATCCGATTGTTCCCGCTGAAGGAATACTGCAGGGCATCGCCTTCCGGGTCCTGAAAGTAATCATCCAGATCAAAGGCGTTGGGATAATCTGTACCGATGTCCCATGATATAGGGGCTATCTGACGGATAAGCACAGGCGGGCTGTTATAGATCAAAGTAGGAATAAAACCTGCGCTAAGGCGGTAGTTTAAGCTTGAAGCAGCGCCTATAAACGGCTCGCCTGCGGAATCTAATTGTATTTTATTGTTGAGAGAGCCCTTGCCTGAACCGCCCTCATTGATCGATGAGGACTGGAGCCGGTAATTTAAGCTGGCGGCAACGTCGGCAAGCGCGTCATTAATAGGGCCGAATGCGGCTATATGCAGAAAGATGAGCGCGATCGCTATCGCGCGCCTTGTTAAACTAAATTGTTTTGACCAGAAAAACTCCATATTTAATTCTCTGTTGCCCTCTGGTAATTAAATGTAAGCGCCGGAAAACTCTTGCCGTCGCTGCCGTATTGAGTAACGCTCTTAAGCAATGAGCGGGATGTGTCGTCGCTTAAGACATATTCCAACTCATACCTCCAGATTAACCTTGCGTCCAGCAGGACGCGGATGCGCTTAAGCCGCTTATTTATACTGATCTCCTCCCCGCTGATAAAGCTGGAGGTTACATCAGGCCTGTCTTCGGTCTCAAACTCCACCCTGTGCTTGGGCGCAAAGCCGGCCACGTCGTTACCGGTATATTCAACGCTATTGAGATACGCCTTACCTTTATCCTTTATATAATTAAATCTCACATAATTTGCCTTGGTATCCTTGACCTTGGTTACATACCAGGTAAACGTCCCTCCCGAGCCGTTCTCTTTTGATTCAGGAGTCGCGCCGAATTCCATAACCGTGCCGTTCTTCTCTACGCTGCGCCAGGTATCCGCCTCCTTGTAGAACCTGGTAAAGGTTGACTCTATCTTTGCCTGCCAGACGTTATCGGTCAGATGCACCAGCTGCGTTGAGGAGCTCTGGGTGCGGAATACAAAGGTGTCGCTGTCGTCGTAACGAGCAGGGCCTTTTCGTGTATCCCTGACAATGTATCCCGGCTCAAGCGACCAACCCATGCCTGCCCAGGAATTGGAGCCGGTTGTGCGGTATTGCAGAGTTAAATTCGGCTGCATTCCTTTTCTTCCCGGAGGCACGGTTATAGGTACGGAATGACTGAAAGAGCCGGTAAGCATATCAGGCAGAGGGATCATTGTGCTTGCGCCGACAGGCGTGCTGGGAGGAGTAAGATTTCCTATGATCGCGTAAGTTGAGAAATGGCCTAACTGGAAAGACGCCTTACCGTAAGAGTCAACAACCAGGTTTTGCACGGTCTCCATTACCCTGCTTGACTCATTGTAATAGCGAAGTTCTAACGGTGTGCCCGGCACTTCGTGCTGAACAACTGTTACCGTCAGCGGTTGACTAAACTGCAGCCCATCAGGCAGGAATTTTATAGCTGTCTTTACGGCATATCCGGGCACCTTATCTTCAAATGCCGCCTTATCCAGCAACTGCACCCTCATCTGAGCCCTTTGCTCAGCGCCTAATCGCTCATATGTATCCTGCGGAATATCTATAACTACCTTGCCGTCAAAAAGCTCTACCCTTCTTCCCTCCACCGTCTCCACAGGCTCATCAGGAGGGGGCGACCTGAACAGCTTTATGCCCGAAATCGTATGGTGGGCTTCGGCATTGCCCGCCTTATCCACTGACCAATATTCCAAAATATTATTATCTGATTCGCGGGTGATCTGCGGCTGTCCGTTGGCTGCCACACTAAGAGGGGTGCCTGGATCCACGTTATTTATGATATAGTAGGTATCCCTGACACCGGAGGTGGCGTCTTGCGTGCTAAGAGGTATAGCAAGGGAAACCCCGTAGTAGGCGCGGGAAGCATCAAAATCTGTGCTTGTAACCGGGGCGGCGGTATCCAGGATTATATTCTTAGATACAGCATCAGACCAGGCATCTGACTGTCCGGCCCTATTATCGCTTACCCTCACATATACCGTCTTCACGCCATCGCCGGAAGCCAAGGCCCAGTTCTTTGTCCGCGCAAATGATTCAGGAACAGACCATGAGTCACCATCATTAGAAAATTGTATCTGATCAAGCCCTGTTTGATCATCCCTTGCCTCTATGTTAAGCGTGACTTGTATGCTATTGGTATATTGGGCATCGCTGTTGATACTGAAACCTGTAATTACAGGGACTATTCTGTCAAGAATAGCAAAATACCACTGTATTTTAGATATATTACCGGCGAAGTCGCTGATGGCCAGATCTATACTGTAAAATATAGAAAATCTCAATGGCTCCGCGGGGGCGTAAGAGATGATGTCGCCTTCCACTGCGGGCACAACTACTTCTGTTGACGGTTCGACCCTGTCTAACGGCCCAACAACGCTGAGCGTCATCTCTATGCCGCCGTAATTTACCCCTGAAAGGCCGTCGCCGCACCTCGCGCTAACCGTGGGGGTCTCTTCCAGGAAAGTAACAAGCCAATCCAGAAGGTTTGTTATCTGAGGCGCTGTCTTATCCAGCTTTATGCCCTCTATTATATGATGGGCTTCTTCATTACCCGCGTTATCCACCGACCAGTACTCCAACCTGTTATTAGCGCCTTCTGCGGTAATTACCGGCTGTCCGTCTACCCCTACGGATCTCTGAGGCCCATTGTTGACTTTATAATAAGTATCTGACACTCCTGATGTTGGGTCTGCCGCGGTCAAATCTACGGCTATATCTGCATTATGCCATGGCTGGCTGTCAAAACTTGTGTTTGTTATCGGAGGGGTCGTATCAAATATGATCGTCTGGGTCAGCATCTCTGACCAGTTACCCGCCTTGTCGCTTACCTTAATAGATACGTTCTTCTGGCCGTCTCCGGGATGCAGGCCCCATCGCCAACTCTCTTTAAAGTCGTAATCCGGGCTCCAAGACCTGCCCATATGATTTGAAATCCGCATTTGAGCCAGGGCGCCGCTATCATCATTCGCCGCGATGCTAAGGGTCACCAATCTGTCATTGGTATACTCAGCGCCGTTGTTTATGAGCAGCGACGTAACTACGGGGGGCGCAGTATCAGGTGGCTCATTGGTGCGGAATGTAAGGTCGCCTGACTCCTCGGTATTACCGGCCAGATCAGTTACTACTATCTTAAAATGATAAAGGGTGCCTGGCGTTAAGCCCTCCAGGAGCGCTGAATTGCTGCGGGTGAACGGCCGTCCGTTTGCGGTCTTTCCGTAATCCTGAGTCAATCCGTAATGGACAACTCCACCGGCCGCCTCGGAAGTCGCCCAGTTGATCTCTATATGCGTCTCTCCCTGGTTTGCGAAATAAATCTGCCGTATGTCCGGAGCGGTCTTATCGATCACTACGCCGTCTGAAGGAAGCGACCACCGCGAGCTATAGCTCAATGCCATGATGCTTGATACTATTCTTACGCGGTATCGGTATGAGGACTTTGCTGTCTTGGGCGAGGCGGAATTATAAAATGTATCGTGCGTGTAAGTAAGCGTGCGCCAGACGGCGCCATCTATTGATTCCTGTAATTGATAAAGCGGGTTGCGTGCGGGTATTTCTGTTTCAGGCCTCATCCAGTAAACAACATATGTACCTGAACTGGAATCTATATCAAAGCCGCCTTGCTGCCGCGCCTCCTGAGGCGCGGCAGGGACATAATCTCCGATCGCGTCTTCAATGTCGTCAGCGAAAGCGCTTACACAAGAAGTAAAAAATAAAAGGAAAACAGCTAATAATGCTGTCTTCCTTTGAGTGTCTCTAACCTTAAAAGGCATAGGGTACCTTTCGTTCTCTGACCCTTAACGCTAGTATACCTTAAGAATCGTGTTTTGTCAATGGTTGAACGTATTCCAGGTCATTATTCCCACCGAGCAAAGGGCTGAAACGATCACCGAAGCCAGCAGCACGCCGCCGATAATGGCGGGGAATGCGTATCTGAAGCGGATTTTGAATAATGAAGCGGCGATCGCGCCTGTCCAGGCGCCGGTCATAGGCAAAGGTATGCCGACAAAGATCATAAGGCCAAGCGCCTCATAACGCTGAATAATATCGCCCTTTCTCTTTGCCCTTTCAAAAAGCCAGTCAAAAAACCGGTTGAAACCCGGCAGGTGCCTGAGCCGCTCTGACACCGGCTTAAGGAACACCAGCAGCGGCACAACCGGGATCAAGTTGCCTATGATGGAAAGGAAAATTACCCTGCCTAATGGCAGGCCTAAATAAAGGCCCCAGGGAATTGAACCCCTCAGTTCTAATATCGGTAAAGACGCGGCGGCTATAACAGAGGATTCCTTCGGCAGCCCCTGAAGCCAATGTATCAGGCTATTCACAACTATAACTCCCTTGAAGCGGCACGAATACGCATCCGCAGATTTTCTCTTCCCTGGCCCCCTCTTTCTCTTTATCAACAGCTGTCAACACCTGGCTATACCGCTCTCCTATAGGTATGAGCAGCCGTCCGCCGGCCTTCAACTGTTCAATAAGCGGCTTCGGCACCTCGGTTGCCGCGGCAGTTACTATTATCTTGTCGTAAGGAGCAAACTCCCGCCAGCCATCGGTGCCGTCTCCCACCCTGACCTTGATATTTTTATAGCCCAGTCCATCAAAGATCTCTTTCGCCCGCCCGGACAGAGAATCATATTTCTCAACGGTGTAGACATCTTTTGCCAGTTCCGCGAGGAACACCGTCTGATAACCGGAGCCGGTGCCAATCTCCAACACCTTATCCGTCTCCCGCAAACGCAAACTCTCTGTCATAAGAGCGACTATATAGGGTTGAGAAATGGTCTGGCCCTCGCCTATTGCCAGGGGGAAATCCCCGTAGGCGCTTGAACGCAGGCCTTCAGGCACAAACTTGTGGCGCTCCACCCTGCCGAAAAGCTCAAGCACCTTTCTGTCGCTTATGCCCCTCCGCATAAGCTGCTCCTCAACCATCCGCTTACGCGAAAGCGCGTAATCCATCACCGGAATAGTTCGCTGAATAAAAACCTGAAGAACCGAAGGGTATCCACAAAGGGGTTTATCTGGCTTTTTCTGTTGAAATAAAGCGTCTTGATGGGGATCGACCGGATCCTGTAACCCATTCTTGACGCCCGGATCAGGATCTCGGATTCTGTCTCATATTTTGAAGTGCCCAGCTTGACATTCTTCAGGACACCGGGGATAAACAGGCGGAACCCGCATTGGCTATCGGGTATTCTCTGCCCTGTCAAGCCTGAGATGCCCCAGGACATCAATTTATTGGTCATATAGCGAAGCGGCGGCATAGCCGACGCGTCGCTCATCCTGTTGCCGATTATGATCTCCGCCCCGTTCTTTTCCGCCTCGTCAATAAACTTATCAATGTCATTCGCGCAGTGCTGTCCGTCTCCGTCCATGGTGATCACCGCGTCAAAACCCCCTGACAAGGCGTTATCAAACCCTATTTTCAAGGAAGCGCCCTTGCCCAGGTTGCGCGCGTTACGGACAACCTTCGCGCCGGCATTCTCCGCGGCTTCCGATGTCTTATCCTCTGAGCCGTCGTCGATCACCAATACATCCAATTCCTTCGCGCGAAGCTCAGAAACCAGGCCGCCTATATTCTCCTCTTCGTTAAGGGTCGGTATTATTACGCAGGCCTTCATCTTAGATCCAGAATTGACGGAACATAAACCACTGCTCGGGATAACGCCTGATATAACCCTCAATAATACGCAGGCACCTCTTTGCTAATTCTACCACGTCTTTTTCTTCATTGCCTGTGGCAACCGGCAGGATCGGCTCCTCAAACCTCAGATTGAATTTGCCGTCCTTCTGGACGGTGATAAATCCCGGGATTATGGGCGTGTTGGCCTTAAAGGCGAGCATCGCCGGCCCTCTAGGTATGATAGCAGTCCTGCCGAAGAAATCAAGCCGGAATCCTCCCCGCGTAAAATCCCTGTCGCCTACCAGCGCCACCACCTTGCGCTCTTTAAGCGCCTTGAGGCATTTCTTTACGGCGCCGCCCAAAGGCACTATTTCAACCCCTGTATGCCCGCGCTGCTTATTGAAAAATTCATCTATCCGCTTATTCTTATGGACCATTGCCACGGCTACCACGGGATAGCCGCGAAGCGCGGTAACTGCCGCGGCAAGCTCCCAATTGCCGATATGAGCGGTAGTCGCTATTACCCCGCCGTATTTCTTAAGAGATTCGGATATATACTCCATATTCTCCATCACCACGTGCTTCTTAATAAATTTATCGTCAATTAACGCGAACTTAAAGAATACCGCCAGGTACCTGCCGAAATTCCTGAACATCTTCCAGGAAATAAGCAGTATCTCTCCGCGGCTTTTCTCCGGGAATATGGCCCGAAAGTTAGCTATCACAGCCCTTCTGTCTTTTCCGGCAATAATGAATTGGATAGTACAGACCAGATCGGCAAGGGTGTAGGAAAGCCGCAGCGGCAGGCATACCGCGATAAAATGTCCTAATCTGTAAATGAGGTAATTGACCACGTCAGGTATTCTTACAAAGCCCTAAGAGAAGCCTGGCAATATCTTCTGAAGAGTTCGGCTTGCCGATAGAACGGGCGCTGGCAGACATAGCGCTTAATCTTGAGGGGCCGGCCAACAATCCACTGATACATCCGGCAAGCTCGTCTATATCGTCGATCTTTATCGCCACGCCGTTATCAAGCAAATACTGCGTATTGCTTTCTTCCTGCCCGGGTATGGGTTTGACAATAACCATCGGCAGGCCCTTGGCGAGCGCCTCCGCGGTAGTTATGCCTCCGGGCTTAGTAATTACCAGTTCTGAAATATCCATCAACTGTTCTATGTTGTCGGCAAAACCCAGGATCACTACCTTATTCTTGAACTTATCACTTTTTCCGCTTAATTTCTCATAAAGTTTCTTATTCGAGCCGCATATTACAACCATTTGCACAGGCCGCTCTAATTTATCCAGGACCTTTATGATCCCGCCTATGGGGCCCAACCCCTGCCCGCCGCCCATGATCAGCACAATGGGGATCTCCGGCTCAAGCCCCAGCCGGCCTTTTATCTCTTCTTTATTATTCTGCGGCCGGCTGAATTTCGGCTCGATCGGTATGCCCAACACCTTTATTTTCTCTTCTTTAACGCCTTTTTTTATAAGCTGCCGGCTGATATTTCCGGAAGGCACGACATAATAATCAACATTTTCATAGACCCAGTATGAGTGCGCGGTATAATCGGTTACGATCCCTACCAGCGGAAGTTCGGTATTATACGCCTGCTTAAAATAAGCCGCCATTCCGCAGGGGAATGCCTGGGAGCAGGCGACTGCCTGCGGCTGGAACTTATCAAACAGGGCCTTAAGCTTGGGCGCGTTGAAACGGTGTATCATTTCCTTGATATTGCGGGTCTTCTCCACAACGGCCGGGTTATCGTAAAGATACTCCCAGATCTTCGGCGTGCGCTTTATCACGCCCAGATATAATTTATTTATGATCTTCTCTGAGATCGGGTTGGTGTAATTGAAGGCGTTTATATTGAGGACCTCTGCCCGCGGGTCAATATTCTTTATTGACTTCTCCACCGCTACAGTCGCCTGCTTGTGGCCGGAGACCTCGGAAATATACATCAGCAGAATTCTCTTAGACATCGCTGGTTAGACCTTGCCCTTTTGATATGCCTGGAAGAATGCCTCTACTACCCGCGGGTTGAACTGCCTGCCGCTTTGGCTGCGTAACTCCTCAAACGCCGTCTCCCTGGACAGCGCCTTCCTGTACGGCCTGTCGGTAGTCATGGCGTCAAAGGAGTCCGCGACGGAGATTATGGCGGCGATAAGAGGTATCCCCTCGCCCTTAAGGCCTTCCGGATAGCCGGAACCGTCGTATCTCTCATGATGGTATTTCACGCCTGCCAGCGCCTCTTCAAGCTCCTTTATCGGCTGCAGTATGTTGACGCCGATCAAGGTGTGCTCCTCTATCCTCTTTCGCTCAACGGCATCTAACGGGCCTTCTTTATTCAGGATCGATTCGGGGACGCCTATTTTGCCGATATCGTGCAGTAAGCTGGCAATATGCAGGTTTTCCAGAAACTTGTTGTTGATCTTATTCTTTTTCAGGAAGGACATCTCTTCCGCGATGGCGATGCTTAATCCTGTTACGCGCGAGGTATGTCCGTGGGTGTAGTGGTCTTTGGCGTCAATGGCGGCGGCAAGGGCGACCGTAGTATGTATGAACAATTTGTGCTTCTTATCAAGTTCGTGCTGAAGCTCATCAAACAACTGGGCATTCCTGATAGCCATTGCCACATTAGACGCGAGGGCGACTATAAATGCCAGTTCGTCTTTCGCGAAATCGCCTCCCGACTTTTTTCTCCCCAGAAGCAGTATCCCCAGCAGATCGTTCTGGTAGTAACTGGGTATCGCCGCTATCGTGTCAAATATGTCCAGCTGGTATTTTGCCTTTTCCAGCAAAGCGAGGGTGTTCTTGTTGACCTTATTTTCACGGAGCTTTTTATCTATATCCCGCAGAGTTACTACCTCGCGCCCGAATATATCTTTATTTTTGCGGTCGCTGAATATCTTGATAAGCGCGCTGTCCTTATCTATCCTGGCAAAGCCGGCAGGGATCTTAAAACCCTTTTCGCCCCGGGAGACGGTAAGCACATAGGTATCCTTGTCTTTCCTATGCAGCAGTATTCCCGCGTGCACTACCCCTACCTTGCCGACCATTGTCCTGACGATAAGCTTCGTCAGCGTATCCGGATTATGCACCAGGATCATCGTCTTCGCTGAATTCTCTAACTCTTTCTTATAATCGATCATAGCACTTCATTTTACTATAATATTCGCCGCCACGCAATTATAAATATCTGCTCACCACCTGCGCCCTATGCCGGCGGTTATAGCCGCTTCCTTTTCTGATTTGAGCAACTTAAGGAATGCCTGGCCGTCGGCTCCCCATATATCGTTTGAAAGCGTCAGGTCCATCTCCGGGCCTTTGCCAAGCCCGTGCTTAAGCCCGAATGTGATCGCGCCTGTTTCACGCTTGACAGTCCATTTACCGTATAAAACTACCGTCCGCTTAACCGGCTTAAACCCCACACCCACCTCATACTTTATTGAATCCCTGTTCAATCTGCCCATATCCGCGCGGAGTTCAAAACCGGAATCATCGCTCAAAGAATACGATAAAGCATACGGCCCCTTGATATCCCAACGGCCCCTGAAGGTCAAAGTCGACTTTCCCTTACCCCGCCTCTTTTTATAACAGTATATCAGGTTATGTTTCTTATCCAGTTCCCAGACGCCTTCAAGGGTCAAGGTGTCATATTTGGCCGCTTCCTTCTTCACTCTGAACGTAAGCTGATTGTGTTTATTCGCCTGCCAACTGCCATCCAGCTTAAGAATATTTGTGGATACGCTGTCCTTGCTTCTGGTGGTTACGGCGAACAGAAGAGTATGCGCCTCAACGTGGGCTATCTCACCTTGCAGGGTAAGTTCATCGCCCAAGGTCTGCCTGTGCCAGTTATCAAGGGTAAGTTTTAAGTTGTGCTCTTTGGTCAACGACCAATCACCCCTTAACTTCACTTGATGAGGCGCGTCAGGGCCTTGCCTGTCCGGAGCCTTTACGTGGTATATCAGGGAATTTTTGGGGCCGATCTTGAATTTGCCATCCAGGACCTTGCGGAAGCGCTGCACGCGGGATTTCCTGCCGGTCTCCCCTATAATCAGCCGGTTATAGGGGTCAACTTCATAGCGAACCTTGTGCAAAGTCATCCTAAATTAATTCGCTTAATCTTTATAATCTTACATAGGCGCATTAAGGTATATAAAGTAATATTTTTCCTGCCCTCTTCAATACGCGAAATATCCGGCTGCTTCATGCCTGCTATCTGCGCCAATTGCCTCTGGCTCAAGCCCATTTCAAGGCGCGCCTCTTTAAGCATCATTCCGACTTTCCGGTATAAGTCAGGCATCCTGCCCGGTGATTTCTTTTGTGTATGGCGGTATTTTTCAATAAGTTGTTCATATATTGTCTCCCACCAGTCGCGAAAATCCGACTGCCGGCTCATTTTAACCCAATGAGAACGGATCTTAGGCCAGGCGCGGATAAATTCTTTCTGCGCCACAACAGAAAACAGCTCCCTGGGACTGTCGCAGCGGGAAAGCAGGGCAACCATCCGCCTGGCATAATCAGGGTGATTCGGATCTCTTAAAACCTTTTTGACCCCCCTCAAGGATTTGCGGTTTAAATCCCAGAAATATTTTGAAATATTCATTCCATTACCTCGCGTATGAACTTCTTTATTTCATCTTCAAGATAAAAAATCATCGCTTTTGAATTAAATTTCTTGTCATAAATATCCATATCAAGAAGCGCCAGCTGAAGCTCCTGCCGGGAAAACGTCCGATACCAATGCACCATCCCCCTCTGCCACAGAGAAGGAACGCCTTTTAAGAATCTGTGCAAAGGCAGGATCTTTTGCGAAAGCATATATAAGTCAAATACATCGCGCGCCGCTTTACGGCCCTCCATTATCTCCCTGCCAACTTCATCCGCTTCCGGGCGCATGCCTGCGATAGCGCCGATCTTCTGTAGATATATGCTCTTTGCGCTGTATACCCGCACGCCTTCAAACCTCTCAATATCCGGCTTGTCAAAAAGCACATCCTCAACAAAATCTATCTTCAAATATCTCCTGGAGCCCTTGATCGGAACCGCGTAAAAGCGCACCCTGGCCTTATTTGGAGAAACGAATTCCGATTCCTGCTTTATGCGCCGGCCGATATTTTTCTGAAGCGCGGCGATAATACTGCCTATTTCTCCTTTAGCGAATTTCGGCGAAAAAAAGTCCAAATCAGCGGAAAAGCGATGGTGCAGATAATACAGCTCAAGCGCGGTCCCCCCTGCCAGGGCAAAATCCTTCGCCTTACCGGCAAATACCTTTAGAACGTCTTTCTGCGCCTTCCTTATCGCCCTGTCCATACTGCCCCTCCAATATGCCAATAGGTTATAATCTATCTACATATAGAATATAACCTATATTATCCTATTTGTCAAGTATTTTTGAGTGGAGTTGCGGCCTTGCGGCCGGGGACGAGATGCGGAGAAGCTTACCACTCTATTCCAAGATACCTACGCATTAGCAAAAAAACAATTATAAAGATAATTATGGAGATTATGCTAACTGCCAGGGATGTCTTACTTTTCATGAGTTCAAACCTTCTCTTATAATAAAATGCCAACCCAAAGAAAAAGAAGGGGAAGGCTAAAATAGACAGCCAAATTGCATACGGATAATCCACCAATATAGCAAAAGGAATGTGTAAGAAACCACTAACGAATGTATACTCTGCACCTATCTTAAATACATAGCTGATGTCTCCTTAAAAGCCAGCCACAGCAATATAAAAACAATGATTTGACCCCACCAGCAATATCCTATAACGTCATAGAATTCTTCGCCCGTTCGATTCATATCTTTCTCCTTTTAGTTCAATAACCGCATATTTGTACTCTTTTAATATCCTCCATTACAAAGAATGGGATTACTTCTGCAGGGATCATAGAAGGAATTATCGGGGAGCGGACTATACAACCAATCATTAGGGGACGGGGACGGTTCTCCTTGCTGTTATTTATTATACCGCAATAAGTTCTGAGTGCTCAATTATTCTTCTTGCCTTTAGGGTCTTTTCTGTCATCTCTTCTATTATTATGTCTCTGTAAATAAGCTGTCTTCTCTCCTGGCTGCTTGCTAAATTGTGGTATAAGGGATCGCCTTGAATTAAAATATCCTTTGCTCCATAGGCATAATGGAGATAGCTGGAAAACCGATATTCTTCAGGCCCCTTGACTATACCTGCCCTGACAGGATTGAGTTCTATGTACTTGCCGCATTGAATAAGGTATTCCTCATTGTCTATAGTCTTTGCCTTGAACCTGTCCTGCCAGAGATGGCCGCAGTAGGCATACTTTCTTCTGTAATAGTAGACGTACCTCAGGTTTACCCGCTTCATGAACCTGGAAAGGTTGCTTGCTTCGTTTACTTCCAGTATCAGGTGTATATGATTGCTCATCAGGCAATCTGATATGAATTTTTTGATATGTGATGGCAAACTTTGCGATGGATGAAAAGTACCTGTTAGACCCGATCCCCCGCTAGGTTCAATACTTACTTTCCTCTATATATCGTAATTATATCTCCATTGTTTGCATTAACAAAAATACAAAGATCCCCACCCTTATATGACTCTTCGGCTTGCTTAGGTTTATAGTAATAATACACAGCCCAGTACTCTTTATTCATAAGCTTATTCTGTCTCTCGATACAGTAATCGGAATTACAATCTTTTGGTAAATAATCATTCCAAGGTGTATTATATTTAGTAACCTTGATATCCATAATCTTAGTATCATATCCGAGCATTATTGCTTCTTTGTTAGCAATCTCAATGATTTGTTCTTTTGTAATATTCATATTATTTCCATATATTTTTAGAAAATATGCTGCTAAAAAAATTATTGTCAATAAAGTAATCCCTATGTAGATTTTTCTCACATTTCTCTCCTATAAATTTAAAACTACTTCTTTTTATCTTTACGTTTTTCTCCTGAAGGTTGAATATCTGTCTGTTGATTACTTGATGGTTCATATTTCTTAACTGCGCCACTGGGAGTTCCTAAATATCCTGTCGTTCCTGACCGTCTATTATCCGCTATATCTTGTAACGAGAAGTTCTCATTATTATAACCAGGATCGTTTGCACCATGAGTATGATAATCTCCTACCACCCTACCGCCCGATGGTCTTGGCCCTAAAGAGGTACCCGCTTTACTACCAGGATACGGTTTAGTATAAGAGTATGTTCCGTTAGGATTCTCATATACCCATCCACCATATTCCCGTCCTTCTGAAATTGATTTTGGATTTATATCGTTTACTGCATCTTTTCCAGCTGCATCTTCTGTTGGATAGGGATCACCGGGCTTTAACCCCCAAGGATCTATCCAGATTAACGGATTATTATAACAATACAAATATAAATTTGTAGCTAAAAATAAGTGCCCCCACGGATCCCTCTGCAAGAACCTCCCCAGCATTGGCGAGTAGTGGCGAGCCCTGTAGTAATACAGCCCTGTCTCAAGGTCATACTCCCTGCCGGTGAACATGTAGGGATTGCCGATGGATGAGGCAGTGGATGGCTTGCCGTAGGCGTCGTAGGTGTAGGATTCAACGGTTGAGCCGGATGAGTCGGTGAGAGCGGTCACGCTGCCGAAGCCGTCAAATAGGCAGATAACTTACGGAGCCTAGCGAACGTAAGTTATAGGCCGAAGACCACCTGCGAATTTATCCCGAGCTTACGCAGTCCCGACGTATCGTCGGAACAAGTGTTAAGCGAGGGACAAAGCTGTCAAAGAGCAAAAATATTTGTTTTGCAAGCTAGTAAATTACAGCGCTTTATGTAGAGCGTCTGAAGATCCTTTTTATCTATTCCCCTCCATAAAAATCAAGTATTTTTCCATTGGTTCGATCAATAAAGATTATTGCAATCCCTCCTAGCATCGGCTTTTTTGGTATATATGAAACTACCCAATACTTTCTTCCATCATTATGCAGCTTCCTGATTTTTTCTTGTAAAATAATGGGAAAAAATGAATCGACCTCCTCCCAGGCCATCTCTTCATTATCGGCTGTTATCTTCAAATCGTTTTCGGATAAAGAATCGCCTCTTCTTTCTAACTCTTTATTTCCTATCCCTATTGCTTCTTCTAAAGTTATCATTAACCCCTCTTCCTGTAATGCATTTGAAATTTTGCCCGAGCAACCAGAGATAGATAGGACTAACATAACAGCTAAAGATAATTTTAATAGTTTCATTTTTTATTAGATGTCCCTTCTTTCAATCCTATCGGTTCTGTGATCTCTTCTTTTGAATGATCATATTCCTTCTTATTACCACTTGGTGTAATGAGATACCCATCTACACCATTACTATCAGCATAAGGTACATCGCCTTGCCATGTGGCCGTTCTGCGGTCATAATAGTTTGAAAAGTTCTCATCATCATAATCTGGGCCGCTTTCCGCACCATGAGAATGATAATATGCAGTCCCATTAGGTGGTTTATGACCGGGATCCGAACTGTGAGCTGAACCTTCTCGAGGAGGAGTATATGAATACGTTCCATCGCTATTACGATATATCCAACCGGCGTTTTCTCTGTCCTTCCTTACTGATGGCTCGTGGATATCGTTGAGAGCATCATTTGCAGCATCATCTTGCGTAGGATACCTATCTCCTGGCCTATATCCCCAAGGGTCTAATAAATTTACAGGGTTGTTGCGAACATACTTATAAAGATTAGAGCCGTCCATGTAATCAAAGGGATCCCTCTGCAAGAACCTCCCCAGCATTGGCGAGTAGTGGCGAGCCCTGTAGTAATACAGCCCTGTCTCAAGGTCATACTCCCTGCCGGTGAACATGTAGGGATTGCCGATGGATGAGGCAGTGGATGGCTTGCCGTAGGCGTCGTAGGTGTAGGATTCAACGGTTGAGCCGGATGAGTCGGTGAGAGCGGTCACGCTGCCGAAGCCGTCAAAGTGGTAATAGCAGCGGAGGTTTAAACCTCCGCTACCGATCATACAGATCGGTTCATCAATACCTGGGCCGTAGATGTATTTCTTGGTTGGGTTGCCTTGGTCGTCATACTCGGCGATGATTTGGTCGCCGTCGTAGAGGAAGTTGGTGGTTTTGCCATCGACGGTCTTTGAGGTGCGCCTGCCAAAGGGGTCGTATGTGTAGATTGCTTCCCCGCCAAGATTCGTGGCGGGTCGCAATGACGATGCGCTGATTAGACGGTTCTCGTAGTCATAGGCGTAGGCGAAGCTGCCGTCATTAGCCAGGTTGCCGTTTGCGTCATAGGCGTAGTTAGTTGTGCCGACTTTTGTGTATTGGTTGAGGTTATTGGTGGTGTAGTTTGTCGTGCGGTTGCCTGTCTCATCATAGTCGTAGGCAGTGTCAAAGAAGGCAAAGCCGTCAGGGTAGTTGACGGCTGTTAGCTGGTAGGTCTTATCATATTCATAAGAGTGGTCGCCCTGTTCTGTCTGCATTGTCAAGCGGTTACCCGCGTTGTCGTAGGTGTAGGAATAGGGGTTAGGTATAGAGTTAGAGACATTGGTAAGGGTTGTCAGGCGGCTGGCTGGGTCATAGTCGTAGAGAGAATAGGTGTTGTTGGGATAGTCAAGCCGCGTCCTGCGGGAGAGGGGGTCGTAGGTGTAGGAGGCGACGGCCCCGCTTTGCCCCATAAATGGAGCAACTACATTAGTGAGACGGTTGAGTTCATCATATATATAGGTAATGTAGGTATTGTCCGGATATGTTAGTTTAGTACGATTGGAATTGGCGTCATATTCATAAAAGACGGATTTATTGCCGGGAGAAGTTACCTTGCTGACGCGGTTGGCTGTATCATAGTCGTAATGTAGTGTTCCGGTTTGATCAATAATATCAAGCAGCCGGGAGCCGATGTCATACACGTAGTCAACGCTTGATTTATCAGGATAGGTCTTTAAGTCCAGCCGGTTAAGCGGGTCATAGCCGTAGCTGATGATCTGGCCTTTGGGGTCTTTCTTGGCTGTGAGGTTGGAACTGAAGTCATAGGCGTATTCCTCTTTTGAGCCGTCAGCATAGGTGGTAGAGATGGGCCGGTCAAAGCTGTCATAGGCGTAGGTTGTGGTATTTCCTTTGGAGTCGGTAATTTCTTTGAGGTTGCTGTTTGCGTCGTAGGAGTATTCGGTAGTGTTGTCTGCGGCGTCGGTTACCTTCCATAAGAGGTTACGTTCATCATATTCGTAGCAGGTAGAGTTGCCTTCTGCGTCCTCTACCTGGCTGCGGTTGCCGTTGGCATCGTAACTAAAGGTGGTGATATTGCCTAATTCGTCTTTTACGGTCTCTATACGGTCTAAAAGATCATAGGTGTAGTAGGTTGTCTGCCAGGGGTTATCCGTCTCACCTGTCTGCCTGCGGAGTTCAATCAAGTTATCATTCTCGTCATATTTATAGATGGTTTCGTAGTTAAAAGGCGGGCTGGATATAGCTTTAATCAGGTTATTGTGGCTGTCGTATTCAAAGGTGGTGGTGTTGCCTCTGGGGTCTGTCGTTGTCTTGAGGTTGCCTGCAGTATCATAGGTAAACTGGGTAGCGATGTTAAGAGCACCCTGTGCAGCGGTTGTCTTGATTAAGTAGCCGGTATCAGGGTTGTATTCGTAGGTAGTTACATTGTTATTGGAGTCGGTTACGCTTGTGAGCTGGCCAAAGGTATTGTAGGTGAAGGTTACCTCTGGCGTCCTGCCTGAGACAGCCGGATAGGTTATGTTTGTGAGGTTGCCTTTTGAGTCGTATTCATAGGTGGTGGTGCTGCCTTTGGGGTCGGTTGCGGTCTTAATCTGGTTAAAGCTCGACTCATAGGTAAAGGCAGTTACTATGTCATTTGCAGGGTCATTACTGTCAGGGGTGTTGGCTTTCTTACGCCTGATTTCTAAGATGTTCCCCTTGTTATCATAGGTGTATTTGACCCAGTTGCCTCTGGGAGAGGTTATCCTGGTGCGCTCGCGGCCCTGGTTGTATTCGTATTTGGTCTGATAATAAGAAGTGCCGGTATAATACTGCCTCTGGCTTTTTACTGTGCCGTTGGAATTGAGTTCGTATTCTGTCTTAAAACCCCTGGGGTCAATAAGGGTAGTGAGGTTGGTCTTGTAGGTAAATTGGTATTTGCCGCCTGCGTAGACAAGTTCCTTGACGCGGCTGTCCTCATCATACTCCAAAGATAGGTATTGGCTGCCTCGGGCATCGGCGATAGAGGTTAGCCGGTGTTTATCGTCATAGGTATATACGGTGGTTGTGCCTGCGGGATAATCCTCTGTGGGAGGAGTAGTTACATAGATTGGGTTGCCGTCTGAATCGTATTCATATGAAGTCAGGCGGCCGCTGAAGTCCCTTAGCCGGCTTACCTTATGTTCAGGATTATAGGTAAACTCAATAAAGCGGCCTGAACTGTCGCTAACCTTACTCAATACGGCTGTTTGCGGGTCATACTCCAGAGAGATGACATTATTGTTTCGGTCGGTAATTGAATTCAGGCGGCCTTCTAAGCCAAAACGATAGATTAAACCGTGCTTATCATGGATAACATAGCCGCCTGCCTCTTTGGTCAAAGTATCGTAACAGCCGGCAGGAGCTGTGTAAGAGCCGTCGGAATTCTGCAGGAACTTGTCCTTTGAGCCGTTGGCATTGCGCCTTAGAACGTAATCCTCCCTACCGTCTGAAAACTCCAACAGGAAGATGTTGTAACTGTGGCTTGTGCCTATGCCAAATGGGCCCTCGTAGGCATCTAAACTACTGTAGAAACGCCTTATCTCTAAGGGGAGGCCTCGTGAGGGGACAAATAAGTCCTTATTTTGGTAGAAGAAATTACCGTTTGAGATGTCAACAGGGTCTGCTGCCTCTGTCCTGTTCTTCTGGTTTATATCAGGGGGCTGGGCCGCTGCAGCGTCTGAGGCGTCTACTCCGCCCTCCCCGGAAGCAAGCGAGGCGTCATTCCAACAAGGAAGCTCGGCAAATGCTACTGGAGATAGAAAAATATTAAAGGCAAAGAAGAAAAGCGTAAATACCGAGATAACCTTTAAGAGGCGGCTATTCATCTGCTTCCTTGTTGTTGATTACAACCTCTTTTATTCCAATGGCCGAGGGGCCGGATTTATCCCAGAAATTAACAATTATTTTATGCGTGCCATTTTCGTATTGGGCGGTATCTAAAACACAACCGAAGGAGAACCGCGCATCGCTGCCTTCTTCAATGCCTGTAGTCTGGTGAATCAATTGTTCATCTAAAAAATACTCTACCAGATACCTATCCCGTTCTATTTTATCAGGAACGAGGCTGATGTTAACAAAAATTTTCCCGTAAACCTCCAGCGGCTCTAATTTAGGCGCGGGCGCTGTCATCTTAGAGGTGCTTTCTTTGGGAAAGATTAGTTCCAAAAGCAATTGTTTGTCGGGCGCCTCTTTTGCTAATGCGCTAAAGTAAAACAAAGTGATAAAAACCATAAGCCAAAAAAACTTCTTCATCATCTTACCCGCCTTTATGCTAATAGAAAATTTCTGTATGTAAGGTATAACCTTCCGAGTAATTTCCGTCTTTTTCCGCCTGGATTACTGCTCTATAGAAACCTTCGGCTAACAACTTTCCCTGGTTATTTCTGCCGTCCCAGATAAAAGAATTACTACCCTGCGCGCAGGGATGGTTATTCAGCAAATTACGCACCGGATTGCCTTCAGAATCATAAATATTTATCGTAACATTGGCGTCTCTGGGAAGAATAAAAGAAATTATGCTTTCTGAAACAGATGTACTGTAAGGATTGTCATAAGGGCTAAAACGCATCGGCCCGACAGCCGGCCTGCTGATTACAGGCCTGCCTCCCACCACCATAATAGAATTCTCATCCAATGTATAGCCCCAGATAGCAAAGGTAAAATCAGCGGGGTTAACAAAATTTCCCGCCTCATCCCTGCCGTCCCAGAGTATCTGATGCATGCCTGAAGAAACCGGCTCCTGATATTTTAACACCCTGACAGCCGGGCCAGAATATCTCTCGTAGCGGACCTTGAGGTTTATTTTGGCTGCCTGGGGTAAAGTATAATTTATGACGCAGAATTGATTTAAAAGCGGCTTAAAGTCGCCGGCAGAGAGAGTAATGCTTTTAGAGATATCCCTTCCGCCTGTGCCGCGCGGGTCATAGACAACCATGGGCCTGCCGCCTGCGCTATCCTCAATGATAAAATAGTATGCACCATCAGGCACAATCCTGCCGGTGTTATCTTTTCCGTCCCAGGACTCTGAGTAAGCGCCTGCCTGCCGATCTTGATTTAGAATAATATTTTTTACTAATTCGTCCCTGCTATTATAAACCTTAATGCTTAAAATGCCTTCGTGTGACATTCTATAAGATATGGTTACTGCCCCTCCTGTGTAAGGATTGATTTTGTCCGTAGAAATACGGATGTTAGAAATAAACAATATGGAGACATTCAGATAAACAGAAGATACCTCTTCTCCGTTCTCTGCTCTGGCGCCTATTTTTATGGTATATCTTCCTTCAGGAAGGTATGCGCCCTGCTCGTCTTTACCGTCCCAGATTGTGCTATGGTTACCATAAGAAAGGAATTGATTGTCTGTTAACTTTCTCACCAAGGCGCTTTGCTGGTTATAAATCTCTACGCTGACATAAGAATTCTCGGATAGACTATAAGAAATGGCGGTTGTTTCGTCTACGCCGTCACCGTCCGGAGAGAAGGGATTGGGCGTAATTCTGGCAGTAGTGATAAATACATTTTTGCTCACGTTAATTGTCGCTGCCTTCTGTCTGTTAACGCTTCCCGCATTTACAATAAGCGTATATGTGCCATTGGGAACCGGGTTGCCGTTCTGGTCGCGGCCATTCCATTGCAGATTTATCAAGTTGCTCTGGGGCTCCGGAGTCAATACTCCATAAACAAACTGCCTGACTATTTGACCGTTACTGTCAAGAACCTTAATATCAAAAAAGCCCTGTTTAGTGGTTGTAAAGGAAATGTTGGCGATATCATCCAGGATGCGGTTAGGGCCGGGGTCGTTGAATATTTCTCCTGTATCTATGTCTACCCAGGTGCCGCTTTCGTCCGGAGAAAAGGGATTTGGCATAACCGAAATATCGCCTATATCAGGAATTTCATTTGATAAAGAAATACTATAACTACCCCTAGCATCAATATTGTGGTCAGAGACAAAAATGTAATAAATCCCTGCTGCAGGCAAAGAATGAATGATGCTGCCGGAAGTAGAGTCGGCGATCATCTTCCCTGCGTTATCATAGAGCCACACATAAGGAGAAAAATAATTATTACCGCTGACTTTAGAAAAACATATATCCGCGTATAAATTATCTCCTTCATTTATGGTAAATCTGTATACATCCATATCTATAGGCGAGGAGATCTCAGAGGTTACTGTCTCGCCGAAGGCGATATTTGTTGCATTTGCCGGATTATTTAAATTCTGCACGCTCATCTTATACCCGCCTGTCTTGTAGTTATTATAATCCATTGCGTAGATGTAGTAGGTGCCTGCCCGGGCAAGTGAGACACTTAAGGATGTTGAGGTAGAGGTATAAATCCTGTTAAGCTGATTGCCATTGTCGTCATAGACGGCTATGTAAGGCGTAAATACCCCTGTTGTCTTGATGAGATTTATAATCAGAGTATCTGCCGCGCTTACTGTAAAGGAGTAGGCATCTATTTCAGCGGGAGCCGAGATAGCGGCGTCTATGGTCTGACCCGCAGTTAAGGCAACTGCTCCTGCCGGGTTGTTGAGCCGCTGCAGGCTAAAGGAATAATTTCCTGAACTTACATATGTAGTGTCAATAATATTTACATATTCATAGTCCGTAAGAATGAGCGCGTATCTGCCTGTCTTGGGAAGCTTCTCCATGAAATGGTTATCTATTGTATCTGTTGCGGTTGATGTTGAATTCAAATGATTGCCTGTATCGTCATAAAGTGCGGCAGAGACATTAAAATTGCTACTGCCTCCTGTCTTGGCTAAGGCGACGTAGATATAGTCGTCTTTATTGGCATTAAAGGTATAGGACTTAAGGGGAATAAGGGGCGATAACAGGCCTGACTTGCTTTGGCCAAGAGAGATCTCCTCTGCCTGGGCTGGATCATTCATCCGCTGAGCCGTTAAAGCATATGTGCCTGTATGTATGCCAGAGTGGTCGGTTACAGTAAGCATGAATGTACCTGCGGTAGCAGGCCGGACAAATAAACAGCTGGCTGTCCGGGTATCGCCAGAGGCAATATCTCCACCTTGGGAGTCAAACAGGCGAAGGTATGGCCGGAATTTATCTCCTCCTCCTATCTTGGCAAAAAGTATGTAGATATTATCGTCTTTAGAGACACTAAGAGAGTATGTGGCAGTAGGGCTGTCGGATGAGATTGCGCCTGTGACTGTAGTGCCGAAGGAGAGCTGGGTAATATCAGGATTGTTGACGCTCTGCACGCTCATCTTATACACGCCTGTCTTGTAGTTATCTTTGTCCCTTACGTAGATGTAGTAGGTACCTGCTCGGGCAAGTGGCACGTTTAAAGATGTTGAAGTATAGGTATAATCGCTTTCAAGCGGATTACCCTTATCGTCAAAGACCACTATGTAAGGTATAAACGTCCCTATTGCCCAGGTGAGGTTTATAATCAAAGCATCTGCTGCGCTTACTGTAAAGGAGTAGGCGTCTATTTCAGTTGGCTTTGAAATAGTGGTATCTATGGTCTGACCCGCAGTTAAGGCAACTGCTCCTGCCGGGTTGTTGAGCCGCTGCAGAGTCAAGGCATAATTACCTGTATTCTGGCCTGTCAGATCTGAAATAGACAGAATAAACCTGCCTGAATAAGGTAAATGTTGCAATAAGTGATTAACTCCTTCTTGCGGCCAGGAGTATTTGGTATCCGCCGACTCGATAAGATTACCAGTTGAATTATATAGTTTTAAACGAGGACTAAGATTACCGCTTGTTTTAGCAAAAGGCACGTAGATCAGGTCGTCCTTGTTGGCATTGAAGGTATAGGTAGTTACGGGCCTGCCTGCTGAGACTATGCCGGTGACCGTAGAGCCAAACTCAAGATTGGCCTGGGGGTTATTTACGCTCTGCAGGGTTATAGTATAACTGCCTGTCCCATAATCAGAGTCATTCCCTACATGGATATAATAAGTGCCTGCCTGAGGCAGAGCCACCCGTAAAGTGAAAGCGACAGTTGACTCCGGGTAGATATACGCGCTTGTTGTGCCCAGTCGCTTGCCTTCGCTGTTATATATATCTATATAAGGTCGGAATTGACCGGAGGATTTGATAAGGTCTATAAACAGAAAATCGGCCGAGGTAGATGTGAAGCGATAGAAGTCAATTTCAGCAGGTGTTAATATGGAGGCGGATATGGTTTGGCCGGCTGAAAGTTCTACTGCGCCGCCTGGGTTATTCAGCCGCTGCAGGGTCAGAGAATAATTGCCTGTGTTTGTACCGGTAGAATCCGATACAACTAACGCATATCTGTCTGTTGCCGGGAGTACCTTACTAAGGGTAGCGGATCCTGTGGTAGATACATAATCAATGCGAGCACCGCTTGAGTTAAACAGCTGAAGATGTGGCTTGAAGTTACTGCCTGCTGTCTTAGCAAAAGGTATATAGAGCTGGTCGTCCTTGTTAGCGTTAAAGGTGTAGGTAGTTGCGGGGCTGGCGGCTGAGATTGTGCCGGTAACTGTGGAGCCGAACTCAAGATTGGGAACCTCTTGGCTATTTACGCCCTGCAGGGTTATGGTATAACTGCCTGCAGCATCTACATTATCGTCGGAAATTAAAATGTGGTATGTCCCTGTAACTGATAATAAATGAACTATTCTGTCAGAGGCGTACTCAGCAACCATCCCCCCTTTATTGTCATAGAGCCGCACATAGGGAGAGAAAGAACTATTACCGCTGACTTGAGAGAAACGTATATCCGCGTATAAATTATCTCCTTCATTTACGGTAAACCTGTATACATCCATATCTATAGGCGAGGAGATCTCAGAGGTTACTGTCTCGTTGGGAGTAATATCCACCGCGCCGCCTGGGTTGTTGAACCGCTGAGCGGTCAGAGTGTAATCACCTGTGTTGGTGCCGGTGTAATCTGAAACAATGCAAGTGAAAGTACCTGAAGAGTCCGCCTTTTCAATCCGATAAAAGGTTGTATCGGTACTTGCTGATTCAATATATGTGGTAGCTGAACCAAACAGCTGCAACCGCGGTCGAAGAGTACCTCCTGTATTGGCAGCAGCAATATAAATATAGTCATCCTTGTCAGCATTAAAGGTGTAAGTGTCAGAGGGACTGTCGGCTGAGATTGTTCCAGTGACAGTAGAGCCGAATTCGAGGTTGGGAATATCGGGATTGTTTGTGCTCTGCAGGGTTATCGAGTAGGTACCTGTTGAATAGTCGCCTGTATAGTAGCTGGTGCCGTCTATTACGTATACGTAATATGTACCTGCTCGGGGAAGCGATACATTGAAATTCAAGGAAGCAGTCGAGTCCCAGACGAGGTCTCCTGCTCCCAACCAATCACCTCGACTGTCATATATCTCCACGCTAGGCCTAAATTCTCCTCCCGTCTTGATCAAATTGATAATTAAGGAACCGGCCGAGGCGGCGGTGAATCTGTAGGCGTCAATCTCGGTAGGAGACGATATAGAGGCAGACAATGTCTGTCCGTCCGAAAGCTCTACCGTCCCACCCGGGTTGTTCATTCGTTGCACGGTCAGAGTGTAATCACCTGTGTTGGTGCCGGAAACATCTGAGACGGCGAGAGTAAAGGTGCCTGAGGAATTGAGTTTGCCGTATAAGCAGCCGGGTATCAGCATCAAGGGGAATTCCTCGTATGGCTCGGATAAATAGAGACCTGAAGCATCAAACAGCTGTGGCTGCGGCTGCAGGCTGCCGCCGGTATTGGCAAAAGGTATGTAAATATAGTCGTCCTTCTCGGCGCTAAAGGTGTAATAAATAACGGGGCTGCTCTCTGAGATTGTGCCGGTGACCGTGGAGCCGAACTCAAGCTCGGTAATCTCGGGATTGCTTACGTCGCGCAGGGATATTGAGTAGCTGCCTGTGTTATATAACAAAGAATCCATTACATATATATAATATGGCCCTCCTTCGGGAAGTAAGATACCTAAAGTACCTGAATCATATATGGTTTTATAACCCAAGATATTACCCTTTGTATCATGCGCTTCTACGTAAAGTTCGGATGAGCCGGAGGATTTGGTAAGATCTATCAGTAAAGAACCATCTGAGGTAGATGTGAAACTATAGGCATCTATCTCGGTAGGGGCCGATATATCGGCAGACAAGGTTTGGCCGGCTGAAAGTTCTACTGCACCGTCTGGGTTATTCAATCGCTGCGCGGTTAACACATAATTACCGGCGCGCATACCGGTGTAGTCTGAAACGGTGAGATTAAAGGTGCCCGAAGAAGTAATCTTACCGGATAAGTATGCGGTTGTCTGATAATCAATATAATAAATACCTAATAAACCGCGCGCCTCCAACATAGGTTGCGGCTGCAGCCATGGTTGAAGATCTCCTTCTGTCATGGCAACAGCGATATAAATGTAGTCATCTTTGTTTACATTGAAGGCGTAAGTATCAGAAGAGTTGCCTGTTGAGATTGTGCTGGTGACCGTGGAGCCGAACTCAAGCTCGGTAATCTCGGGATTGCTTACGTCGCGCAGGGATATTGAGTAGCTGCCTGTCTTGTAATCATCGCCAGCCATTACATATATATAATAAGTACCTACTTGTGGCAGAGATATACTTAAGGAGGCCGAGTCCTCTATTCTTCTATAATCAAGAACGTTGCCCTCTGTATCATATACCTCTATGTAGGGCCGGAACTCACCAGAAGATTTGATAATGTCTATAAGTAAACAATTGGCTGATGTGGCTGTAAAACTATAGGCGTCAATCTCGGTAGGTGCTGATATGGAAGCAGATCGGGTTTGGCCGGATGAGAGAGCTGTTACTACCCCACCTGGGTTGTTGAACCGTTGAAGGGTAAAGGCATAATCGCCTGTGTTTGTGCCGGTATAATCAGAGACAATCAGTGTAAAGGTGCCTGAAGAAGCGAGTTTGCCTGATAGGTAGTTTCGTACCTCGAACATTACTGGTCCTAGTAAGACAGGGGCGCCTGATGAGTCCAAAAGTGCCAGATAAGGCAAAAGAGCGCCCCGGGTCTCAACCGCTAGAATAGAAATATAATCATCTTTGTTGGCGCTGAAAGTATAGGTTCTAATAGGGTTTTGTTTAGAAATAGTATCTATTATGGTCTGTCCAAAAGAGATCTGTCCAGCAGAGATAATGCGGCTTTTAGTCCCTCTAATCTTAATCCCGCTTGTCTCCTTCCAGCCAGATTCAAAATTATTTATGTCTTTGGCATATAAAGAGACGACCTCTCTTATATTGCGGCTGGTATTGTTTACGAATAGGATGGGCCATTTGACCTCTAACGTATTTCTTGAGCCGCTTATCTTGACTTCAGAGCAGTCCAACGTTGCCTGCCACTCAGTCAGGTCTACCTGTATGGTCCGCTCTGCGCCCGGGGCATAGCCGCCGCTCCACTCTGAAAGATTACCCGAAGCATATAACCTATTCTCCTGTAGGTTATACCTAAAGTAAGCCCCTCCGATAGACATATATACATCCTGTAGGTCCTGCCAGCCGGCATTGTCAAAATAAGTGGCGCTAAGTTCCAATTGCTCATTGGAACGGACTATCTCATCCTCGGGACTAACTGAGCCCGTGTAGGGTGTGGAGTTGTGTATAATGGTGTATACGGCTGTCTTTTGGTCGGTCTCTACCCCGTCTGTTACCCAGAAGGTGATAGGGTGTGTTCCTACATCGGTTTCTTCTGGCATCCAGTAGAACCTGCCTGTCTGGGCGTCTAAAGTGGCGTTTCCCCGTAATCCTTCTGCGCCAAAGACCAGTTGATTTGTGCGGTTGTATTGAACTCGCAGCGTGAATGAAATCGGCCGGCTGCCGGCCATGATAGTGCGGCCTCTAATACCGTTTAACGTCAGGCCAACATTGGCTGAGGCAGATATATCTGCGAATGCAAATGGCAGGATAAACAAAAACAGGGATATACAGAATATCCCTGTTTTAATGGCGCGGATTATGGGCCTTTTGGTTTTAAGCACTGTGTTCTTTCCTTATGTTTCGGGCTGACCCGTGCCCTGACGTAGGGGACATTTAAATGTCCCCTACAAATCATAATAAATATACCCTATAATAAACCGCTTGTCAAGCACCTTATATGAAAGGTTGAGGGGACTTATTATTTCTTCTTACTTGCGGATTTGACGAGCTTCATTACGACTTTTTCTAATTCATCCAGCTGCAGCGGCTTGTGGATATAGCTGACAGCGCCAAGTTCTTCCGCCTGACGGCCGGAGCCGTCTTTTTCCGGCTCCCTGCCGGTAACCATCACTACCTTGACATCTTTATCGGTTTCCCTTATGCGCCGTAAGGTTTCTATGCCGTCTATGCCTCCCGGCATAAGTATATCCAGCAGGATTATCCGCGGCTTCTCTTTTGCTACCTTGCGCAGCGCCTCCTCGCCGTTAGCGGCAATGCACACGTCAACATCGCGCTTACTGAAAAATCTGGCGGCAAATTCTCGAACATCGGCTTCATCATCCACAATCATCAGTTTAACCTTCATGTTGCACCTCCTACGCTAGCGGTAAATGGATAATAAACTTGGTGCCTTTGCCATGTTCTGACTCAACCTCAACCGAACCTTTATGCATTTCGGAGATTATGCGCCTGATAACGTAAAGCCCCAGGCCTGTCCCCTTGTTCGCGGTGGCCTTGGTAGTGAAAAACGGCGTGAACATCTTCTTCAAATTCCCCTCTTTTACGCCCATGCCGTTATCCTCCACGACGATCTCCAGGGACTTGCCCTCCGGCCGCGCGGAAATCCTTATCCTGCCCTTGTATCCCTCTTCCTTTAACGTTTCCTTGCGTTCCTTGATCGCGTCGTAGCCGTTATCAATCAAATTGAAGAACACTTCCTGCAGCTGGACTAAATTACCGTAGATTTTATGGTCTTTTTCGGGATAATCCTTGACCAGTTCAAAATCCGCCAGCTTGACCTTGTATTGCACCATTTCCAGCGTATTCTCAATGATCTCGCTCAGGGATACAGCCTTAAATCCTTCTTCGCCTTTCTTACTGTATTTCAACAGGCCCTTGACTATTTCGCCTCCCTGAAGAACATTTGCCTGGACCCTGCCAAAGGCATATTCTAATTCATCAAATAATTCCCGCATCTCCTTGCCTTGAACGCCTTTTTCTTTCTCAAAGATCTTTAATGTATCCAGCGTGTTTCCGGAAATCAGGGCCAGAGCGTGGAAACGGTTGTTTATCTGATGGGAAAGCCCGTCTGCCATAGTGCCGATGGTAGCCATTTTCTCTGCCTGCGCTATCTGTTCCTGCATCTCCTGCGCCTCCTGGTAGAATTCGGCGTTCTCAATTGCCAGGGCCGCCTGGCTGGCGAGCACAGAAAACACATTGATATCTTCAGGCGTATAGGGCTTGCCGGAAAATTTATCGCCAAGCGCGAGAAACCCCAAAAACTTATCCTCCAGAAAAGTCGGCACTATCATATTCGCCTCAAGCATAGCCATTTGTTCAAGCGCGCCGGAAACATTCGTATCAAATTCATCCTGGACCTGCTGTTTTAACTCATCGTATACAAACGGTTCTTTCATGTCGGACATCAGCGTGGTCAATGGACTTGACGCGTTGATTTCCCGCGGATAGGCAGCGCTGTCCTTGCCTCTCTGCGATTTTAAGACAAAGCAGCCATTTTTTTCGTCTAAAAGATAGATCGCCACGCGTTTAATCTTTACTATCTTGGTAAGAACATGAGTAATGAGATTCAGCAGCCGCTGAAGGTTGCGCACGCGCGTCATTCCTCTGGATGCCTGTTTCAGGGTATTGTGATACCTATTTTGTTCCCACAACAGACGCTCCTCTGCTCTATGTTGAATATATAGGTAAATATACGGACCTGAGGTTGCTAAGGCAGCCATTAACCCTAA
The DNA here is from genome assembly GCA_028707125.1 of Candidatus Omnitrophota bacterium. NCBI lineage: Bacteria > Pseudomonadati > Candidatus Omnitrophota > Candidatus Omnitrophota bacterium. The sequence goes on from JAQTUX010000001.1 coordinate 1,171,139, forward strand.
AGGCGCTATCCACCATCTGCCGCCAAATAAGGTAATGAGTGTGCTACTGCCCCAGGTGGCAAGGGCAAAAGGAAGGCCTAAAACCAGCGTATACACAAAAACGAATATGCCGGCGCGGGTAAGGGCGATATTGATATTAAGAAGCCGGAATTTTAAGATCGCGTAGGTAACAACACAGGCATACAGAACAATACCAAAATTGCCAAAAGGATAAAAAATGTCTATGCCGAATTCCGGCAGGAATGTTGAAGTGCCTCCGATAAACCCGCATAAAAATCCAAATATTATATAAAGAGCTTGGGTTCGCTGAGTGCCCCTGGATTTTCCAAGGAATCTGGTAAGTTCAAAATAACTCAAAACAATTAAAGACACATAGCAAATAATTCCTAACAAAAGTAACGGCGTAACTTCGTTATAATAAATCCCAAAGGCAACTCTAGTCTTATTTATAAGATAAGGGGTACATAAATTTAATATATTGAATAAAATGGCTTGCGTATACGCGAATTGTAATACCCGCCTTCGTGATACCTTGCATAATACGCACACCAGATGATAGAAGAACGTCCCTATAAAAAATCCGCCGAAATGAGCGATCTTCCAACCTAATATTCCAATCGATTCTCTAGTAGCTACACCCGCTATAAATGAGCCGACACCCCAGAAAGTCACAGCAATATTAAACAGCATTAATAATCTATGTAATTTAGTTTTGCCGACAACCAAAGTAATAAAAGACAAAATAAAGCAGAAAACTCCCACCGTTAAACCAGCCAATGCAAACAAATTCATTAACAAGAATCCTATGGGCATACCTACAACTAAAGCAAGGATCATAGCGTAGACGGCTATTCGCGAGAAGGCGATCCGGATATCCATAAACCTATATTTTAAAATTGCGTAAGTAATAATTGAACAATATATTAATATACTAAAATTGCCTACTGGATAAACATCAAGCCCGAATTCCGGTAAGAATGTTGAAATTCCACCTAAAAAGCCAATAAGGAATCCCGAAATCATATAAATAGTCTGCCGGCGCTTTTCTGCTTTGGTACTCGGTAAATATTTTAATAATTCATAGAAACTTGAACATACAAGTGATAACCATATTATTACAGTCGCAAAATAAAATAACGTCCCTTCATTAATATATATTGAATTAAAAGCGAATCTTACTCTATTTATAACTAGGTCTGTCATAAAAATAAGAGAAAGCATGATTAACCCAGTTACATAAATTGTAAGAACCGTCTTTTTTCTTTTAAGGCCGCAAAACACACATACCATATGATAAAAAAGTATACCTATGGGAATACCTCCGAGATGCGCAATCTTCCAACCCAAGATTGCTTTCGATGGGGTAGATGATATTCCCGCAATGAATAAACCCAATCCCCATAGAAGTACAGCGCCGTTAAAAAAGGCTAATATTCTATGTAGTTTGGTTTTACCATATATTAACGATACGAACATCAACACTAAGCCAAAAATAGATACCAATAATCCTGACAGCGCAAATAGATTCATGTCTTACCCTTACTTTTTTTTATCTTGTTTTTATTTAAAATTGCCTCTGCCGCCTGTTCTCCTGCGTATAAAACCATGGATACGCCACCGCCCATACGCGTCCAGGCGCTTGCCAAATATAGGTTCCTTATGGGGGTTCTGTTGTCTAGCCGGTTCATACCGCTCTGAGATACAACCTGGCTCCACCCGTAAACTGCTCCTTTATAATTTCCGGTATACCTTTCCATCGTTACGGGCGTGGCTACCTCAACTTTCTCAATATAAGAAGATAGATTCGGTATGATCTTTTCGCTGGCCTTGATCAATTCCCGCGAAACCCTTATTTTCTCCTGCAAGTACTGCTCTTTTGTTAATTTAGCCCAAGAGTCATAATAAGAAAAGAAAGTAATCCCCATGCTGAATTTTCCTTGCGGGGCCGCGTCGGGATCGATATTAGAATATAACGTCAAACAGAACAATGCATCTTTTATGTCAAACTCTCCGGAACATGCAGCGAATTGCTTATTAATATCATAATGCGGATTATAAAAAATCTCATAATCTGAAAATCCCAATTCTCTCAAATCTCTGTTTAATCCTAAATATACCTGAGCGATAGAGATTGACGGCTCCATCTGCCGAATCTTACTAATAAATTTTACCGGCAGATATTGTTCGCCAATCAATTCAAGAAAAGTCATACGCGCGTCAACATTTGAGATAAAAAAACTGGCGGAAAATTCTTCGCCTTTATCGGTTATAACCTTTTTTGCGTTCTTATTTTCTAGAACTATCTTAGTAATTTTAGAATTTAGTAATACCACCCCTCCATATTCCTTGGTGCTATGTAAAAGGGCATCTGTAATGCTCTGTACGCCTCCCTTTAAATAATAACCGCCATTGCGAAAGAAATCATAGGAAGGAAAGACAAAATAAACAGAGGACAATTTATCAAATGGCAGGCCATAATATGGCCAAAACTGCCCAATTATAACTTTTAACCTCTCATCTTTTATAAACCTGTCTAATAAATTCTTGTATGGTTTATTGTGATATTTAAATAATGTACGATATTTAAATGGGAGAAAGGAAGACTCTATGTTCAAGGGTAGATCAGAATACACAAACTTTCTTATATCGGAATATAATTTAGCCATTTCCTTAAATAATTTCTCAATACCTTTCCGTTCTGAAGGAAAATAGTTTGCTAAAGCACCTATCTGTCCGGAAGAATCAAATTGAGGTAATCGGAAATCAAGATCAGGATATATGGAACGGTATAAATATTGCGACCTTAGAAAATTAACTCTATTTAGTGCCCCGCATTTTTTAAGGACATTATAAGAAAGCCCTCCTTCACTACAACCATTCATCAAATGCAGCGAGGCGTCAAAATTAAAATCTCCCCGCCGGAAATTCACGGCATAGCCGCCGGCGACATGGTTTTTCTCCAGGACCAGCACCTTTTTACCGTTTTTTGCCAAGATGGCGGCTGCGGTTAAGCCGCCTATCCCTGCGCCGATTATGATGACATCGTATTTATTGCTCATTTAAGTCGCCATTCAAATTAAATATAAATCATCAACTTCAAAACCCTAAACACTAAACTCTAAACACTAAACAAACCCAAAACATAAAACACAAAACTCAAAACATTACTTGGATTTCTCAACTATGGAGCCGAAAATCTTTGTTAACTCAGTTGCCTCCTGGATCAAGGCATCCCTTTCCTGAATTTGACCGTCCTTTGGCTCGGTTAACTCAAGCCAATACCTGCTTTCTTTTGCTTCTTTCCTTGATATTTTTATTCTCATTATGAAATCTTTCTTGCTAAGGGATTCTTCGGCTTCAATATAATTGGCTCCAACAGAACCTGAGGCCCTAATAAGCTGAACTCCATCTTCAATATCGGCGATACTTCTCGGTAAATCTTTTATATAATTCCTGACTCTTATTGCAAATTTCTTTGTCCTCTCTCCTAAGTCATATGGTTTTGGGTTTTGAGTTTGGGTCATTTGGGTTTATTTAGAGTTTAGGGTTTCGGGTTTAGTGTTTGTTTTATTGTTCATATTTTCCTGAATACCACCGCCGCGTTGAAGCCGGCGAAGCCGCAGGCGGTTTTTACAACAGTCCTGAGATTGATTCTTGTGAATTCCCTTACGGGAGTAATATTCAGCTTAGGATCCGGTATGCCGCAATTTAATACCGGAGGCACCAGGTTATTTTCTAAAGATAAAAGCAAGATCGCGGTTTCCAACAAAGCGGTGCTGCCTAAATTGTGGCCCACATAGGGTTTGAATGCCGTGATAAGCGGCCTTTTGGGGTTTTTGCCGAACACGGCGGTGATCGCCTTTGCCTCGTATGCGTCGGTAACAGGCGTGGCAACTCCGTGAGGCACTATTAAATCCACCTTCTTTTTATTGACGCGCGCGTTTTTTATGGCGCCTTCAATGACGCCTTTATATGAATCGCTGGTCATATCCGGCACGGAAATCTTCCAGCCCTCCATATGGAAGGCGCCGCCGGCATACTCCGCGTATATACGCGCTCCCCTCTTTTTAGCGCTCTTTAAATCCTCCAATACGATGCCTGCTCCGCCGTCGCCTAAGACAAACCCGTCCCTGTTTTTGGCGAACGGCTTTATCAATCCGTCCCGCGCGTACATACCCAGGCGCCTGAACCAGGATTGCTTAAAAATGCTCGGCCTGTCAGCCGCCGCCACGATCACGGAGTCGCATTTACCGCTCTTTATGATGCCTGCCCCTGCCTCAAGCGCGTACAGGCCTGAAGCGCAGGCATTGTTTACAAATAAAGAGTAGCCGTGAATACCCAGCGCCTTTGCCGCGTAATATAAGAATACAAATGTCTGTAGATCGTGCCCTCTTTTGGCGAACCCTTCGTTGATACCTTTGAAAAACCCAAGCTTATTCTCCTGCTTTAATTTATAAAACTCATCTACTACATCAGTATAGAATTCATCCAGGCCGGGATTCTCATGCGCGAGGACCAAGCCGATCCTGTTTCCGTCAATCTCTGTATGGCTGTCATCCAGGGCAAGCTTCGCCGCTGCTATAAGGTAAAACAAATCCTGCGGCTCTCTCCCGTCTTTCCACTGCCGGATATCCGCTAAGACCTGCTTATCAATATTGAAATTGCCGATATTAAAATCCTTGATCTTATGCGCAAAATATTTATCGATCAATGTGCCGTCCAGAGAGAACTCTTCCTGCGTAAGGCCTGTGTCCCTGTTCAACACAGAATGCCAGACATTATCCCTGCCCGCGCCTATCGCCGATAACGGCCCTAAACCAGTTATGACAACTCGTTTATCCTTCATATTTTTTAAACACTACTGTCGCGTTGTTGCCGCCGAAGGCAAAGCCGTTGTTCAATGCCACCCTCACAGCGGCTTTCCTCGCCTTATTGGGAACACAGTCAATATCACATTCCGGATCAGGGGTCTCAAAATTTATGGTCGGAGGCACAATACCTTCTTTTATGGCAAGGCAGCAGGCAGCTGATTCAATGGCAGACGCCGCGCCCATAGGATGGCCCAGCATTGATTTTATGGAACTGACCATTACCTCTTTATATCGCTCTTTTAATACCTGTTTGATCGCCTGGCATTCCACCTTATCGTTCAAAGGCGTGCCTGTGCCGTGCGCGCTGATGTAATCCACGTCCTTATAACCGATACCGGATTCTTTGAGCGCCTTCTCCATCGCCCTGGCGATGCTTTGCGGCTCAGGGGCGGTAGCGTGATAGGCGTCGCAGGAAAGGCCGTATCCCAGGACCTCCGCGTAGATATCGGCGCCTCTTTTAAGGGCGGAATCAAGGTTTTCAAGAAGGACTATACCGGAGCCCTCTCCCAGTATCATACCCTTTCTGTTCTTGTCAAACGGCTGGCATTTCTCAGGCGCCATCGCGTAAATGCGCTGGAAGCCGGCAAATGCCACGTGAGAGAAAGCGTCAGAGCCGCCTGCCAGGGCGTAATCAAGCGCCCCGCTCCTGATCAAATCAGAGCCGTAGCCGACGGCGTAGTTGCCCGCGGCGCAGGCAGTGGGAAAGAGGAAATTCTCTCCCTGCGCCTTGAACTGCAGAGCAACGTTGGCGGAAATGTTGTTCACCGACGCCTGCATTATCTTCTGCCGGTCAAGTTCCTTCAAGCCGCCTTTAGCCCATACCTCTATCAATTCCTCCAATGGCTTCTCCCCGGTGGTAGTGCCTACCAATACGCCTGTTTTCTTCTTAGGCATATCAGCAGCGGCCAATCTCGCGTCCTCCAAAGCCAGCGTAGACGCGGCGATCGCCAATTGCGACGCCTTCCCCAGGAATTTGACCTTTCTTTTGGGGATGAAAGATTTCGGATTAAAATTTTTTACCTCTCCCCCATTATGGCACTTGAGGATGCTGGTATCAAGGGAGGTGACTTCGCTTATGCCGGATTTACCGCTGATGACAGACCTCCAGAACTCCTCTCTTCCTATGCCCACAGAAGAAACTATGCCTATGCCGGTTACAACTATGCGCCTATTGCTTTTCATTGTTCTTTATTTTAACGGCAAACGATGTGGTGCTCTTAGCCACTACCCTATCCCCCACCCTTGCCGTTGTTTCTATTACCCCGCCTTTGTCTATGATCTTTACATTAACCGCTTCCAATATTAACGTATCGCCGGGATATACGGGAGACAAAAATTCCGCTTTTACCTTCGCCAGATAATAATCCGGATTCGTTTGGGCGATCTCCGGCTTCTTTGTGTAATAAAGCACTATTGACGCCTGCGCCATCGCCTCAATGATCAGCACGCCCGGCATTATCGGTTTACCCGGAAAATGCCCTCTGAAGAAATCCTCTTTTGGGTCAAGGAATCTCCTGGCTACGATGCGCCTGCCTTCTTCCACCTCAATGACCTCGTCAATGAAGAGGAACGGCTCTCGCTGCGGCAATATGCTTTTGACCTTTTCCTTGTCCCACATATTTATTATTACCCCTTTAACTGCCTTGCCATCTCAATTATTTTATTCAGCGTCCTTGCCTTTGGTATCTGGTCTTCAGGCACGACTATCTTGAGCTTCCTTTCGATTGCCGCCACAATCTCAAGCGACTTCATTGAATCAACTTCCATATCGGCAAAGTCCTTATCGGGCTCAATCTCATTTGCCGGGATCTCAATGATCTCCGATACTAATTGTGTTATCTGGTTTACCAATTCGTCCATACAAATCCTCCTTAGTATTTACCGATCAAACACGACGCGTTATTCCCGCCGGGGGCGAAGTTATTTATAAGCACGGCGCCTACTTTCCGCTCTCTGCATTTATTAGGCACATAATCCAGATCGCACTCGGGGTCCCTTTCTTCGTAATTGATCGTGGGCGGCAGAAAACCCTCTGATATCGCTCCCACCGAAGCCGCGACCTGCAGGATGCCGGAGGCGCTTACCGGCTCGCCTATCATTGACTTGATGGAGCTCACTGCCACATCCCCGGCACTGTCTCCGAAGATCTCCTTGATAGCCTCGGTCTCCAGGCGGTCGTGCTGGAGCACGGAATTTGCCGACGCGCAGATATAGCCGATGTCCCGCGGCCGCAGGCCCGCGTCCTTGATAACGCCTGTCATAGTCCTTTTCAGGCCTTCAGCGCGAGGATGATACTTTCCGCTGCGGTAGGCGTCAAAGAGCGTCGCGGCGGCAAGCGCCCGCGCGTAGATACGGGCGTTCCTCGCCCTGGCATGTTCCTCATCCTCAACTATCACTACGCCTGCCCCCTCTCCCAGGATTATGCCGTTCCTCCTTTTGTCAAACGGACACGAGGCCTCAATGCCTTTAATGCCTGCCAGAAAGCCGATCTTGTAAAATCCCACAAAACTCTGAAATGACAAGCCATCAACCCCACAGACCAATACAGCCTTGGCGCGGCCAAGGCGTATGAAATCAAGCGCGTATTTCAACGCGTCCAGCCCTGCCGTGTAACCGGTGGAGACGGTAGTGTTGAACCCCTTGATATTGTAACGGATGGATACCTGGCTGGAAGGGGCGTTGATCGTCGTGCCCGGGAACATAGCGGGATTTACGAACTGGGCGCCCTCCTGCGCGATCTCCTTGCCGAATTCGGCAACATTCCATATTGAAGATAACGTGGTTGCCGTTACCACACCCATGTCATGGGTATTCTCTTCGTTGATCACAAGCCCCGAATCATCCAGCGCCATCTTTACCGCCGCGCAAAGAAACCTGGTGCTCCTGTCCATATTCCTGATACCCTTCGCGCCCAGGAACTTCTCCGCCTCAAAACCGCTGATCTCGCCGGCGAGCTTGGTCTTAAAGAACCCCGTTTCAAAAGAGGTTATCGGCTTGACGCCTGAACGGCCGGCTCTTAATGCCTGCCAGAATTCATCTTTGCCGATCGCGTTCGGCGCGACAACCCCGATCCCCGTGATCACTATCTTCTTCATCGCATTATCATTCCGCCGTCAATGATTATGACCTGTCCTGTAATGAATCCCGCCTTATCGCTAAGCAGAAAACTCACCAGTTTTGCCACTTCCTCCGGCCTGCCAAACCTGCCCAGAGGGATCTTCTTCAGCATCTCTTCTCTGTATTTCTCCTTCAACTCCTTCGTCATATCAGTTTCAATGAACCCGGGCGCGACCGCGTTTACCCTTATGTTGTAGGCAGCAACTTCCCGCGCCAGCGCCCTGGTAAATCCGATCATCCCTGCCTTCGCGGCTGCATAATTGGTCTGGCGAGGCATGCCGGATATGCCTGTCACCGAAGCAACATTGACAATATCGCCGCTTTTCTGTTTTACCAACGTAATTATCGCGGCATTCGTAAGGTTAAACACCCCGTTTAAATTGGTGTCTATCACCTTGTGCCAGTCATCCTTAGCCATAAGCGCCAGCGCCTTGTCGTTGGTGATGCCGGCGTTGTTAATGACGATATCCAGCGCGCCGAAATATTCCTTTGTATCCTTGACCCACTGCTTCACCGCTTCAAGATCCCTGATGTCCACCCGGTATGCCTTTGCCTTTACGCCCAAAGACGCGATCTCTTTTTCAAGCTCAACGGCGGTATCCACGCTTTGCAGGTAATTGAACGATACATTGGCGCCGCCTTTGGCCAACTCCAGAGCGATAGCCCTGCCTATGCCGCGCGTGCCTCCGCTTATAATGGCTGTCCTGCCTTTAATCATTGCCCAGGTTCCTTTTGACCTTATCGATCAGCTCGGTTATATCAAAGGGCTTAAATATATAATCCGCGACCTTCAAATCCAGCGCCTCTTTATATTTGCTCTCATCGGCGTAACCGGTGATCAGTATTTCGGGCACGGGTTTCTTGCCTGCCTCCTTCAAATAATCCCGGATCCGCCTGATCGTCTCTATCCCGTCTATATCGGGCATCCTGATATCGGAAATGATAAGATGGAAGTCCACTTTTTTGACCTCCTCTATCGCCTCTTTTCCGCTCTTTACCACTGTCGCGTTGTGGCCCTGGCTGCTGAGTAATTTACGCAAACTTTTAACTATCAGCTCATCATCATCAATGACTAAGATGTTCTTGCTCATCGGCTACCTCCCCTTGCCGGCGTCCGCCGCGTTTGCTGCCGGTAATCTGACAGTAACAACCGTCCCCTTATTCAACTCGGAATCAATGCTGATCGTGCCTTTGTGCTTTTCAACAATGGACTGGCATATGGAAAGGCCCAGCCCCAGCCCCTTTCCCACGTCCTTGGTAGTGAAAAAAGGGTCAAAGATCTTCCGTTGTATATCCCTGGATATGCCTGTGCCTTCATCCTCCACGGCTATCGCGACCCATTTGCCGTTCCTGGATAATGTTACGCGGATGTCCCCGCTTTTCTTTATCTTCCTTATGGCGTCCCTGCCGTTTAAGATTATATTGGTCAATACCTGTTCCAGTTCGTTGGGATTGCCCTTGACAACATAGCCGTCCTTCTTAAGGTCGGCGACGATCCTGACGTTCTCCTGTTCCAGCTGATAGCCGATAAAACTCATCACGCTCTTGAACACATCCGACAGATCCACTTCGGAAAAATCTACCGCTTCAAGCGGCTTCCTGCCGTAGGCCATCAGCTTCTGCACGATCGTGCGGCACCTCCTGGTCGCCTCTTCTATGATCTCAAGGGACTCCCTGTCCATCCCTGTATCTACGGCTAAAAGCATCTGGACGTTGGTCAGTATCGCCGCCAGAGGATTGTTGATCTCATGCGCCACGCCGCCTGCCAGAGTACCTACCGTCGCCAGTTTCTCCGCCTGGACCAGCTGTTTCTGCACCTCAACCAGCTCCCTGGTCCTCTGCCTGACCTGATCTTCTATGTTCTCATACAAGAGGGCGTTCTCAATGGCTAAAGCGGCCTGGCTTGCCAGAACAGAAAAGGCATTCAGATCTTCCTGCGTATAGGTCTTCTCAGAAAGCTTGTCCCCCAATATAAGAAAACCCAGCAGCTTATCTTCCGAAAAGCTGGGCACGACTACGGCGGCGTCCAAAAGTTCCAACTGTTTTTCCAAACTCTCAAGCCCGGAATCAACATCTTCTTCTGTTTCCCGCTTTATTTCTTCGTGCACTATCGGCTCGCGCCCGTCTTCAAGGCATTTGATCAACCGGGTTTCTCTGCCTATGGACGCGGGCTGACCCTGTTTCAAATTCCCCCCCGCCTTCAAAACAAACTTTCCGCCTTCTTTATCATATAAATATATCGCCGAATGAGAAATATGGACGTTCTGAATGACAATATTCACGAAAAAATGCAATAACTCCTGCAGGCTGTGGATCCGGGTCATCCCCATCCCCGCCTGCTTTAAGATCTCCTGATAACGCCTCTGCTCCTTAAGCAGGCCTTCTTCGGCTTTACGCTGCAGGTAAATATAAACCAGGGTGGCAACCGTAGCCAGGACCGCTATTGAACCCGACGGCAGTATCCACCAATTTACCCCGAAATTAGCGACGAAGAGGTCCTTAAGCCGCAAAGCCAGGGCAAAAGGTATACCCAAAAGCAAGGTATAAACCGCTATAAAGATCCCTGTGCGGGTAATGGCGACCTTTATATCCATAAGACGGTAGCGGAGTATGGCGTAAGTGACCATAAAGAAGTATAAGGGGACGGTAAAGTTCAAAATGGGATAAAGGTTCAGGCCGAAACAGGGCAGGAAAGACGTCCCCCCGCCCGCGAAGCCCAAAGCGGCGGCAGAGAGAAAATACTTGATCTGATCGCGCTTCAGGCCGCTCATCTTTTTATAATTTATTACCAGTTCAATATGGCCGTACAGCACCAGTCCGGCAAAGTAAAAGATGACGAACAGATAAAGCAGCGGCCCGCCGGGATAAACAAAATATACCGGCTTGACCCACTTCAAGTCCGTAAAATATAAGGTACAGCTATTGATAAAAAGGCCCTTAAAGAAAATGTCGGATACCAGGAATATAACAGCCCATAACCCTAAGAATCTGATAAAAAGAGGATGTTTAATGTGCAGGAATTCATAAATAAGGTATACAAATGAGAACGGTATTAAAATGATCCCCACATAAGCGAACTGCCACCAGAAAAATGCCTCTGACGCGCTTTCGGCGTGGCTGACCATAAATGCCCCGAACCCGTAAAAAGAGGTAGCGAAAGCAAAAATAGACCACTTCCTGGCCAGTTTAGTCCTGTAGCCTTTGACATAGACAAAGACCGCCATGGATAGACTGGTGATCGCCGTTAATATACTGGATATGCCGTAAAGGTTCATTTCAGCCGTTTAGCGAATCTTTTAGCAAGCGCGATTATAGTCAAGATGGGCGGCACTCCGGGGCTTTTCGGCAATACGCTCGCGTCGCAGACAAAAAGCCTTTTTATCCGCGTTTCCAGTTCCCTGTCAACCACCTCGTCTATGGCCGCCGTGCCGCCGGGATGCGCCCCGCGTACCTTTGTCACGGCTATCGTGCGCGGCAGGCATCCTGCCTCAAGCAATATCCTGCCTGAGATCTCGGCGCCCTTATTCAATTTGGACAAATCAGCAGGGGTCAACGTTTTCTCCACTACCCCGTCTTTACGCACGCCGCCTTGCGGATCATCGTCTATCTTTGTCATAATCCCGAGCATCCTGTCTCTATGCCTGAATTTCAGAATGTGCCTGAAAGGCGAAACGGATACGTAGGCAAGCGCGCAGTCAATAAAGGGTGACAAAAGAAAACCGTCCTGTATATTCACCGCCGCCATCGTTACTTCTTTATCCATTCCTGTGTCTTTAGTCAGCCCGATAGTGACGTTAAAAAGGTCTAAAAACAATTTCCTGCCTGCCTCTATCCCTGAATTCTGCAAGATCACCGGCGTGCCGATGCCTCCCGCCGCCAGGATCACTGTGTTGGCGCGTATCTCTATCTTTCTTCCCGCCCTGCCGCGGCCTTCTACTCCCGCGGCCCTGCCTTCGGAAACAAGGACTTTAGTAATATCAGCGCCCGCGAGCAAAGAAGCGCCGTTGTCCCGCGCCTCTTTCAAATAAGTAAGCGCACTCCATCTTGCCGTAGTGCGGCAGCCCAGCACACAGTTGCCGCAAGAAACGCATTTCCTGAAATCAATGATCTTCGGCATAGGCATCATCTTAAAACCGAGTTTATCCGCCGCATCCATGATCCTTTTCGTGCCTCTGCCTATAAACCTGTCCGGCACCGGCGTGACAGCGAGTTCCTTTTCGGCCTCAAGGAACTCCTGCGTCAGATCCATGCCCAGGTTCTTGAATTCCGCCTCAAGCCCCCTGACGCCGTTACCGCAGCTGACAAGGGAGGTGCCGCCTACTGCTATGGAACGATAAAAGAAAACCCCTTGCCTGCTCCTGCTCAACAGGCCTAACCTATCGTACAGGTTGACTGCCGCGTAAAATTGCGAACCGAATTTCTTCCGAGCCAGATCAGGGCCCTTCTCCACGACCAGGACCTTCCTGCCGTTCTTCGCCAGCTCTCTGGCTAAAGTTGACCCTGCTACACCGGAACCAACGATGACAATATCGCTATCCATCCTCATCAGCCACCCCTCTTAAGATATCCCGCGCTTCAGACCTTTATCGTTTCTTTTACCCTGCCTACCATTGAGGCGTCCACTAATTTATCTCCCCAATAAAAATCAGACACCTCAAAGCCGTGTTTGGCGCCCAACAACCGTATCTCTTCCATTTTTTCGGACGTGATGTTTCCTCTGCCGAAACTGAAATTCTCGTAGCGTTTCTCAAGCGCCAAAATGATCGCCTCGGAAAAACAGCCGTAGAGGACGTTTCCCGGCGGAAGCCCTATATCAATAGGTATATGAATGGGCGTGGGCGCCTTTGCCATGCCGCCTGAAAATATCAGCACATCCTGCCTGGATACCGGCGCGTAAGAGATATTCTTGGGGTATCCCACGTCGCAGATTATGGCGCCGGGCTTAAACCACTCTATCTTCAGAATGGAGGCGCTGGCTGCTGCCGCGGCGATAACAATATCGGCGTCCCTCACGGCTGCCTCGTTATCGGTCGTGGCCGCTATCCTTGCCTTTCTCTTCTTTGACAGCTCCTTTTTCATCTTCGCGAGGTTTGATTTTGTGCGCCCGGTTATGGTCACCTGCGCCGCCTTTTCCGACAACACCCTGGCGCAGGCGCTTCCGATGTCGCCGGTGCCTCCTATAACGGTGGCCTTCGCGGCTGAGATGTCCAGATCCAGCATACGGGAGGCCTTGAGCACGCCTTCAACAGCCATTGCCGCGGTAAAGGTATTTCCCGTCGTCACTGCCACGTCCACCTCGTTGGCGATCTCCTGCCCTATCCTCTCCGCCACAATAGAGGTAAAGCCGCCGAGAGTGACTATGCCCACGCCGTATTTCTCGGCGATCCTGCAGGCCCTGACCACCTTGGCGAATATGGACCACATATCCTTCTCTATCATATCGGGGATAAATGTGGCGATGATAAAACAGCCGTTTGTGACCGCGCCGGCATTTGACTTGACGTTCATAATATCGTATAGCTTGAAAGAAGGCGCTACGTTGAAAAGCTGGCCGAGGAATTCCCGCGAAGGCATCTTGATATCGGGCTTGAGCGCCTGGAGGTATTTCTGCCAGTGGTTATAATTATAGGGATGGCCGATGATCCCGAAACCCGCCACCTTGTCTTTGTCGCCGTGCTTGAAACTGGCGTAACGCAGAGATATCAGGCGGCGCTCCATCGCGTCCAGGATCGCCTCAAAATTACTCGTGACCAGCTTCTTTATAAAATCGTCGGCGAAGTCGGCGATCACGGGTATGCCCACCCTTATCTGGACATTCACAATCACCTCGGTGCCTTCGGGGTGCTTCTTGAAGATCCACTCGCCCTTGAACTCTTCCAGGTCGCCCTCTACGGCATTAAAACGGACGGTGTTATTCCTCAGATCAAGAGTGTCTTCCTCTACCCAGCTTATGGGGACATTGTTGACCTCAACCCTCCATTTCGTCTTCATCTTGTTGCGGCTTTTCTCTACGACCGACGCCTCTTTTACATGCACCATATAACTGGGGAAATCCTCAACCTTTGTTATGAGGCGGATCACCTTCCATTCCGGGGCAGGCACCACCTTTGATAAACGTATCTTCATTACCTCCTCTTTAGCCATGCGTCATCTCCTCTATTGTATTTTTTAATTTATGGATACATTCCTGCATATAAATATCATCTATTATCTCGTGGTGCATCTTCATAAGGTATTGCGGCTTGCCTATCATGATCCTGATAGGGCGCAGCCTGGGGAACTTCGCGCTTCTGGGGAACGCCTCGAAGGCGCCCATGATGGCGCAGGGCAGTATGGGCCTGCCGGTCTTAAGCGCCAGAAGCGCCACGCCCCTTCTGAACGGCCTCATCTTGCCGTCGCGCGTGCGCGTGCCTTCGGGAAAGAGCCCGACATTCCTGTCGTGGAACAACAGGTCTACCGCGTGCTTTGAAGAGCTCCCGCTCGCCAGCGTTTTGAGCCTGCGCATAAACCAACGCAAGCCCAGCATAAAATGGAACTGCCTTAAGGCGATCCAGTAGATCTTTTTCGGTATTGCCGCGCCCACAATAAACGGGTCAAGGAAACTTACGTGGTTTGCCACTACGATAAAATTCCCCTTCCTCGGTATATTATCCCTGCCCTCTATCTTAAGCCGGAAAAACACCTTGAGTATAATAAACCCTAAATCCCTGAATATCCAATACCACATACTAAAGTTGTTGTTCTGCCTTCCGCCGCTCTTTGCCGGTGGTATGATACTCAATCTTTTCCTGCATCCATCGTTCCAACGACTTGCGTTGGAACCGCCAATCCGCCCCGATCTTAAACGCCGGGATCCTGCCCTGCCTTGCCATACGCTGTACAGTCAATGGGTGAATGTTAAGGAATTCCGCCACGTCCTTAGTTGTCATTATCTGTTTTGATATTTTATTATTTGACATATCCACCCCAACCTAAACATACCTAAACATATTATATGAGATAATAATTATAGAGGACGGGCGCTATTATGTCAAGAGGTAAAATTATTGGATTAGATTTCTTGCTGTTTGCTGCGGAATTTAAAACACTATGGCGGAATTAAAACTGATCTCGTCGCGGTTTAAGAATTCGGGTATCCGCGGGTAAGGCGCGGCGTTGATCACGGCCTCCCTGGCAAAATCCTGCAGTTCGGGGTCATCCGCATAAGCGTAGGCCTCTTTTACGCTGCCGTCTGAAGCAATGGTGAAATCTATGTCTACCTTGCCTCTCGCGGATACATATCCCCTCGAGGCATACTCAGCCAGCTGCTCCTTGACGGCGTTGTAATAATCGGAGGCATTGCTGTATCCGGCTGTTCTCCTGTATGCGTCCTGGCGTGATTCTGCGACATAAGCGTCATATTGGCGTGAATATTCGTAGTCAGTTCTCTCATGGGAGCTTTTTTGCCTTTCTTCGATCCTGCTATCAGGCCAAGCGTAGACCAGTTTAAATCCTAAGCCGTATTCTGTGGAATTGTTCTCCGGTTCAATCCACCCATCCCCATCAGGATCAATAGTAACTTCCGAATCTTTAATATCCCAATATCGTATAAAGGGCTCTATTATAAAATCCACTATCTTGCCTTCCCTTTTAAGCTTTAGAGATCCTCTTAAGCCATAACCTTTCTCCTGATCATTCTCAATGTCATAGTACCCGGGCAGAATACCCATATGGCTCTTTTGTTTACCCCACCAAAAATAATCATACTCAAATAAACCGCCTATAGACCATCCATCCTCCAATTTAGCGGCGATCTCTATACCTATGGGGCTATATAAATAATTTGATTCCCTTTCATAAAAAGCGCCGCCAGTTGTGCTGATCTTTCCGGCGCCATCATCGTTCAGATATCTATATCCTATACCTGTATAAGGCGTAATAACACTGGTTGTATACGATGAAGAAAAGTCATACCCTGCTAATCCCCTGGCTTCCCACAAATAATCATCAATATCATCTATGCTGCCCGAGCTTGAAGAAGTATAATCCACCTCACCAGCGGCAAACCTGCCTTCCACTTTTAACATATAACTACTGACATTTGAGACAGGCAAAGACAATGCATCACGATATGTATAAGAACCTGCCACTCCGTAGAATACGCCCTTCTCCTCCATGACACCGGGTTCTTCATAGGTAATGTGAGATATTTCTGTGCCCAACTCCATCTTATGTCGTATCGGCTCTGCAGCAAAAACAGTAAGCGTGCCTGTCATCCCAAAATAAAGGAATACAGCTATCAATATTCTCTTCATTATCTGAGTTCCTCCTTATTTAAACTCTATGCTTATCGTGAATCTCTTGCTTGCTTCGGTTATATCAGCGGGAAACGCCGGAAACGGCGCTGACTTCTCAATCGCCGTTACAACCGCGCCTCGTAAAGCAACGTCATCGGTTGAGCCGTTTAATATCTCCACATCTACCAAATCTCCATCAGAAGATAAAGTAAATGCCGCGTTCACCACGCCGCTGCCTGAGTCAAGGGGCTTAACCAACGCTTTACCTATCATATCATGTAATATTTTATAATAGTCCATATACGTAACTATGGTTGGCGTAAGTGTAGACCCTACGGTACTGATGGGTTCTACTGTCTGCATCTTCTCATATCCGCTGCGGCCTAACGGTATCCTTAACTCCTGGACAAATTTATTATTCGCTTCCTTCAATGCGCGTACTGCATACGCAGCCGGACCATCATAAAAGACATCCTTATCTTCAAAGCTATGCCTGACATTACCCTCCCATAGAATCCTTCTGCCAGCGACATCAATAACTCTGATATTGCCATATTCGACATCAGCCCCAACTGTCTTGGGATTAGCCATTGCTTCAGCAAGCACACCTACCATACCAAATAATACGGATGCGCCTGCCGCTCCTTTTTGGAACCCATAGAAATGCCTGATATCGCCATCTATAACTAACTCTACGCCATCCTTATTTAACATCGCCGCATCTTCCAGATTTATATCCCTAAACTCTACTGAGGTAAATACCCTGGCCTTTCTCAGATGCTCTGCAAGCATCTTAGAAATCTGCACATCAACGTTATCCCTAAACATCTTATCATTTGTATATATAAAGCCCTTTCTGTTGCCAGTCCCGGACCGCTCTCCTGCGGGCCTCGCGTCTTCAAATACGTCAACCAGAACCTTATATTCCATCGGCTGATCTTTCTTGTAAAGGCCCTTATCAAAAGCATACTTAATAGATGTAGCACACCCACTAAGAAATAGAGCTAAAAGCATCGTAGTGATTATCTTATATGGACGCATATATCCTTTCTTTTGCCATCTCTGTTTAGTCCCTATTTACTCTTACTCAACAGAATAAATCACAGTGCAATTAGCGGTAATTTTCAGGTATCCCGATTCAATCTGCGGAGCTATTTCTGCTTTGGCAATCGCTCTCTTAGCAAAGGAATCAGCCAGTTGTTCTTCCCTGAGAAAATCATAGCCGTCGCTTACGCCGCTTTGTATTTTTAAAACTTTGCCTAAGGTGGCGCCGCTACCTTCAGCTAATTGCAACGCCTTCTGCCTGGCATTATCCGCTGCCTTCTTTAGGGCATCTATCCTTAACTGCTCAACGTTGGTAGCGGTATATGTAAGGCCGCTAACAGTGGTCTCGGCTATGTCGGCAAGACGCGCCAATATCTTTCCTAAATCATCAAGTTTATATAAAGTTATCTTGAGATTATGAATGACCTCGTAGCTGGTTGGCCTGGCTATGGTGCTAAAAATCCTTTTGCCTTCGTATAAAGGATAATAGACATATCCCAGATTTCTTATGTCTTCTTTTTTCACCCCGAAAGATGTCAGCGTTTCCTGTATGGAATTGATTCTTTCCGTACTTACTTCAAAGGCGCGCTCTAATTTCTTCTCCTCAGCCCTCATCCTTATATTAAAATAGGCCTTGTCTGCGATTACTTCAATTTCTCCCTGGCCCTCAACTATCAACTTGGGATACTCCTCGTCACAGCACCTTGTATTGCATTCAGAAGCAGCGTAAGCTGTATATGACAACGCGGCGATAAATAAAGTCAATACGCCGACCATCATGTATTTCTTCATCTTTTTACCCCCTCTCTCTATTCCTCACTATCTACCTACACAACTCCAACTCAAAACACACCAAAGAACGAGAATTTATCTGTAACTTAAATCATGATAATCGACTACGCAGAAACGACACTATTTTTCTATTTTCTGGCAAAATTCATGTCAATATTTGTGCCTAACTCTCATAGCTGTGGATAGTTATGTAAAACGTCTGGGGTGCTATTTTATTAGGATTGCCTCCCTCATTTTTTCCAATTATTTCTTATTTGTCTGCCATTAAAGACAAAATAATAAATATCATGCCAGCCTTTTTTGAGAATTTTTTTGAAATAACGAGGGGTGACACTATCAGAATTACTATCGATTTCATCAACTACTTTATCCCATTCTAATTCTTTGTTACAAACTGGGCATCGTGGGATTGCATCTATTGTAAATTTTCCACCACAGGAACATGGCTGTAAACCCTTGGAGATCGCTATCTTCATTTTCTTGATATTTTCTTCAAATATAGCTAAGTCTTGTTTTCTATGTGTATTATACTTTCTCCCTAAAATATATTTTTCATAGAATCTACCCTTGGACATTTCTTCGCTATATGTATCTACGGTAGCCACTATCCCACATTGGTCACAATAAAAGAATATCTCGTCGCCAAAACCAGCGTGAGCAAATTCAAAATTAAAAGACGAATTACAGTGATAACAATGCAATATTTTCTCTGGCATTTTTAGTTTGGATTAGGATAGGCATCTATAACTCTATTTTCTCCATGTATTTGGAATTGAGGGGCGCCTCCTCCTGTATTAGGCAATCTAAATACAGCATTATTCGGTGCTAACACATCAACAAACCACTCTCCAACACCGGCGCGTGGTTGACTTACAAACCTCCTAAACTCGGCTGGATTCAGTCTCATCGCCATTTTTCCTGTAGCTGGATCGATAGCATTGTGGAGCGTAACATAAGAATCAGGGTTCAATCCCCAAGGAGATTTTCTAATAAGCGCCGCTGATACCTTATCGGTCCCATGCAAATATCTCCCCCAACCATACCTCTTTGTGCTGCGCGCTGTTGAAGCAGTTGCCTCTGCTGCTAAGCCAGCTTGGGGGATAGCTCCTGCGCCAGCGCCAACAGGTGGGGATACAATTGGCGGTAAGACACCTTGACTTACAAAATGATCTACGGATAATCCGTGCGCAAAAGTCTGATAGCCGCCTAAATAGGAACCCTCAATTAAACCGCCGGTTATCGCACCTATGCCAAAGCCGATACCACCGGCTTTCATTGCATCACCAAAGCTTCCACCTGAACCCAATGTCTCACCGAAGGCACCGCCAAAACCCGCGGTTCCCATCTCAGCGGCGCCGATGAGGAAACCACCGCCAAAGGTATAAGTTGATTCGCCAAGGCCTTTCGCTATGCCGGTGGCCCAACCAACACCCGCCATCCCGCCTAAGATACCGCCTGCTAACCCACCTGCAAAACCACCCCAGTTCCCGGTGTTGACCGCATTACCGAAGGAATTAAACAAATTAAACAGCTGGAAGCCAAACATCATGTTGCCGGTAAGGAGAGTACCAAGGATTCCAGCTATGATACCGAAAAACTTACCGAAGTGCTTCTTAAACCACCCATGACCTGTCGGATCAACCAGGTTGATCGGATTGTTATTGCAATAGGAGTAGCGGTTGAGGGTTTGCGGATTGTAGGAATCCTGGACTATGGTATCCGCTTGGGTGAAGCGGCCGATGGTTGGGTCGTAGTAGCGGGCGCCGTAGTAATACAACCCGCTCTGGTCGAGCTCTTTGCCGTTGTAGTAGCGGTTAGCGGCGACTGATCTGTCGTCAGGGGTTGGCGAGCCGGAAACAAACTCTCCATACGGTGCGTAGTGGGCCTCCTGGACAATCGCACCGCTGTTATTGGTGATGACGCTGGAGGAGCCGAGGTGATCGCTATGGAAATATGAAATTACTTCGTTGGTACCTTCAATATTATCTTGCAGTGGTGAGCTAGTTATTGTGCAGATACGGTTGCTTCCCAAAAAGATATGTTTAGTACGTTTCGTCAATAAAGCCGCTGAAATAGCCCTAACAATGGAATTATCACCATTGCCTGAACCTGTGGTAATCTCATATAGAGAACCAACATATTTGGTAGCTATGTCCCCTGCTGTCTTCTTCACCCTTCCGCCGTCGCCGTCGTAGGCGTAAGAAGCGAGGGTCTCCAGCGTAGAAACCGGCTGGCTGGTAACAGTAAGGGCGGCGCCGTTTGAAGAGGTAACGTAGACATAATAGTTTCTGTTAACTTCCAGTGCCTCAAAGTCATTGAATTTCGCGATACCCACGTAGTGCTCGTAGCTTTGCGTGCTGGTATTGTAGCGGGAGATCTGGTCAAATTCTCCTTTTATCGGCGCGAAGATCTGGTCTATACGGCTGTCTTCCGGCAGACGCGGGAAGAAAATGAGGTTCCAGCCCTGATGCAGCTCATAGGTGTCTATCCCGTCGTCAAACGCTCCTCTCTCTATACAGGTGAGCCGGTTCTCTATGTCATAGATGAAGTTCTGGCCTGCCTTGACCGTCATGTTGCCGTTGGCGTCGTATTCAAACTCCGTGCCGTCGGAAAGCGCCCTTACCGCGTGGGGCTTGTTGCGGCTGTCGTAGGTGAATGTCAGGCCGTCTTTTTCAATGATGTTGCCTATGGAATCGTAATCATAGGACTTTACGCCGTAGGCGCCTTGCGCCTGCGTGAGCCGGCCCAGGTCATCATAGGTAAAGGACTGATCAAAAGAGCGGTTCTTGTTGTCGGTTATGTTGCTTATATTGCCGTCGTTGTAGAAATCATAATGCAAACTTTGGAGCGTGCCGGCGCTGGACTCTGTTGATATATCTGAAAGCCGCAGCATATTGTCGTAGGCGTAATCGGTAACCGCGCCGTTACCATAGGTAATGCTCTTGATCTGGCCTGTAGAGTGATAAATGACATTCTGGACAATGGTTCCCTGGGGGATGTTAGAAACTGACGTTGTATCTTCCGCAATGCGCTCCTGGCCGGGCGGGGTAAAGTTTGAGTTCCAGCGGGCAATGCCTTTTGAGACGCGGAATTCATCAAGCCGGCCGTCAAGGTGATGCTTGCCTTCCATATCCACGCTGATCTTTAGCGGCGCGTTGGAATCGGGCATTGTCCCAAAAGGACTATACGCCGTCACATTAAGCGCGGCTCCGTTCAGGAACATACGGCAGGCGCTCCCGTCCCTTACCACCGCGAAATGATACCAGGTATCAGTGGTGACGTTAAAACCGGAACCTACAAAGTCGCCCGCGTAAACCCCTTCGGACAGCGCGCTAAAGCCCGCGTTCCCTGCCGGCGGATTGAGAGTAATATACCAAAGGTTTTTGTAATCACTGTCGGTTTGCTGGGCGATCGTAACGGAGGACGCCATAGTATTAAACTTGACCCAGAAATCTATGGTGAAGTCACCGCTGCCAAAATTCCAGCCCTCGTTGTCGGTTATTGAAAGATAGCTTCCTTCCTTCCCGTCTAATAGAAGCGAGCCGCTGCCGAATCTCTGCTCCTGGGTATCTATATAGGCGTTGCCAGAGAAGGCCACCGGATTACCCAGGTCGTCAAAGGTAAATGTGTCGCCCTGGCTGCCGTCAAATCCCAGCTGCAGCCGCGTATAGCTGTCGGGATTGGCGTATGTATCAGGCAGAGACGCGACATCGGGCGGCTGTCCGGGATTTATATTACGGTTACCGGCTTCGGAGCCGTTCCCGGTAACGTGCACGGCTCCCTGCGGGCCGTAGGCATACCATACGCGCGATGAATCGGGATAGATCACTGAAGTAAGCCGGTCAAGCGGGTCGTAGGCGCGTTCAACCGTATACGAAACGCCGTCTATTGACTTGAGCGACTTGACTTCCCTGCCCAGGTTGTCATAGAAGAAATCAGTTGAGCCGGATGGATAGGTCACGCGGGAAAGCCGGCCGATGCAATTTTGTTTGGAAGAATCATCGTAGGCGTACGCCGCTAATATTGTTGAGTCGGTATATTTTCTGGTCAGGCGGTTCAGGGCATCGTAGTCAAATCTTAACACCTGGCCTTTCGCGTCGGTCTGATTCATAAGGTTGCCGGCCGCGTCATATTCATAACGCCACTCCCCCATATCCGGGTCGTTCATATAGAGTTTTCTGCCGAGGGAGTCGTAGGTTATTCGCGTGGTATTGCCTTGATCATCAACAATCCCGGTTAAGTTACCCAGTGGATCATAAACATACCTGGTGGTGTATTGCGCGCCTTCATTAAATTCCCGCGCCTGGGCCACCCTGCCGAAGCTGTCGGATACAGTGGTCTTATAACGGCCTGCCTCATCGGTCACGGTCACCTCTAAGCCGTTATACGCGGTTGATACGTACGTCCCATCGGGATTGGTAACCCGGCTTATTCTGCCCGCGGGGTCATAGTCATAGACGACCTTGGTGATATCGGAGATGACGTCTCTGTTAAGCTGGGCGCTGGAGCGGACATAGTAGGGCCGGTATTTCTCTTTGGCTCTGCCTGCCGCGTCGTAAACCACCCTGCCTGAAACCACCTGTTTGCCTGATTCGTTCGCCGGCGACTTCTCCTGCATCAGGCGGCCCAGGCCGTCAAAAAATGAGTAAGAGTGATAATAGCCGGCCGGTTGAGAAGAATATTTTACCTTCTTTATGACCTTGACCGGGCTGGTGTCCAGCCGGTATTCATAAGAAACTGCGGGATACTCCTCGGTATCATTTGGGCCGACTACCTTCCAGAGCCGGCCGAGCTTATCGTAGATGTTCCTGGTCGTCTGGCCGTTGGGGTCGGTGGTGGACTTTACCTGGCCGAACAGGCCAAAGCCGAAACCGTTACTTTCATTTACGCCGTAGTATTCGGTCTTAACTGTGTGGCCCAGGGCATTACGCACCTCAACCGGAAAGGCGCGGTAGGTGTTATCATAAATAGTAGTGGTGACATTCCCCTTAGGGTCGGTCGTCTTTACAAGGTTGCCGTAATCGGCATAGAGCGGATCTGATGAAGACAGGCCATTATCATACGTATAGCCCGAAGTGTATAATGTATCGCTGTTTGTCAGGGGGTTGTGGCAGGTGACCGCCTCGGATGACGGCTGGCCGTTAGAATTGTACGCGACGGATTTCCTGTTCCAGGTAGTGTCATCTGAAATTACATTTACCTCGTGCGGCAAGCCAACTATCCATCTGTCCCGCCTGGAATTGTCAAATATCGTCAGCGTTATCCTGTCATCCGAGCCAATAGACAGGTCGCCCAATTCAGTAACCTGCGCGCGGGAAACCAGTCCGTTCTCAAGCGCGATCGCCGTGGTAGAAGCGGTATTAACCAGAGAAGATCCCGCGCCGTCATATATATAGGTATCCTGGCGCGCCGCGTAAGGCAGATAGCTTCTGCCTGCTACAGCATCGGCCTCATTAACATCGCCGCCTGAAGAGACGTCTTTTATCCGCCATTGTGTCAGCTGACGGGAATAGATGTTGCCTGAAGGGTCCTTTGTCAGCGCCTCTTTGGCCCTGCCTTTTAATATTTCTCCCTGCTCAAAGTATGTTTCTGTGTAATTGCCTTCCGCGTCGGTCGTCTTAACGTAACCGAAGCCGCGGAAGTCCTTATCCGGGATATCGTAAAGCCCGCCCGCGTAGAAATAGGACGTCCTGTAAGAACTCCCCTGGCCGTCCGAAACCAAACTCGCCGTAAGCACAGGAAGCGTAAACGGCAGATCGGTCTGCTCATCGCCGCCCTTATTGTCAAACCGCGAAGAAGCCCCGTATTCAAGGTCTAAAGATCCGCCCAAACCATTCTCTACCTTGCGAAGCAGATCAGGAAACTCTCCCTGTGACAGCGCCAGCTCTAAATTACCCGAAGCGCCGTAGGCGAAGAAGTCGGTCAGGCCGTCGCCGTTATAATCCGCCGACTGGATCTGCGATGTGGGATCGCTGAAAATAACATAGAGGTTTACTTCCTTTATATCGCCAAAACACAGCCCTTTTGACGGCTTATAAAACATCCTGCCGGTAGAATAATCATAATAGCCGATATCGGTCAGCCCGTCTGAATTAAAGTCGGAGACCACAAAGTTTTTCTTCGCGCCGAATCCGGAAACAACTTCCAGATCCCTGAACTGCGAATCCAACTGGCCGGTATTCAGGGCTATCTGCCAGTTTCCGCTGTCATAATTAAAGGAACCGATATCTGCCAGGCCGTCGGCGTTAAAGTCGCCTGTAAAGGGAATATCGTTCTCGCCTCCCGCCTCGCGCTCAGTAGGAAGTATCTCCAGGCCGCCGCCTATATAAACGGCGTATTTAGAATAAAGCTTGCCTCCCGACTTATAGAAAACGCAGACATCCGTCAGTCCGTCGGCGTTAAAGTCGCCTGTGCCGTATTGCCAATCCCTATCCATCCCCGAAAGCCGCACCCCCGCGTCAACGAACTTCTTGCCGTCCGATAAGGCAAGCCTCATGCTGCCTCCGGTAGAACTGATGCCTGCGGCATCTGTCCTGCCGTCGCCGTTAAAGTCGCCTAAAAGAAGTCTGCCGTCTTTGGCAAAGTCCTCAATCCACGCCTCTTTGGGAAGGAATGCCGTGCCGTTGGATAATGACACCATCACCTTGCCGGAAGAAGGGATGAACGTACCCGCGTCTGCCAGGCCGTCGGCGTTAAAATCGCAGGAGAGCTGAGGCAGGATTACCTGCGTAGAATTCATCAGATCAACGTTATCCGCAAGGGCGTAATTCAGGTCGCAATTAATACTTTCGTGTTGATTATACGCGGTGATCTCAATAAGGTTATAGCCCTCTTTTAAATGCCACGGCTCGCCGGCAACGCTGCGAGAATAGTCGCCGTTCAGCCAGACCGCGTCAATACCCCTGAGCGGCACGTTAAGTGTCTTTGGCTGCTTTACGTAGACATAAGTCCAGAACCAATTAGCCGCATCCTGCGAACTGGAGAAATGGAGGTTTCCGTTGGACTCAATACTCCAGCTTCCGTTTGACCAGCTGCCGGAAGATTTGACATATGGCCCCTCTACCCACTTTACACCAAATACCGGCTCAAAGGCAGGCCCGGGCACAGGCCCAAAATTGTCGTGGCCATAGTCAAATCCACCGTCAAAGCGGCAGTTCCAGAGGTTGTCGCCTTTCGTGGGATCGTCAGTAATGATGGAAACGCTATATATGGGCTCGGGATTATCCTGATAAGTAAAGGTAAGCGCGGGCATGGCGGTTGTGCCGTCGGAGCCGTATTCTGTGACTGTCCTTAACAGCGAACGGCCGGTCTTTTTGCTATATTTGTAGCCAAAGACATACTTACGGATCAACCCTGTGTTGGAGTAAACGTTCACGGCCTTTAAGCGCCGCCTGGTCTCTATCTTGAACCCGCTGCGGTAGTTCTCG
Organism: Candidatus Omnitrophota bacterium; assembly: GCA_028707125.1. Classification (NCBI taxonomy): domain Bacteria; kingdom Pseudomonadati; phylum Candidatus Omnitrophota; species Candidatus Omnitrophota bacterium. The sequence continues at coordinate 1,196,666 of JAQTUX010000001.1, forward strand.
ATGGGGTCTTCCCTTTCTTCTGTCTCAACCTCTGCCTCAACCCGCAAGCTCAGCCCCTGGCTGGCGTCTCCATAACCGCCGCGGTCTGTTCCCGGCTTACCGGTATACCTGACCTCAAAGCTTCCGTTTTCAAGGTATTTGATAAACAGGTAATTTCCGTTTATGTCTTTGATCTCGCTTAAGCGCCACCTGAAGACATCAGTGCCTTCGTATTCGCGTGAACGATCGCTCAATACGCTGTCTAAACCGAAATAATAGGTATTGCCCTGCTTGTCCCTGGCGCTCCAAGATGTCCCGTCAAAGGCGAACTTCATAAAATCGCCCTCTATTCTCGAACGGTATTCGTTGGCGCCCACGGATACTAATTCCGAAGCTGACCCGCCCAAAGAACAGATAAACGTATCTGTAGAGTCATACTTGGGGACGCCTTTCTTAGTAGAGCGCTCAATGCAGCCCATATCCATTCTCCAGCCCACGCCCAGCAGATCATTGCCTGATGAAGCGGAATAGCTTAATGCCAAATTGGGCTGGATACCCTTCCTTCCGGCAGGGGCATATATAGGAAAAGAAATAACCGGTGAGCCGCTGTAGGGGTCAAGGTGGAAACTCTTGATCAGATTCTCCGGCATAGGCGCTGCGCCGGGAGCGTCTATGGAAAGAGGCCGCGCCTGTGAACCGGAAGACGAAATGTTTTCGCCGCTGCCGTAGCCCATAAGTTCCTCTGTGGTCACGGGAGACGGCGCAGCGGAAGCAGGCGCCTCATTCGCGTACGCGGCATCGCGCAAGCAAAACACAAACAGATGCGCTACTATCAGTACCAGTGAAATGGGCTTAAAGATCAACGGTTTCTTCATATCTTATTCGGGATCAGGTGGATTCCGTACAATATAGATATCCGACTCCTTTGATGCCTCTCCTGAGGAGCTGCGCGCGGTAACGCCCAGCGTATGCCGGCCGATATCCGCCGCAGAAGTACGCCATTCAAAATCATTGTCGCCTGAGAAATCCTGGACAACTTCATCGTCTATGGAGAAACGGAAGCTGAATACGCCGAAGACAGAACCGGTTGCCGAGGAGGAAAGCGTTACGGCCTGCCCTTCCGTGAACTTAGCTGCGTCTTGCGGAATAAAGCTTATTGCGCCCGTATCGGGAACTGAGCCGCGCAAAGAGATCCGGTAGCTGCCCGTATCATTATAACCATCATCGTAAACATACAGAAAATACCTGCCTTCAGCCGCTGTCAAAGATGAACCCTCTGTATAGCTGACAGCGCCGCCGCGCTCGTTATACAGGATAAACGCCGGGTTAAAGCCGCCGCCCTGAGAAATGCTTGATACCTCAAATGAAATGACCTGCCCGGGGTTAAGGCCGCTGATAACGTAAGAATCCATCTCGCCTGCCAGAGATATGGCTGCCTCGGTATCCCCTGCCGACACCTCACTTGTATTCCCGGGGCTGTTGAGCCGCTGAAGGGTAAACCCCGCTCCGGCAGGTATACCTAATATATATTGGCCGTCTGAGCCGGCTGTGAATGTTCCGACAGAAGGGCTGATGCTGTTTGCCAGAGGGCCGTAAATTTCCGCGGAAGATGCCGACGCTATGAGGAATCTATCGCCCGAAGAGGCGTTAAAGCTGTAATAGGAAGCGGCGCCGGACGCGACCGCCCTGCCTAAGTCGATCTGCGGGGTGAGCGATATTTCCGCCGTGCCCTTCAAGGAGTAATCCTGCCTGTCAATACTGTCGGTAACGGAAAGATATACGTTTCTCCTGCCTGCGTATTGCTGCTTGAATATCAATCTCCAGCTTATGATCAGCCTCTTGCCGTCGCCCTCTACGCGCGCGCCTGTCCCGGCACAGAGCACTTTCACATAATCGTTCTCCAGTATATTATCCGAGCCGGCAGCGTAGCTTCCAAGCCACCTTGCCTGCCCTCCTATCCCGGAGATCTTAAGGATATTGCTCTGGCGCTCGTAAGCCAGATAGAAGGCATTATCACCGTCTCCTATCTTAACATCTGTAATTATAATGTCCTCGGCTGTGTTTACGTCAAAAAAGGCGCTGCTCATAGTAACCGGGGTATCTGTAAACGGCCTTTCAGGTGAAAAACTTACCCCTTCAGCCAAAGACGGCGCATCGGTGTCGTCGGCCGGCTCTATGTTGATGCTGCCGGCTTCTGCCCAGCCGGAAAACGCTCCGGAATAAGTAGTAGTCGCCGCAAACAACTTCTTTACGCCGGTAAAACCGGGCTTGAAGACAACGCGCCAGCTCACAAGCAGGTTCCCATTGTTTAAGCTGTATATAGCGCCGCCGTCTGCCAGAACAGCGCTAAACCTCGCGCGGGAATTCTCCACAGATACGTTGCTGCCCAGAAAGCTGCTTCCGGCATCACTGCGCAGATACAGCTTATTCTCTAACCTGTCATAGTAGGCATTTACCGCGTTGGCATCCGAGGGATCGGAACCTATAAGAAAATGCGCTCTTCTTATCTGGGCCGCGCCGGTTGCCGTAGACCTGAACACATATTCCCTCCCTACGCTGATATCGCCGGAAGGGATATACAGGGACACCACAGGAGGAGGATCGGGTATGGTTATTTCGCCTTGCGGCGGCTTATACCAGCCCACAAATCTTCCCGGATCCCTGTCTGTTACTGCCATATAAATGGATTTCGCGCCTGCGAAGGCGCTTTTAAAGCTAAGCGACCACCGTACTATCAGGGTATTGGGGGTATTCTTGTCTATAGCCGTAGCCCGGCAATCCAGGGTTACATAGCTGTTGGAAATGGTATTGTTTGAGCCGGGGGCATAGCCGGCAAGCCACTGGCCGTTATCTCCCACAAGAGAAAGACGGTTGTTTGTATTCCTGTAAACAAGCCGTATTGAGGCAGAACCATCTTTGATGAGGAATTCAGCGAAGCGAATATCGTTTACCCCATCCTCATCCTGATACGTAGCAGTAAAGGTATAGGCCCTGTCGATCTCAAATGTGCCCGAGGATGGAGTTACAGAGACGTTCACGGGCGAAGCGGCAAAGGCAGGACAGAGAAAAAATAAAGACAGGAATACACAGATCATTCCTGTCTTATAATTACAAATCATGGGCCTTTTTGTCTTGTTAACCAATGTAGAGCTCCGCTTTCCCCGGGTTGACCCTAACCCTTATTTTAGTATAAGTATACCATACAAAAAGCAATTGTCAAGCACCTTATGCGAAAGGTTTTTTACCCTTCCTCTATCCTGCCAAGGGCCTGGCCGACCTCCACGTCCGAGCCTTCCTGTGATAGTATTTCGGCAAGAGTGCCGCTGGCTGGGCTGGGCAGGTTAAAGGTGGCTTTATCGGTGGTAAGCTCAACCAGGTCATCGCCCTGATTGACCTTTTCGCCCTCCTGGAAATACCAATACGATATGGTTGCCTTAGTTATGCCTTCTCCCAATTCCGGTAAGATTATCTGCGTCATTGAAACCTCCGTCAGTTACAAATAGATTTGAAATATCCCCGGCCACCTTATCAATGGGTATGGTTTTACCCGATTCTTTCTGTATAGACGTCATCTCTATGTCCTGGCCGCAGGGCCTTATATAGGTAAATTCCAATAAGTCATTGTTGACATTGAGGGCAAATCCAAAAAAACTGACCCAGCGGCTGACGGCTATGCCTATGGAGCAGATCTTTTTCTCCCCTACCCATACCCCCCTGTTGCCGGTTTTGACCTCGCCGTTAACGCCGTATATGCGCAAAAGTTTACAGACATGGCCTTCTAACGCGCTCAAATACCAATGTATATCTTTTTTGTGCCTGCCTAAATCTAAGACGGGATAAACCACAAGTTGTCCCGGATTATGCAAAGTAACATCTCCGCCTCGCGGCGCCGAAACGACCCTGATACCTCTCTCAACCAGAAATGCCTCATCCTTAAGGATGTTTTGCCTGCCTGCCTTTCTACCCAGAACAACGCATGCCGGCGAATGCTCGCAGAATAATACGATATCGTCCGCGCCTGCCTTAACGCGGCTGACCGCGTCAATCTGCCTGTTAAACGCCGTTTCAAAGTCAATGATACCGAGATCGATGAAATCCACTATTGCCTCAGCGTCTCCTGGATCAGCTCGGATAATGAAGGATGGGCGAATATGGTATTATCAATGGAATCTTTACTGAGGTTGTTGTTGACCGCGCAGGTCAATAACGCGATCAGCTCGCAGGCAGACGGCCCGACAATTGTCGCCCCCAATATCCTGCCTGCCCCGTCGCGGGCGGGGCCTGTGCCGGACTCAACTAATATTTTAATGAACCCGTCGGTTTCGTTCATGATCTGCGCCATGCCGTTTGCCGGAAAATCCAATTTCTTCACAAGGTAGTTTATGCCTGCCTTTTTTGCTGCCTCTTCGTTAAGGCCCACGCTGGCAACCTCCGGCTCGGTAAATATACAGGTAGGAACCGCGCGCGTGTCTCTTTTTACCGGCTTATCCGGGTTCAGCATATTCCTCACTGCCAGGCGGCCCTCATACGCCGCCAGATGCGCCAATTGAATACTGCTTGAAGCATCGCCGGCAGAATATATGTTCCCGACGCCGGCCCGCAAATGATCGTCAACCACGATCCTGCCTTTTTCCGTCTTGATGCCTAATGAGGCATCAAACAGGCCTTCTGTATCGGCTACGCGGCCTATGGCCACCAGCACCTTATCAAATTCATCTAATTTCAGCGAGAATAAATCCGTCTTTGTCAAAACCTTGATCTTTTTCTTCCTGAAGGCCGACTCGATCTTCCGCGACGCCTCCGCGTCCTCTACCGGCAGCAGCCGCTCCAACATCTCTACTATCGTAACCTCCGAACCAAAGCTGCCGTATATTGAGGCAAATTCGCAGCCGATAAATCCGCCGCCTACGATAAGCAGCTTCTCAGGCACCTCTGTAAATTCTAACGCGTGGTCGCTGGAAACTATTCTCCGCGAGTCGTATGCCAGCCGCGGCAGCCGCGCCGGTCTTGAACCGGTGGCGACAAGAATGAATTTTGCCGAGATCTTTTTATTCGCGGCCTCTATTTCGTTGGGTGAGATTATTTTCGCCGCGCCCTGGATGTAATCTACCCCGGACTTTTTTACGCGGAAATCCATCCCTCTTGAAAGCTTTTCTATGACCGCCTTACGCCAGTTCTGCGCCTGCTGAAAATCAAACTGGGCCCCCCGCGGTTTTACGCCGAAAGAGGGTATCTTCTGTAAATGGGACAGCGCCTTCGCGGACTGGACAAACGCTTTGGTGGGTATGCAGCCCCTGTTCAGGCAGGTGCCGCCGATCTTATCCTTTTCGATCAGGCAGGTGTTGAGGCCGTTTTCTCTGGCGTACATAGCGGCGCTGAAACCCGCCCACCCTGCGCCGATTATCGCTAAGTCGTAATCCATCTGGTGGACTTCTTTATCTCTTCCGCCGACTCTGATAACCTTCTTTTCTCTTCGGCATTCAACTCTAACTCTATAATCTGCTCGATGCCTCTCCTGCCGATCCTGCAGGGCACGCCGACGCATACATCGTGAAGCCCGTATTCGCCTTCAAGGCAGCACGATACGGGGATGTCTTTATTCTCATCCTTTAATATCGCCTTTGCCAGATCGGCTATTGCCGCCGACGGCGCGAAATAAGCGCTGCCGCTGCCGAGCGCGCCTACGATCTCCGCGCCGCGTTCAACAGTGCGCCTGACAAGCTCATCCAGCGCGGCCTTGTCGAGCAGCTTATCAAGGGGGGCATTCTTTACACGGGAAAAACGCGGCAAGGGAAGCATCCCGGCTCCGTGCGCGCCTATGACCAACGCCTCTACTTCGGACTGAGGCACATTAAGCTCCCTGCTGATGAGGTTGGCGAAACGCGCGGAATCAAGCCCCGCGCCCATGCCTATGACCCTTTCCCTCCTGAAACCGGTTATCTTAAGGCCGAGCTGCGTCATTACGTCCAGCGGATTGGTCACAATTATCACAATAGAATCATGCGCCAGGCGCCTGATCTCCAGGCAGATGCCTTTTATTATGTCGGCATTTTTCCTTAAGAGGTCTTCCCTGCTCATCCCGGGCCTGCGCGCCAGGCCCGCCGTTACAACGATCAAATCTGAGCCCTCTACATCGGAAATATTCTGCGACGAGAAAACGCGGTAATCCCTTTTGAATACAGCCGAGGAGTCCTCAAGATCCAGCTGTTTTCCCTTTGCCAGGCCCGCGGCAATATCTATCAAAAAAACATCCGCTATCGCCTCATCCAGAAGGCGCATAGCGGCCAGTCCGCCGACGTTCCCGGCGCCGATTATTGAAATCTTTGGCATTTATTTTTTGATCTTTGCGGCAATCGCCTCTGCCATCTCAAGAGTGCCCACGGCAGAGGGATCATCCCTGTTTTCCTTTAAGTCGTAGGTCACGGACCTGCCCTCGCGCATAACATCGCTTACGGCCTTATCCAATTTCAAGGCGGCATTTTCTTCGCCGAGATATTTCAGCATTAACACCGCGGAGAGGATCATCGCCGCTGGATTCACTCTGTTCTTCCCGGCATGCTTAGGCGCTGAACCATGCACCGCCTCAAATACGGCTATGCCGTCTCCAATATTGGCGCCGGGAGCGACTCCCAGCCCTCCCACCAGCCCCGCGCAAAGGTCCGATAAGATATCGCCGTAAAGGTTGGGCAGGACAAAAACATCGTAATTATGCGGCCTCAATACAAGCTGCATTGACAGGTTGTCCACGATGGCATCGTCAAAAGCGACCCTGCCTTCGTATTCAGCCGCTATCTCCCGGGCAACCGACAGGAACAGCCCGTCGGTAAACTTCATGATGTTGGCCTTATGCACGGCTGTGACTTTCTTGCGGCCGTTCTTAAGCGCGTACTCAAAAGCAAACTTGACTATGCGCCGTGACGCGGACTCCGATATCGGCTTTATGGAAACGGCTGAATCGGCAATGATTTTCTTATCCCTGAGGGAATTGATCTTCTCAATGACTGACCTTGTGTCTGCTTCGCCCTTTTGAAATTCTATGCCCGCGTAAAGGTCTTCGGTGTTCTCCCTGACCAGCACCAGGTCAATATCTTTATATTTTGATCTTACGCCTTCGTATGATTTTGCCGGCCTCAGGCAAGCGTAGAGATCAAGCTTCTGGCGTATGGCAACGTTTACGGAACGAAACCCGCTGCCGACAGGCGTGGTTATGGGGCCCTTCAGCGCGACCTTGTTTTTCCTGATCGAATCAAGCGTCTGCTCAGGCAGGACTGTGCCGTATTTCTTAAGCGCTGTCTCGCCGGCAACCGCCTCCTCCCATTTGATCTTAACTCCGGCGGCGTCCACGCACATCCGTGCCGCCTCTGCCACTTCCGGCCCTATGCCGTCTCCGGGGATTAATGTAATTGTGTGATTCATAACTTTATCCCGCCATGTTTCTTAAAATGCGCCACCAGGCCGCCGTCCTCAAGCAGCGTGCGCATAACTTTATTCAGCGGCTTAAAAGGGGTGCGCGTTTGCCGGCTCTTATTCTCCAATACACCTTTCTCTATATCTATCACTATTTCGTCGCCTTGTTTTATCCCGCCGGTATCCGCCTCTATAAGCGCCAGCCCTATATTAAATCCGTTCCTGTAAAATATCCGCGCGAAACTCTTTGCCACGACGGCGTTTATGCCCGCCGCCTTTATGACCAACGGCGCCTGCTCGCGCGATGAGCCGAGGCCGAAATTGCCGCCGGCGACTATGATACTCTTGCCAGGGGTAAGCTTTTCAGGGAAATCCGGGTCAATGTCCTCCATAATATGCTTCGCCAATTCTTTCATATCGGTGATGGCGAATTTGTAGCGCCCCGATATGATAAAGTCGGTGTTGATATTGTCGCCTAATAATACCGCCTTGCCTGAGATCACCATTTTATAACGACTTGAACTCGCCGGGGTTCTTCACCTTCTGCATCGCCGTATCCATAGAGACAAGACCTTTCTGGTAAAGCTCTTTCAGCGACTTATCCATTGTCTTCATCCCGTACTGGCTGCCGGTCTGCATGACTGTCGGCATCTGCTCGACCTCCTGCTCTCTTATTAAATTCCTCACAGCGGGGGTGGCGATCATTATTTCAGTAGCAAGCACCATACCTGTTCCGTCGGCGCGCCTGAGCAGTAATTGCGAAACTATCCCCTGCAGGGAAGCCGCCAGCTGAAGTTTTACCTGCGCCTGCTGATGCGGAGGGAACACGTCAATGATGCGCTGGATCGTCTGCGGCGCGTCGGGCGTATGAAGGGTGGCAAGGACAAGATGCCCGGTTTCGGCCGCGGTAAGCGCGGTGGCGATCGTCTCCTGATCCCTCATCTCTCCCACTACGATCACGTTCGGGTCCTGCCGAAGAGCGTGCCTCAAAGCCGACGCGAATGAGTAGGTATCGGAATACAGCTCTCTCTGTTTTACGATACTCTTCTTATTAGGATGAACAAATTCTATAGGGTCTTCAATGCATATTATCATGCATTCTCTCTCGCTGTTTATCAGGTCTATCAGGGCGGCCAGGGTCGTGGTCTTGCCTACGCCGGTAGGCCCGGTAACCAGCACAAGGCCGTTTGGCTTTCTGGCAAGGTCTATCAATATCTGGGGCAGGCCCAAATCGTTGAATGTAGGGATATTCAGCGGTATGCGCCTTAATGCCGCTTCCACAGACCCTCTCTGCATATGCACATTCACTCTGAACCTGTCAAGCCCGGGAAGCGCCAGAGAAAAATCCAGTTCCAGCTCCTTTTCAAACGCCGCTTTCTGGGAACTGCTTAACGCGCTGTAGATAAGACGCTTGTTATCTTCTTTGCTCAAAGCCGGGAAGTCCGTTTTGACCAATTGGCCGCTGACCCTCAATATCGGCGGCTGGGACGCGGTAAGGTGCAGATCAGAGGCGTTATTTTTTACCGCCAGCATAAGCAATTCTTTCAATTCCATTATCTCATCTCCTTCCTCGGATCGGTTATATGCCCTGTCAGGGCGGATGCGGCTACGGTGGCGGGCGAAGCAAGATATATGAACGCCTTCGGGTTGCCCATCCTGCCCTTGAAATTCCTGTTAGCGCAGGAGATCACCGATTCTCCATCAGCAGGCACGCCGTTATGCGTGCCTACGCACGGGCCGCAGCCGGGAGCGACTATGACCGCCCCCGCCTTGACCAACGTATCTATTATACCTGTTTTGAGCGCTTCTAAAAATATATTTTTGGAAGCGGGGGCGACTATAAGGCGCACCCCGTCTTTGACCTTTCTGCCCTTAAGTATATCCGCCGCGATCTTTAAATCCTCGAGGCGGCCGTTAGTGCAGGTGCCGATGTAGGCCTCGTTGATCCCCACGCCCGATAACTCGCCCGCGAGGGCTGTATTGTCAACCGCGTGCGGCTTTGAAACCGTGGGCCTGATCTTATCCGCGTCATAATGTTTTACCGATCTGTATCCGGCATCGCTATCGGCCTTCTGTATCCTGTATTTTTTCTTGATCGGCCTTTTTTTAAGCCAGTCCCGCGCCTTTTTATCCACGGGCATAAAGGCGCACTTTGCCCCCATCTCCACCACCATATTGCATATTGTGAACCTCGCGTCCATACTTAAGGCGCCTATGGCGCTGCCGTAAAATTCTATCGCCTGATACGTCGCGCCGGAGGAAGTGAAGTCGCCGATAATATGCAAGATAAGGTCTTTGGCAAAGACGCCTTTGGGCAGGCGTCCGTCTACTATTATCTTTATGGTTTCGGGCACCTTAAACCAGTTCTTGCCCCCTGCCAGCGCGATGGCCAGGTCTGTTGAGCCCACGCCGCTGGCAAAGGCGCCCAGCGCCCCGTAAGTGCAGGTGTGCGAATCAGCCCCGAGAACGAGTTCACCGGGATATACGTGCCCCGACTCAGGTATGACCTGATGGCAGACGCCGCAGCCGATGTCATAAAGCCCCGTATCGAATTCACCGCTGAAGGCGCGCATCCTGTTATGTATGGCGGAGACCTCCTGTTTCGGCGAAGGCGCGCTGTGGTCTATCACCATGCAGAACTTATTCGCCGCGGCAAGCTTCTTTATCCCCAATTCAGCGATCCTGTCAATGATGATCGCGCTGGTGCCGTCCTGGCCAAAACAGAAATCAACCTTGCATACCGCAAAATCGCCGGCAGTAAGGGATTTGCCGGCGTGCTCGCTTAATATCTTCTCTACTACTGTCTTACCCATTTTTCGATCCTGTCCATCCCCTTCTCAATATTCTCCATGCTCGTGGCAAAGCTTACGCGCACGAAATCATCATATCCGAAGCCGATGCCGGGCACAAGCGCCACATTCGCCTCATCAAGAAGCCGCGAAGAGAAGGTAAGCGAATCCATCCCGGTCTTTGATATGTTAATAAAGATGTAGAACGCTCCCTGCGGAAGTATGTGGCTCAGTATCTTGATACTCTTCAGCCGCCCCACTATGTAGTCGCGCCGCTTCAAAAACTGCGCGCATCTTTCCCTTACGATCTTCTCATCCATCTCTAAGGCGGCAACTGAGGCCATTTGCGCGATGGAATCGGCGTTGGAAGTAGAGTGGCTCTGGATGTTGTCCACTGCCCTGGCTATTTCAAGCGGCGCGCCTAAATAGCCGATGCGCCATCCGGTCATCGCGAATGATTTGGATACGCCGTTGACGGTAATTACCTGCTCAAGGGCCTGCCTGCCAAACGACGCGGGTGAATGGTGCTTCAGCCCGTCAAAGATTATCTTCTCATAGATCTCGTCGCTTATTATGAAGATCCCTCTCTCCAGGCAAACGTCCACCAGGGCTGTCAGCTCTTCACGGGAATAAACCACGCCCGTGGGGTTAGAGGGGCTGTTCAGGATCAGGACCTTAGTTTTTGGGCTTATGTGTTTCTTAAGGAGTGCGGGGGTAAGTTTGAAGCCGCCGGCGGGATCCGTGTTAACTACGACGGATCTACCCTCGGCAAGATTCACCATTTCCGGGTAGCTTACCCAGTACGGCGCCGGTATGACCACCTCATCGCCTCTATCAACCAGCGCCTGGATGATGTTGTATATGGAGTGTTTCGCGCCGCAGGAAACGACTATCTGCTCCGGAGAATACTCTATGCCGTTATCCCTTTTGAACTTCTCGCATATGAGTTTTCTTAATTCCGGTATGCCTGAAGTAGCGGTGTATTTAGTAAAACCGCTCTTTATCGCTTCTATAGCTTTCTGCTTGATCGCGTCGGGCGTGTCAAAATCCGGTTCGCCGGCGCCGAAACCGATGATATCCTTCCCTTCTTTGCGTAACTGCTTTGCCTTGGCCGTTATCTTCAGAGTCAAGGAAGGATTGATAAGCTGGACTCTTTTGGCAAGCTTGATAGGCATAGGGTATATATTTGAACGCAGATTAACGCATATCTAACGCAGATTTACGCAGATTAACTCTGCGACCATATGCGTGCAAATCTGCGAGAATCTGCGTTCAAAGTAAAATCTATAGTGAGTCGCGTTCTTTCTTGAATATATTACGGATGCCGCCTAAGAATTTCTTCTTCGGCTTGACATCTTTTTCCGGCCTTTTCTGTTCCTGCGGCTGGGGCTCTGCCGCTGCCTTCGGTTTCTTGATCTCTTCCCTGGGTTTCTCTTTTTCTCCTGTCCTCTCGGCAACGGCCTTTTTGACTACGGGGGCCGCCTCCGCTTTTTTCTCGGTAAACTCAAACAGGACCAGCTCTGCCCCGTCGCCGCGCCGGTTAGACAAAGGCAGTATCCTCGTGTATCCGCTGCTTCTCTTGGCAAACAAAGGAGCCAACTGAGTAAATAGCCGCTGAACAAGGCGGTGGTCGCCCAGGACGACAAAGGCGCGCCTTCTGGCTGCCAGATCCCCCTTCTTTGCCAGCCATATCAATTTATCCGCGTATGGCCTGGCTGCCTTTGCCTTATGCTTGGTAGTGCGTATTGACTGATACAAGACAAGGGAGCGCAACAGGCTCTTTATGGTCGCCTTTCTCCAACTGGTAAAACGGTTCAACTGCATTTTCTTATTTCTATGTCTCATTTGGTCTCTTTCAGTTTTTTCGTATCAACCTGCATCCCCAGGCTCAAGCCCATGCTGGCGAGCAGCTCTTTTATCTCGCTTAGCGACTTCTTGCCGAAATTCTTGAACGAAAGCATCTCATCTTCGGCCTTCCTGACGAGTTCGGCAATGGTCTTTATGTTCGCCTCGCGAAGGCAATTGGAGCTTCTCACCGACAACTCAAGTTCGGATATGGGCAGCTTAAACTTCTCGTACAAGACGACTTCCTCCGCAGACATCTGCTCCTCTTCTTCCTCTTCCTCGGGGATCTGCCCTAAGCCGACAAACGGGTCAAGATGCCTCTGCAGTATATTTGACGCGTAAAGCAGGGCGTCCTTGGGGCTTATCGCTCCGTTAGTCCAGATCTCCAGTATCAGGGCATCGTAGTCGGTACGCTGGCCCACGCGCGTATTCTCCACGTGGTAATTCACCTTGGTTACGGGCGTAAAGATAGAATCTATGGCTATTGTGCCTATCGGCTGGTCTTCTCTTTCATTCTGTTCCGCGGTCAGATAACCGCGGCCGCGGCCGACTTCCATCTCCGCGTGGAATTTTATGTCTTTGGTGAGGGTAGCCAAATGCAGGTCCGAATTGATCACCTCCACCGACTCATCAACTATGATGTCCTTCGCCTTGATCTCTCCTTTTTTATCCTTCTTTATATAGATCACCTTAGGCACCTTGGAATATGAACGCAGGACGACTTTCTTCAGGTTGCAGATGAGCTCCACCGCGTCCTCCAGGACACCGGGCAAGGTAGAGAATTCGTGCATTACACCTTCGATCTTAACAGACGTAATGGCTGCCCCCTCTATGGACGAAAGCAGCACGCGCCTGAGCGAGTTTCCCAAAGTCACGCCGTATCCTTTTTCAAAAGGCGCCGCGATAAATTTAGCGTACGTATTGGAACTGCCGGCCTCATCGCAGTCAACACGCTTTGGCATCTGGAAATCTCTCCACTTTATTCCCATCTTATCTTGTCTCCTTCACTTTATTTTGAATACAACTCAACTATCATCTGCTCCTGGACAGGAACAGCGATATCGTCTTTTTCCGGCAGGCGGATCACTTTGGCGCTAAGCCCTTTGCTGTCCACCTCAAGCCAGCCGGGCCTTGTCCAATCTTTGGTGGCTTCAACACTTTCCCTGACCTTATTTAAAACCGCTTCTTTTGCCTTGAGCTGAATAACGTTGCCGCTTTTAACCAGAAAAGAAGGCGTGGTAACCCTTCTGTCATTCACGTAAACTGCCCCATGGCGCACCGCCTGCCTTGCCTGCGCGTGCGATGTGGCAAAGCCCGTCCTTATAATAACGTTGTCCAGCCGCCTCTCCAAAAGTTGCAGCAGTATCTTGCCTGTTACGCCCTTTGTCTTTGCCGCTATGGCGAAATATTTCCTGAACTGCCTCTCCAACACGCCGTAAAGCGTCTTCACCTTCTGCTTCTCCCTCAGCTGCAGCCCATAGTTGGAAAGTTTCGTTCTCATTTTGCCGTGATCGCCCGGGCCGTAAGCGCGCTTTACAAGCGTGCATTTCTCGCTGTGGCACTTTACCCCCTTCAGGAAGAGTTTCATCCCTTCCCTGCGGCAAAGCCGGCATGACGGACCGATGTACCTGCCCATAACTATACTCTCCTTCTCTTTGTAGGACGGCAGCCGTTGTGAGGAATGGGAGTGACATCCTTTATGGATGTCACGGTAAGCCCCGCTGCCTGCAGCGCCCTGATCGCGGATTCCCTTCCCGAGCCGGGGCCTTTCACCCTTACCTCTATTTCCTTGATACCCATATCTTTAGCCCTCTTCGCGGCCTCAGACGCGGCTATCTGAGCGGCAAAAGGCGTAGACCTCTTTGAGCCGCCAAACCCCACTATCCCCGGCGTCGCCCATACTAAACAGTTCCCCTGCTTATCCGTAATGGTCACTATTGTGTTGTTGAAACTGGCCTGTATATGGGCGATCCCGCTGGTGACATTTTTCAGGACCTTCTTTTTCTTGGGCCTGGCCTGTTGTGTTGTTGTATTTGTATTTGTGGTTGCTGCCATTTAACCTCCAGAAATTATGATTCCGCCTTCTTTATTATTGCCATGCCGCCCTTGCGCGGCCCTTTCCTGGTCCTGGCATTAGTGCGCGTTCTCTGGCCTCTAGCGGGAAGGCTTTTCTTATGCCTCAGGCCCCGCCAGCAGCCGATATCCATAAGGCGCTTTATATTCTGTGAGATATCGCGGCGCCTGTCTCCCTCGACCTTCCCGACGCCTTTCTGGATCACCGTAGTGATATGGGCCACTTCCTCGTCGGTCAGATCCTTGGCGCGCTTGCTTACCTCAATATTGGCTTCCTTAAGGACATCGCGCGATGTCTTCCTGCCGATGCCGAACAGATAAGTAAGCGAAATGTCTATTCGTTTTTCCTTTGGAATATCAACGCCTAAAATTCTTGGCATAATGCCTCCCTGGAGTCCTAACCTTGCCTTTGCTTGTGTTTGGGATTGTCGCAGATAACCCTGATAACCCCTTTTCTCCTGATTATCTTACAGTTGCTGCAAATCTTCTTAACAGACGCCTTGACTTTCATTTTCCTCTGTGTATTATCCTTCCCCGGCTTAGATCATAAGGCGATAATTCAAGCTTAACCTTATCTCCCGGCAGTATTCTTATAAAATGCATCCTCATCTTGCCGCAGACATGGGCCAGAACTATATGACCGTTCTCCAATTCCACTCTGAACATGGCATTGGGAAGTGTTTCTACGACCGTGCCTTCAACCTCTATTAATTCTTCTTTGGCCATATTATACCGTCAATATCTCCGGCCCCTTTTCCGTTACGGCTACAGTATGTTCAAAATGCGCCGACAACGCTGAATCAGCCGTCACCGCGGTCCAACCGTTATCTAATATCGCGACTTCCCACGTGCCCGCGTTGACCATCGGCTCTATCGCCAGCACCATACCCGCCTCCAGGCGTTCTCCTCTGTGCGGCCTGCCGAAGTTGGGTATTTCCGGATCCTCATGCAGTTTCCTGCCGATCCCATGCCCCACAAACTGCCGCACCACTGAGAACCCCTGTGATTCCACGCAGTTCTGCACCGCGTAAGAAATATCAGAGACGTGGTTGCCGGGCCTTGCCTGCTTAAGCCCCAAGGTCAGCGCTTTGCGCGTAACCTCCAGGAGCTTTGACGCCTCAGCGCTGATCTTGCCCACGCCCACGGTAACGGCGGCGTCGGCGAAAAACCCGGATAGCTCCACGCCCAGGTCAATGCTGACTATGTCGCCCTCTTTGATCACCCTTGAAGACGGGATGCCGTGAACAACCTCCTCATTCACGGAAACGCACGCCGCCGAGGGAAAGCCCCTGTAACCCTTGAACGCGCATTTCGCCTGCCGGCCCCTGATACTCTCTTCTGCCAGGATGTCCAACTCCTGAGTCGTTATCCCCGGCTTTACGCGCGCCGCCAGGATCCTCAAGACCTCGGCAACTATGGCACCTGCGCGGCGGATAACCTCAATTTCATCTGCTTGCCTGCGGGCGATCATCTACTTTTTCAGTATCTCAATGAGCTTCCTATATACCACGTCCGAATCTTCGTCGGCCGATAACTTCAGCAGTATGCCTTCGTTATTATAATAATCTATCAAAGACGATGTTTGCTTCAGATAAACGTCCAGGCGCTTTTTTACGGTATCGGCCTGGTCATCGGAACGCTGGATCAGTTCCGCGCCGCAGGCATCGCATAAGCCTTCCGACCTGGGAGGCATATTCTTGATGTGATAATTCGCCCCGCATTTTTTGCATACGCGCCTGCCGGTCAGCCGCTGTATGACAACATCCTCTGAGGCCTCCAGGTAGATAACCGCGTCTATCGGCTTATCAGTCAATATCTCATCCAGGCGCTTTGCCTGCGATATATTGCGCGGGTAGCCGTCAAGGATGAACCCCTTGGACGCGTCTTCTTTCTTAAGGCGCAAGGAGACCATCTGGGTCACAAGGTCGTCGGGGACCAGCTCGCCCTTGTTCATTATCTCGCGCACCTTTGCCGCGATATCAGAATTACCCTTCACCGTCTCTCTCAATATGTCGCCGGTTGAGATATGCGGCACCTTGAGATATTCAATGAGCAATTTTGCCTGCGTCCCCTTGCCTGCCCCAGGCGGTCCGAGCAATACTATCCTCATCTTCTTCCCTTTATCTTCGCCGATTTGATAAACCCCTCGTAGTGCCTCATAAGAAGATGGGACTCGATCTGTTTTATGGTATCCAGCATTACCCCTACGACTATAAGGATACCGGTGCCGCCGAAGAATGAAGCGATCAAATAAGGGACATTAAGCGACGCCATGATCATATCCGGCAATATCGCGATCGCTACTATGAACATCGCGCCTGCCAGCGTGATCCGGGTCATTACATAGTTAAGATACTCCGCTGTAGGCTCGCCCGGCCGTATGCCCGGGATAAAGCCGCCGTATTTCTTCATATTGTCCGCGAGGTCGCGCGGATTAAAGACAATGGCGGTATAGAAATAACAGAAGAACACTATTAATAAAGCATAGAGCAGCGTATAAGGGCCATGCCCGCGCGACAGCGACTCTGCTATACGCTGAAACGCCGGGTTGGGAATAAAGGTGGCGAGCGTAGCCGGAAATAATATGATGGACTGCGCGAAGATTATGGCTATGACCCCTGAAGTATCGACCTTCAAAGGGATATAGGTGCTCTGCCCGCCGTAGATCTTCCTGCCGACTATCCTTCTGGCGTACTGGACAGGGATCTTACGCTGGCCTTGCGTGATCAGCGTGACAGACCAGACCACCGCCACAAGGAATGCCGCCATGATCAAAAGCGTCACGGGTTCGATCTGCCTGGCAGCGCCCTTTCCGGGAGCGATAAGAAAAAACAACTGCTGTATGGCTGTGGGGATCCGCGAGATAATGCCCGCGGTGATTATCAAAGATATCCCGTTGCCGATGCCTCTCTCCTGTATCTGCTCTCCCAGCCACATTATGAAGATCGTCCCGCCGGTAAGCGTTATCATCGTGATAAAACGAAAACTCCAGCCGGGATCGGCCACTATGCTCAAACCCTCAAACCTTGCCGGGCTTTCCAGCCACAGCGATATAAAGAACGACTGGACTAAAGCCAGCGCGACAGTGCCGTACCTTGTGTACTGGTTGATCTTCTGATAGCCCGCCTGCCCTTCCTTGGCTAACTTCTCCAAAGCGGGGACTATAGCCGTAAGCAGCTGCAATATGATGGAGGCGGATATGTAAGGCATGATGCCCAACGCGAATATGGTGATCCGCTCCATCGCGCCGCCGGAAAACATATTGATTATGCCAAAGAGCGCGCCGCCTTGTGTCTGGCCTATCTGTTTAAAAAACTTGGCGAGCTCAGCGCCGTTGATCCCCGGAGTAGGCACGAAACAGCCGATCCTGTATACCACAAGAAGGCCCAGGGTAACCAACAGCTTCTTCTTCAGTTCCGGTATCCTAAAGGAATTAAGAAGCGCGCTGAGCATTTCTTATAACCGCTTTACCGCCCGCCTTTTCAATCGACCGGCGTGCTGCCTTTGAGAAAGCATCCGCCTCTACAGTGAGCGGCTTTGCCAATTCCATATTGCCCAGTATCTTTATCGGGCCTTTCTCGTCTTTTATCAGCCGTTTTTCCTTTAACAGCGCGGGATTAAGAACGCTGTCTTTCTCAAACCGCTTCAGCCGCGCGATGTCTATCAGCTGATATTCGGACCTCTTATATACCCTGAACCCTCTTTTGGGGATCTTCCTGATAAGCGGCATCTGGCCGCCTTCAAAGCCGGCGTAAAAATGCCTGCCTGCCCTCGACAACTGCCCTTTAGAGCCGCGGCAGGAGGTCTTGCCGTGGCCTGAACTTGAGCCGCGCCCCCTGAGCTTCTTTCTCCTCCTTGAGCCCTCCGGAGGGCGGATCTCGCTAAGCAACATTCTGTTCTACCTCCCGGTCCGGCTTAAGGCGGGCAAGGCCGTCAAATACCGCCTTGATAACATTTACCGGATTGTTTGACTTGAGGCACTTTGTAAGTATATCCTTGATGCCCGCCGCCTCGCAGACCGCCCTGACGCTTCCGGCCGCGATTATGCCGGTCCCTTCCGACGCCGGCCTCAGCAATACCGTGGCCGCGCCGAATTTTCCCAGTATATCGTGGCTTATTGTCGTACCCTTCAGATCGATCTTCACCATGCTCTTCTTGGCGGCGGCCAAACCCTTGCGTATGGCATCGGCAACTTCGTTTGCCTTGCCCAGGGCAAAGCCCGCGTTGCCTTTTTTATTGCCGACCACGACCAGGGCGCTGAAAGACATTTTCTTGCCGCCTTTGGTAACCTTGGTTATCCTGTTTATGGTAACCACCTTTTCCACAAAATCCGGCTGCTCCTGACGGCCGCCTTCTCTAGTACCCCCTCTTGGATTATTCATATCGTGCCTTATTTTCCTTTGTCGTTAAAACTTAAACCCGCGCCTTTTGCCGCCTCGGCAAGCGCCTTTATCCTGCCATGATAGGCATAGCCGGCGCGGTCAAAGACAACCTGCTTTACCCCGCGTTCCCCCGCGAGCCGGGCGACCTCCCGCCCTAATACGGCAGCGGCCTTTACGTTTCCGCCGTAAGGCAGCGACTTCTTTATGGCCTTATCGGCAGTGCTTAAGGAAAAAAGCGTCTTCTGCCGGCTGTCATCAATGACCTGCGCGCAAATATTCTTGAGGCTCCTGAAGACGCACAAACGCGGCATAGATGAAGAGCCGTGTATCTTCTTCCTTATCCTTTTATGCCTTTCCAATCTTGCTATCTTTTTCTTATCCATATTATGACGACTTAGTTGTTGCCGCTTTTCCGAGTTTCTTCTTGACCTTTTCTCCCGCGTAGCGGATGCCGGTGCCTTTATACGGCTCGGGCCGGAAAATAGAACGGATCTCAGCGGCTATCTCCCCTACGCGCTGCCTGTTGATGCCGCTTACGCTTATCAGGGTATTCTTCTGTACCTCTATCTTAATGTCGTCGGGCACAGGGAAAACCACGGGATGGGTGAACCTTAAGGTAATCATCAGGTTCTTCCCCTGCACAACCGCCTTATATCCTACACCCTGTATCTCAAGCTGTTTGGCGTAACCCTCCTTGACCCCTCTTACTATGTTAAAAACCAGCGCCCTGCTAAGGCCGTGAAGCGACTTTGCTGCCTTGCTGTCATCGGCCCTTGTCAGGACCAGTTTATTGTCTTCCAGTCTCGCCTCTATGGGCCCGGGAAGAGTATAGGCGTCTCTGCCTTTAGGGCCTTCGGCGGAGATCTGTTTGCCGCTGACCTGCAGCTTAACTCCCTCGGGGATCGCTATCGGTTGTTTTCCTAGTCTTGACATATCGTATTAGCGTTAATTAGCGTTTTTACCAAATGTAAAACAAAACCTCGCCGCCGATTTTCTGGCCGCGCGCCTCTTTATTTGTCATCAGGCCTTTAGAAGTGGAAACAACTGCCAGCCCTTTACCGCGAAGCACAAAAGGCATATCCTTACACCGGGAATAAACCCTTAATCCGGGCTTTGACCTGCGCTGTATCCCGGTCAAGACGGGCTTCTTGGGCGCGTAGTATTTAAGGTATACCCTCAGGCGCTTGCGGCTTCCCTCTTGTTCCAACGGCTTTATCTCTGCTATATAATGCTCCCTTTTCAATATCTCCAGGATCGACTGAGTCATCCTGGAAAAAGGCACATCAACGCTCTCTTTGAATACCATTGAGGCGTTCTTCAATTTAACTAACGTATCTGCTATCGGATCGGTTATTGACATTTTTAGGTTCCTCTTACCAGCTTGCCTTTTTCACGCCCGGTATCAAACCCCTCCAGGCCAATTCGCGGAAACAGATCCTGCAGAGCTGAAATCTCCTCAGGTAACCCCTTGACCTTCCGCAGATAGGGCAGCGATTATGTTGCCTTGTGCTGAATTTCGGCTTCCTCTTCCAACGTTCTATCTGTGATTCTTTCGCCATTTAGTTTTACTCCGATTTAAAAGGCATCCCGAAATGCTTTAATAATTCGCGCGACTCCTCTTTGGAGCCGCCTTCTATCACAAACGTTATATCCATACCCTGGACCCTGGAGATCTTATCGTAGTTGATCTCGGGAAATATCGCCTGTTCAGATAACCCCAAGGTAAAATTCCCGTCTTTATCAAAGGCGCCCGGGTTGACCCCTCTGAAATCCTTTATCCTCGGTATGGCGAAACTTATCAGGCGGTCCATGAATTCATACATGATCCTGCGCCTCAATGTAACCTTGCAGCCCACAGGCGCGTTCTTCTTGAGCTTGAAATTGGAGATGGCCGTCCTGGCGCGCCTTAAAAGGGGCTTTTGGCCGGTTATAAGCGCCAGCTCCTCCACCGCCTTATCCATTATCTTGATGTCGGTAAGCGCCTCTCCCACGCCCATATTCACCACTATCTTCTTAAGGCGCGGCACCTGCATAGGGTTCTTGTAGCCGAAGCGCTTCATCATCTGCGGGATGACCTCTTCCTTATATCTTACCTGCAGCCGTGCCGGCTGTGACTTCTGGTCCATTTTCTATAATGTCTCCTTGCAATTCTTGCAGACGCGCGCCTTTGTCCCGTCTTTAAGCACGGTAAAACCTACCCTCGTCGCCTTATGGCAGCGGCCGCATACCAGCATGATATTAGAGATGTTTATGGGAGAATCTACCGACACTATACCTGCCTGCTGGCCTTCTTTTACCCGGCGCATATGCTTTTTTACAACGTTGATACCTTCAACCAGCGCCTTGCCTTCCGCGAGGTATAACTGCAACACCTTGCCGGTCTTACCCCTGTCTCTGCCGGAAAGCACTTTTACTGTGTCGTTTTTCTTTATCTTCAACATATTAAATTACCTCCGGCGCCAGCGAGATGATCTTAGTAAAATTCTTGTCCCTTAATTCTCTCGCCACCGGGCCGAACACTCTGGTGCCCCTGGGATTAAGCTGATTATCTATGAATACCACCGCGTTCCTGTCAAACCTTAATATGGAGCCGTCCTCGCGCCTTATGGGCGCCCTGGTGCGCACGACGACCGCCCTTGCCTTTTCGCCCTTCTTGATTATCGCCTCGGGCTGCGACTCCTTTATATTGACCATTATGATATCGCCGACATTCGCGAAGGGCTTCCCCTTGCATCCGATAACGCCTATGCAGGAGGCCTTTCTGGCTCCGGTATTATCCGCCACATCTAATATTGACCTGAGTTGTATCATTATGCCGCCTTTTTCAATATTTTAACCAGCCGGAAATGTTTTTCCTTTGATATGGGCCTGACTGCTTCTATCTCCACCCAGTCGCCCGCGTTAGCGCTGTTCTTTTCAACGTGCACTTTGAATTTTATCGCCCTCTTCATGACCTTGCCGTATAGAGCGTGCCTCGTAAGCGTGACGCAGCGGACGATCGCGGTCTTATTCATCTTGCGCGAGAGCACCACGCCTCTCGTGCGCTTTCTTCCCTGTGCTTTTACCTTTGCGGCTATGTCTGTATTCTCTGTACTCATTTACGCCTTTCCCTTAGAATAGTTTCTATCCTGGCAATGTCTTTTTTATACAGTGAAAAATTATGCGGCTTATCCACCCTGCCTGAAAATTTCTCAAAATTAAGCTTAAACAGATCTCCCTGAAGAGAGATCTTCTTCTGCTCTAATTCCGCGTCGCTCAGGTTCTTCAACTCCGCTATCTTCATTTATGCTCCCTTGCCACGAATTTCGTCCTGAAAGGCAGCTTATATGCCGCCAACCGGCATGCCTCTATAGCCAACGGCGCGGGAATGCCTCCCAATTCAAAGATTATATTGCCACGCTTGACTATCGCCACCCATTTATCAAGTTCACCCTTGCCCTTGCCCATCCTGGTTTCCGCCGGCTTCTTGGTTGTGGACTTGTGAGGAAAAACGCGCAGCCACAGCCTTCCGCCGCGCCTCAACTGCCTGGTCAGAAGGACCCTTATGGCCTCTATCTGCGTATTGGTAAGCCAAGCGTTCCCCAACGCCTTAAGCCCGTATTCTCCAAAAGCCAGGTTTGCGCCTCTGGTGGCTACGCCCCTTCTTTTGCCGCGATGGAACTTCCTATACTTTACTCTCTTGGGCATTAGAGCCATCTTCAGAGCCCTCCCGTGCTGCTTTCGGTTTGCCGATAATGTCGCCCATATAGACCCATGCCTTCACACCGATAGCCCCGTAGGTGGTGCGCGCTTCGGCAAAACCATAATCTATATCCGCCCTCAATGTCTGCAAGGGTATCTTGCCCTGCCTGTAGGTCTCCCGCCGGGACATCTCTGCCCCGCCGAGCCGGCCTGACGTCGCTATCTTTATGCCTTTGGCGCCTGAATTCATTGCCTGCTCAATAGCGCGTTTCATCGCCCTTCTGAAGGCGATGCGCTTTTCAAGCTGAAGCGCCACATTCTCCGCTACTAACTGGGCATTGACAGCGGGGTTCTTTACCTCTTCTATGTCTATCAAAAGCTCCCTGCCTACCATACCCGACAGGTCCTGCCTCAGGCGCTCTATGTCCGCCCCATGCCTGCCTATGATGATCCCCGGCCTGGCGCTATGGATCCTGACGCGTATCTTTTCGGTAAGCCGCTCAATGATTATGTGCGATACGGCGGCCTGTTTGAATTTATCCTTTATGAACTTGCGTATTTTCTCGTCCTCGAGGATGAATTTGGCGAAATTCTGCCGCGGCGCGTACCACCTGCTGTGCCAATTCTTTATGATGCCTATTCTCAGTAAAAACGGATGAACCTTCTGTCCCATATTTGCGCTCTCAGGTTTTTAGATCCAACTCTATGGTTATATGAGATGTCCTCTTGCGTATCCTGGTCGCCCTGCCGAACGCCGCGGCCCTGAACCTTTTCCACATAGGGCCGTTTTCGCAGACCGCCTTGGAGACGTAAAGCTGCCTGGGCTCTATGCCTTTGGCCTTCGCCGAGGCAACGGCGGAATTAACAACCTTTGTTATCTGTGTCTTCGGCCTCTTATCCACGAAACTAAGGATAGTCAACGCCTCTGCCACATCCTTGCCCCTGATCAAGCCAAGCACCTGCCGCACTTTATTAGGGGTGAGTTTTATAAATTTCGCCTTCGCGTTTACTAACATATATTTAAATTAGGTTTTGTCCGCCGCCTTCTTCGCCTTTACTCCACCGTGCTTCTTAAATATCCTGGAGGGGGCGAATTCTCCCAACTTGTGCCCCACCATATTTTCGGTCACAAATACCGGTATATGCTTGCGGCCGTCATGGACCAGGAAAGTCAACCCCACAAATTCCGGTATGATCGTGGAACGCCTTGACCAGGTCTTGACCGGCTGCCTCTGGCCTGTCTTCTGCAGACGTTCTACTTTCCTCATAAGGCTCTCTTCTACATAAGCTCCCTTGCTGACTGAACGCGGCATAGTATTTATTATCTCCTTCTCTTAACTATGTACATATCCGAATACTTGCGCTTCTTGCGGGTCTTGTAACCCTTGGTCGGCATACCCCACGGGCTGACCGGATGAGGGTTGCCCTGGCCTGATTTACCCTCTCCTCCGCCGTGCGGATGGTCTACCGGATTCATAGCCAGCCCCCTTATATTAGGAAGCCTGCCCAGCCATCTGTTGCGCCCTGCCTTGCCTTTAACAATGCCCTCATGCTCAATGTTGCTCACCTGGCCTATGGTAGCGCAACAGTCAATGCCGATCAGGCGCACCTCGCCGGAAGCAAGCCGTATATGGGCGAAATCGCCTTCTTTTGCCGTGATCTGGGCGGATGATCCGGCGCTGCGGATTATCTGAGCGCCCGAACCCTTGACCAGCTCAACGTTATGGATCATTGTCCCCAAAGGTATGACCCTGATAGGCAGGGTGTTGCCTGGTTTTATCTCGGTATCAGGATTATTAGAGCTCACGATCACATCGCCGGGCTTAAGGCCGGCGGGAGCTATTATATACCTTTTATCTTTATCCTGAT
Organism: Candidatus Omnitrophota bacterium; assembly: GCA_028707125.1. Taxonomy (NCBI): domain Bacteria; kingdom Pseudomonadati; phylum Candidatus Omnitrophota; species Candidatus Omnitrophota bacterium. Next base: position 1,220,691 of record JAQTUX010000001.1, read on the forward strand.
ATTCAAGCAAGGCGATCCTCGCCGACCTGTTAGGGTCGTACTCTATCGCCAGCACCTTAGCGGGCATGTCTTTCTTATCCCTCTTAAAATCAATGATCCTTAAACGCCGCTTATGCCCGCCGCCCCTGAACCTGACCGTTATACGGCCGTAGCAATTTCTGCCGCCCTTCTTCTTCAAAGGCAGAAGCAGCGACTTCTCCGGCGTTTTCTTGGTTATCTCTTCAAAAGTATAACCGGTTATATATCTTCTGCTGGGTGTGGTCGGGTTATATTTTTTTATTCCCATAGCGTTCCTTTATTGAGAGAAATCTATCTTATCGCCTTTTTTAAGCGTGACTATCGCCTTTTTTATTTCGGGGGTCCGCCCTACCTGATAACGCACGGTCTTCGCCTTTCCGATAGACGTATAAGTATTGATCTTGTTTACCTTTACCTTATATATATCCTCTATGGCCTTCCTTATCGCGACCTTGCCGGCATTCTTATCCACGATAAAAAGATACTTGCCGGCCGGCTCCTCCAAAGTGGATTTCTCGGTACGTATTATAGTCCTTATGCAATTACGCTCCGGCTTCATCGCAACCTCTTTAGCAGTTCCTTGAACGAACCGCTGCTGGTAAGCACCTTTTTGCAATTCATTATATCGTAAGCGTTGACATCGCTGACCCTGCGTATATTTATCCCGCTTATGTTGGCGGCGGCGCGCGCGTTGTCCTTATCCGCGGCTGATATGATAAACAGCGCCTTGCCCTCAACCTTAAGTTTCTTTAAAAGTTTGAAGAAATCCCCGGTCTTCTGAGACGGCAGCTTTATCTCATCTACCAGCACCAGGCCGTTATCGTTTAATTTTCCGTTAAGAGAAGACCTGAGCGCCAGTAATTTTACCTGTTTTGGCGTGTCCAGCGCGAAATCCCTCGGGTGCGGGCCGAAGATGATCCCGCCGCCGCGCCATAAAGGCGAACGTATGGAGCCGACCCGCGCCCTGCCGGTCCCCTTCTGCCGCCACGGTTTCTTGCCGCCGCCGGAAACCTCGCCTCTTGTCCTGGTAGAGGCAAGTCCGCGCCTTTTGCCCGCCAGATACCCTACCGCGGCCCGATGCAGCGCGGAACTATTCACGCTGCCGTCAAAGATCTTAGCGTCAAGCTTGATCTTCTCTACTTCTTTGCCGTTTATGTCTAGAACCGGAACTGTAAACATGGAGCCCCTTAATTTAGCGATTATTTCTTAGCTGGTTTCTTCGGCCCTTTTTGCTCATCTTTCTTTGTCTGGATCGCGGCGGCTGCTACTGACAGCTTCTTACGTAACGAATTTTTTATCATCACATATCCGCCGTTTGAACCGGGGATAGCGCCTTTAACCATCAGGAGATTATTTTCAACGTCAACCCCTACTACTTTGAGATTCTGAACAGTAACGCGCGCGCAACCCATATGGCCGGGCATATGATGGCCTTTCCATACTCTGCCGGGGGTTGTACTTGAACCGATAGAGCCCACTCTTCTATGCGAGGTTGAACCGTGGGTCATAGGGGTTCCCGACCAATTCCATCTCTTCATACCGCCCTGAAACCCCTTGCCTTTGGAGATACCGATTACATCAACATAGTCGCCGTCTTTAAAAATATCCGTCTTGAGCTCCTCGCCGACCTTATATTCTGTCGCCGCGTCCTTCACTACTTCTCTTATAAACTTCCTCGGAGCGGTGTTGATTTTCTTAAACACGGCCAGCTGCGGCTTTTTGACATGCTTTTCTTTAACAACGTCAAAACCCAACTGGACCTTCTTATCTCCGACCTTCAGGACCACGCAGGGCCCTGCCTCAACCGCCGTAACAGAGACCATCTTTCCCTGCGTGTCGAAGATATGAGTGCAGCCGATTTTCTTTCCCAACAATCCGCTCATTATCTTATCTCAACGTATACGCCCGCGGCCAGGTTCAGCTTACGCAAAGCATCTATTGTCTTCGCGGTCGGCTCCAGAAGCTCAAGCAGGCGCTTATGGGTGCAAAGAGAGAACTGCTCGCGGGACTTCTTATCGATCGTCGGCGATCTCAGGACGGTATATACCTCTTTCCTGGTAGGAAGCGGTATAGGCCCTGACACCTGCGCGCCGGTCCTCTTTGCCGTCTCCACTATCTCCTTGACCGCCTGGTCAAGGAGACGGTGGTCGTATGCTTTCAATTTTATCCGTATTTTCTGCATGTATAATTTTAAGCGACAACCTCGCTTACCACACCCGCGCCTACGGTATGCCCGCCTTCGCGTATGGCAAAACGCGACTCTTTCTCCATGGCTACGGGAGAGATCAACTCAACTTCCAGGTTAACGTTATCTCCGGGCATGACCATTTCCACGCCCTGAGGCAGGGTAACATTACCGGTAACGTCCGTTGTCCTGAAGTAGAACTGCGGCCTGTAACCGGTAAAGAAAGGAGTGTGCCTTCCGCCTTCCTCTTTTGCCAGCACGTAAACCTGCGCTTTGAACTTTTTATGCGGCGTGATCGAACCGGGAGCCGCCAGAACCATGCCTCTCTGCATCTGCTTCTTGTCTACGCCTCTTAATAGAAGCCCGACGTTGTCTCCTGCCTGGCCTTCATCAAGAAGTTTACGGAACATTTCAATGCCTGTAACTACGGTCTTTGAAATTTCCTGATTGATACCCACGATATCAACGGTATCATTTAACTTGATCTTGCCTCTCTCGATCCTGCCTGTACCGACCGTGCCTCTGCCTTCTATTGAGAAGACATCTTCGATGGCCATAAGGAACGGCTTGTCCAGATCGCGTTTAGGGTCAGGGATAAAGTCATCTACCGCCTTCATCAACTCAAGTATTGCCTGGCCTCCCGGGCTGTTAGGATCGCCGGCCGCTTCCATTGCCTGAAGCGCGCTTCCCTTGATGATCGGAGTTTTGTCTCCGGGGAAGTTGTATTTGGTCAGCAGGTCCCTTACTTCCATCTCTACCAGCTCGATCAACTCTTTATCGGAAACCATGTCAACCTTGTTCAAGAAAACCACTATTGCCGGCACGTTCACCTGGCGCGCCAGAAGTATATGCTCTCTGGTCTGAGGCATCGGACCGTCAGCTGCCGAGACCACCAGTATGGCTCCGTCCATCTGCGCGGCGCCGGTGATCATGTTCTTTATATAGTCGGCATGGCCGGGGCAGTCAATATGGGCGTAATGCCTCTTGTCGGTCTGGTATTCCACGTGAGATATGTTGATGGTAACGCCTCTTTCCTTCTCTTCGGGCGCGTTATCAATAGAGTCAAAACTGCGCGCCTCGGCAAGCCCCTTCTTGTTCAAAACGAGGGTTATCGCCGACGTCAAAGTTGTCTTGCCATGGTCAACATGCCCTATTGTCCCTATGTTCACGTGCGGTTTAGTCCTTAAGAATTTCTCTTTAGCCATTTAACACCTCCTGATTTTCCCTCATTTCTTGGCTCTGTGAGCCGAATACGGTGAATTGGTCATTATATTCTGAGCTATATGTGAAGGCACCTCCGCGTAATAAGAGGGCTCCATTGTATAACTGGCACGCCCCTGAGTAAGAGAGCGTAATACCATAGCGTAATTGAACACCTCTGATAACGGAACATTCACGTGGATATGGCGAATGTTGCCTTTCTGCACAATGTTGATGATCTTGGCGCGCCGCGAATTCAGGTCCCCGATGACCATGCCCATATATTCTTCAGGGCATATGACATCCATATCCATTACCGGCTCAAGCAGCTTGCAGGCGGCCCGCCTTAAACCCTCAACCAGGGCGATAGAAGCAGCCATCTGAAAAGCGATCTCGGAAGAATCAACCTCATGGTATGAGCCGTCTGTCAGGGTCACGGCCACATCGGTCACCGGATATCCGGCCAATATGCCGTTCTTGGCGGCGATCTCAATGCCGTCCTCAACAGACGATATGAACTCCCTGGGTATCGCGCCGCCCTTGATCTTATCTTCAAAGGTAACGCCTGAACCCGGCGTTTCCTGAGGGGCGATATCTATGACCACATGCCCGTACTGGCCGCGGCCTCCGCTCTGTTGGATGAATTTGCCTACTACCCTGGTCACCGGTTTGCTCACGGTCTCTTTATAGGCCACCTGGGGATTGCCGACGCGGGTATCAACGGTAAATTCCCTCTTAAGCCGGTCCACGATAATATCAAGGTGAAGCTGGCCCATACCCGAGATGATCGTCTGGCCGGTCTCATTATTATAGGTAACCCTGAAAGAAGGGTCCTCATCCATAAGCTTTCTCAAAGACATGCCTAATTTATCCTGGTCGGCCTTTGAAGCCGGCTCTATTGCCTGCGAGATGACCGGCTCGGGGAATTTCATTGCTTCAAGTAATATGGGGGATTTCTCATCGCACAGGGTATCTCCGGTCTTCGTCTCTCTCAATCCGACTACCGCCACTATATCTCCGGCATACACCTTATCTATGATCTCCTGCCTGTTGGCGTGCATCCTCACGATCTTGGCGACCTTTTCCTTTTCACGAAGATTCATATTATATATATAGGTACCGCTCTCAAGCGAGCCGGAATAGATCCTCACATAATTAAGCTTGCCCACATACGGGTCGGTGGCGATCTTAAAGCACAGCGCGCAAAACGGCGCGTTATCATCCACGGCCCTCTCTTCGTATTCTCCGCTCTTCGGCTCCAGGCCTTTTATTGCCGGGATGTCTTTAGGCGAAGGCAGGTAATCGCATACGCCGTCAAGCAGCGGCTGGATGCCCCTGTTGCGAAGCGAAGTGCCGCAGAATACGGGGACAAATTTATTGGCGATAACGCCCCTTCTTATCCCCGCCCTGACCTCTTCCTTGCTGATCTCTTTGCCCTCGATGAATTTATGCATAAGCTCATCATCCGCCTCTGCCGTCTTCTCCACCAGCTTCTCATAATGTTTCTTACATTCGTCTGATTTCTCGGCAGGCACATCCACATACTCAAATTCGCTGCCCGTCTCATTCTTGTAAACAAGCATCTTATCTTTCAACAGATCAATGATGCCGGAAAATTCCTCGCCCTTAAAATAAGGGACCTGGACCGCCGCCGCGCTTGCTCCCAATCGGGTGTGCATCTGTTCTATGCAGCCGAAAAAATCCGCCCCCACCCTGTCCATCTTATTTATAAACGCGATCCTGGGCACATGATACCTGTCTGCCTGGCGCCAGACCGTCTCTGACTGCGGCTCAACCCCGCCCTGCGCGCAGAAAACCACGACCGCTCCGTCTAATACTTTAAGCGAACGCTCCACTTCAACGGTAAAATCCACGTGCCCGGGAGTATCGATTATATTGATCCTGCAATCGCGCCAGCTTACGGCGGTGCAGGCGGCGGTTATGGTAATGCCGCGTTCCTGCTCCTGGACCATCCAGTCCATAGTGGCGGTGCCGTCATCTACCTGGCCGATCTTATAAGTTATACCTGTAAAAAACAGCACGCGCTCCGTGGTAGTGGTCTTACCCGCGTCTATGTGGGCGACTATGCCTATATTCCTTATTTTTTCTAAAGCGACCTGTCTCATATATCTTCTCTCAAAACTACCATCTGAAATGCGCGAAGGCCTTATTCGCCTCAGCCATCTTATGTGTATCGTCCCGTTTCTTTATGGCGCCGCCCTCACCTTTATAAGCGGCGATGAGCTCATCCGCCAGCTTCTCCGTCATTGACTTGCCTTTGCGCTGCCTTGCCAGATTCCTTATCCAGCGCAGCGCCATGGTGATACCGCGCTCCTGTTTTACCTCGATGGGGATCTGATAGGTCGCGCCCCCTACGCGGCGCGGCTTGACCTCAAGGCGCGGCCTGACATTATCTATGATCTTATGGAAGAACTTCAGGGCATCGGGCTCGTTGACCTTCTCCCTGACCGTATCAAAGGCGCCGTAAACTATATCCTCGGCGACGCTCCTCTTGCCGTCAAGCATCACCATGTTTATAAAACGCGCTACTACCTTGCTCTTGTATTTGGCGTCCGCTAAAATATCTCTTTTTTCCGCTGCGTGTCTTCTCATATTTTATTTTCTCTCTACTCGCTACTTTATTTAGGCGCCTTCGCGCCGTATTTTGAGCGCGACTTCTTGCGATTGGCAACCCCTGCCGTGTCCAGCGTGCCTCTGACGATGTGGTACCTTACACCTGGCAGGTCCTTTACCCTGCCGCCCCTGACCAGGACTATTGAGTGCTCCTGAAGATTATGGCCTTCTCCGGGAATATAAGAGGTCACCTCTATCCCGGTGGTCAGGCGCACGCGCGCTATCTTTCTCAGGGCTGAGTTCGGCTTCTTAGGGGTCATTGTCCTCACCTGAATGCAGACGCCCCTGCGCTGCGGGCACTTCTTTAAAGCTGGTGATTTCGTCTTTTGCTTCTTGGCGGTCCTGCCCATCCTTATCAATTGCTCTATAGTCGGCATTATTCTTCCTTACCCTCTCCCTTATCCTCTTTTTTGCCCTTGATCTCCGCCTTTAATAATTCTATCTCCTGGTGCTCCTTGAAGCCGGTGCCTGCCGGTATAAGATGGCCCACGATAACGTTCTCTTTCAGGCCGAACAGTTCATCGCTCTTGCCGCTGGCAGCGGCATCGGTAAGCACGCGCGTGGTCTCCTGGAAACTGGCGGCGGAAATAAAACTTTCGGTAGTAAGAGACGCCTTCGTTATGCCTAATAATAACGGCGTGGCTGAAGCGGGCTTGCTCCCCTTCTTCACCAGTTTGATGTTCTCATCGCGGAAAACCCATTTGTCAACCTGCTGCCCGGGCAGAAAATCGCTGTCGCCGGAATCCTCTATCCTCACCTTCTTTAACATCTGCCTGATTATTATTTCTATGTGTTTGTCGTTTATGTGCACGCCCTGCAGCCGGTATACTTCCTGTATTTCATTGACCAGATATTCCTGCAGCACCTTATCCCCGCAGACGCGCAATATATCCTGAAGCACCACCGGCCCATCGGTAAGCTGCTGGCCGGCAGCCACCTTATCGCCCTTGTATACGTCGGGATGCTTGCCGTGCGGCAGTATATATTCCTTCTGCATTCCCGTGGGGCTCCTGACTATGATGACCCTCTGGCTCTTTTTGGTCTCGCCGAATTCAACAAAACCGTCGATTTCGGCGATTATAGCCGGGTCCTTGGGCCGCCTGGCCTCAAAAAGTTCGGCGACACGGGGAAGGCCTCCGGTAATATCCCTGGTCTTGCCTACGACACGGGGTATCTTAGCAAGCAATTCCCCCGCCTTCATCTTATCCCCATCCTTGACAAGTATATGCGCCTCGATCGGAAGAGGGTATATGCCCAACACTTCCTTCTTGCTGTCCATTATGATGATCTGTGGATTGTAATCCTGCTTGTGCTCTACGACGACCCTCTCCACGACCTTGGTCGCGGGATTAAGCTCGTCTATCACGGTAACGCCTTCTTTCAAGTCCTCAAATTTAACCGTGCCTTCAACCTCGCTCAAAATAGGATATGTATAAGGGTCCCATCTGAAAAACAGGTCGCCCTTGTTGATATTTTTTCCGTCGGCAAACTTAAGGAAGGCGCCCTGCGGCACCGGATACCTCTCCAGCTCCCTGCCCTGCGCGTCATTTATGCTCACCTGGCCGTTCCTGTTCAATACGACCTGTTCCTTGTCTTTCTCTACCGATTTTATGTTATGATAACGTACTATGCCGTCGTTCTTTGCCTTCATTGAGGACTGCTCCACGATACGGCTGGCAGTCCCTCCGATGTGGAAGGTCCTCATTGTAAGCTGGGTCCCCGGCTCGCCTATGCTCTGCGCGGCGACTATGCCTACCGCCTCTCCCGTATCAACCAGCCGGCCCGAAGCCAGGTTCCTGCCGTAGCACTTCTTGCACAAACCGCGGCCGGTCTCACAGGTCAAAACGCTCCTTATGCGTATCTTCTCTATGCCTAAACGCTCGATCATATCGGCCTTCTCTTCGGTGATCTCAGAGCCCGCTTCAACGATGACCTCGTCGGTAATAATATCCACTATATTGTCAAGCGCGACGCGGCCGATTATCCTGTCCTTCAAACTGACAACTATTTCATCGCCCTCTACTATCGCGGCAACCGTGATGCCGTTCAAGGTGCCGCAGTCATCCTCAATAACGATAACCTCCTGCGCCACATCCACCAGCCTTCTGGTAAGGTAGCCGGCGTCAGCGGTCTTAAGCGCGGTATCGGCCAAACCCTTTCGCGCGCCGTGCGTGGAAATAAAATATTCCAGCACGGTCAGCCCCTCTTTGAAATTAGCCGTAATAGGGCTCTCTATGATCTCTCCCGACGGCTTAGCCATTAATCCTCTCATGCCTGCCAACTGCCTCACCTGCAGGCGTGAGCCGCGCGCGCCGGAATCCGCCATAAGGAATATCGGGTTGAACGACTCCATACCCTTGAACAGAAAATCGGCGACCTTATCCGTGGCGTGCGTCCAGATATCTATTGCCTTGTTATACCTCTCCCTGTCGGTGATCACGCCCTTTCTGTACTGTTCCTCTACCTTGGTAACCTCTGCCTTTGAGTCCTTTAACACGGCTTCTTTCTCAGGCGGTATGCGCAGATCGTCTATGCCTATGGATATCCCTCCTAATGTCGCGTACTCAAAGCCGCATTCCTTCAAGTCATCAAGCAGTTTTACGGTCCTGCTGTGCCCGAACCTTTTATAGCAGGCGGCAACCACATCGCCGATATTGCGCTTATTCATTTCGTAATTGACGAAACCATATCCTTCGGGCAGGTATTCATTGAACAGCACTCTGCCTACGGTGGTATCTATTATCTTGACGCCTTCCTGCAAAGCGGATGTATCGAGGTCAAAGATGTTATTTACCCTTAGTTTTATTATGGCATGCAGCTCTATAACGTCGTCATTGTAGGCGACGATCGCCTCTTCGCCGCAGGAGAAGAGCATGCCTTCTCCCTTTGCTTTTGGTTTTGGTTTTGTAAGATAGCAGCTGCCTAAGACGATGTCCTGGGTCGGGCTTACTATCGGCCGGCCGTCCGCGGGAGAGAATACATTATTAGTGGAAAGCATAAGTATGTTGGCCTCAACCTGGGCCTCAAGAGACAACGGCACATGTACCGCCATCTGGTCTCCGTCAAAATCAGCGTTGAACGCCGTGCATACCAGAGGATGTATCTTTATTGACTTGCCTTCTATGAGCAGCGGCTGGAATGCCTGAATGCTCAACCGATGCAGGGTGGGAGCGCGGTTCAACATGACCGGATGGTCCCTGATGACTTCATCAAGTATGTCCCAGACCTCGATCTTGGCGCGTTCAACCATGCGCCTGGCGCCCCTTATAGTGTGGACAAAACCTTTTTCGCGCAGTTTCTTTATAATGAACGGCTCAAAAAGTTCCAGCGCCATTTGTTTCGGCAGGCCGCACTGGTTGAGCTTCAATTCAGGCCCTACGACTATAACGGAACGGCCGGAATAGTCAACGCGCTTTCCTAAAAGGTTCTGGCGGAAACGCCCCTGTTTGCCCTTAAGCATATCGGAGAGCGATTTCAACGGCCGGTTATTCGCCCCCAGCACCGGCCTGCCGTGCCTGCCGTTATCAAGCAGGGCATCCACCGCCTCCTGCAGCATACGTTTTTCATTCCTGATGATTATTTCCGGAGCGTTCAGTTCTTTAAGTTTCTTCAGGCGATTATTCCTGTTTATTACTCTCCTATACAGGTCATTGAGGTCGGAAGTGGCAAACCTGCCGCCGTCCAGGGGGACCAAAGGCCTGAGGTCCGGCGGTATGACCGGCAGTATCTCCAATACCATCCAATCCGGCTTGTTGCCTGAATTATTAAAGTCCTCGATGATCCTCAGCAGTTTAAGGTTCTTTCTGGAGCCGGTTGAGTCCTTGGACTTATCCATGTCCTTTCGCAGTTTCTTACAAAGGGCGCCCAGGTCCACATCTTTAAGCATGGCGGATATCGCCTCTGCCCCGATCTTCGCCTTGAAATTGGAGCCGTACTTCTCCACCGCCTCCTGATACTGCTCCTCTGAAAGCAGTTCATATTTCTTGAACGGCGTCTCAGCCGGGTCAAGCACAACGTACTCCTCGTAATATATGACCTTCTCCAGGTCCCTGAGGGATATGCCGAGGATCGCCGACATCCTGGAAGGCACCGCCTTAAAAAACCAGATATGCGTGACAGGGGCGGCCAATTCTATATGCCCCATTCTTTCCCGGCGCACAGATGACCTGTCTACGGTGACCGAACACCTGTCGCAGGTAATGCCCTTGAACTTGATGCCTTTATATTTTCCGCAGTTGCACTCCCAGTCCCTTACCGGCCCGAATATCTTCTCGCAGAAAAGCCCGTCTTTTTCCGGCTTGAGAGACCTGTAATTGATGGTCTCCGCCTTCTTTACTTCGCCCTTAGACCAGGACTTTATGGTCTGCGCGGAAGCCATCCTTATGGATATGGAGCCAAACGGCGGCGCGAATTCCTTCATCATTGTTTACCCTTCTCTGTCTTAACATCAAGGCAGAGCCCCTGTAGTTCTTTTAAGAGCACATTGAACGATTCAGGCGTGCCCGTATGGAAGGCCTGTTCGCCCTTGACGATCGCCTCATAGATCTTCGTCCTGCCGTTTACGTCGTCGCTTTTGACCGTAAGCATTTCCTGAAGCGTAAAGGCCGCGCCGTAGGCCTCAAGGGCCCAGACCTCCATCTCTCCGAACCTCTGGCCGCCGAACTGCGCCTTGCCTCCCAGCGGCTGTTGAGTGACCAGAGAATACGGCCCTATAGAACGCGCGTGCATCTTCTCGTCAACAAGGTGGATCAGTTTCATCATATAAATATATCCCACGGTCACCTTCTGGTTGAACGGCATGCCCGTGAAACCATCGTAGAGCGTGATCTTTCCTTCTTCGGGAAGCCCCGCTTTGGCAAGTAGTTCCTTTATCTGCCCTTCCTTTACCCCGTCGAATACCGGAGAGGCAGCTTCAAACCCCAGCATTCTCGCGGCCCATCCTAAATGCGTCTCTAATATCTGGCCGACGTTCATACGCGAGGGTACGCCCAGCGGGTTAAGCACTATCTCAACAGGCGTTCCGTCGGGCAGAAAGGGCATATCCGCTTCGGGCAATATGCGCGCCACAACGCCTTTATTTCCGTGGCGTCCGGCGAGCTTGTCCCCCTCGGCGACCTTCCTCTTATTGGCAACGTAAACAACGACCCTCTTTAATACGCCGGCGGGCAGTTCATCGCCGCGCCTGACGCGCTCTATTTCCTGCTCCTGCTCCACTAAAAGGTTCTTTATCTGTTCGTCATATGAAGAGGCGGCTACCTTGGCCTCTTCATTTTCATCAAGGTCATGCTTAAATACCTTTTTAACATCTACGCCCAGGATCCTGGCAAGGCGCTTTTCCTTTTCCGCCTCAAGCACCTCTATTTCCTGCTTGTAGTAATTTTTTATCTCCCGTATCTTCGCCAGTTCCGCGGACTTCTCCGCCTTTGACTTTCTGCCGCGGTCTTTCCTGCTGAAGACATGCACGCCGACCACAACGCCTTCAACTCCCGGCGGGGCCACCAAAGAAGTATCCCTGACGTCTCCGGCCTTCTCGCCGAATATGGCCCTTAAAAGCCGTTCTTCCGCGGAGAGCTCCGACTCTGTCTTGGGCGTGACCTTGCCTACAAGTATGCTGCCTGCCCCGACCTCCGCCCCTATGCGTATAATGCCGCCCTCATCAAGGTCTTTCAGCGCCTCTTCTCCCACGTTGGGGATATCGCGGGTAATGTCTTCATTTCCCAGCCTCGTTTCCGTCGCCTCGGTCTCAAACTCTTCTATATGAATACTGGTAAAGGCGTCTTCCTTCACCAGCTTCTCGCTGATAAGTATGGCGTCTTCAAAATTGTAGCCGCGCCATGGCATAAAGGCGACCAGCAGATTACGGCCCAGGGCCAGTTCGCCTTTCCTGGTGGCCATACCGTCGGCGATCACCTCTCCGGCCTCAACGCTCTGCCCCGGCTGCACAATAGGCCTTTGATTCAGGCAGGTATCGGCGTTAGACCTTGTAAATTTATTCAGCGCGTATTTCTTCTTACCTATAGTTATAGATGAAGAATCCACCTCCGTTACCTTGCCGGAGGCCTCCGCGATGACCAGGGCGCCTGAATCAGCCGCGACCTTGCCTTCCATTCCCGTGCCTACCAGCGGCGGCTCGGTTATCATAAGCGGCACTGCCTGCCTCTGCATGTTGGCGCCCATCAGCGCGCGGTTGGCGTCGTCGTGCTCAAGGAAAGGCACCAGGGAAGCGGCCACGGAAACAAGCTGTTTAGGAGAAACATCCATATATTGCACGTCCTTCGCGGGCACCTTGGGAAAATCCCCTCGGTGGCGGCAGGACACTTCCTTATCCACAAAATTACCGTCCGGATCAAGCGGGCAGTTTGCCTGCGCTATGACCATCTGTTCCTCTATATCCGCCGTCAAATAATCTATTTTTTTGGTTACCCTGCCCCCTTCAACCTTTCTATACGGGGTCTCTAATAATCCGTATTCATTAACCCTGGCGTAACAGCTCAAAGAGGCGATCAGGCCTATATTCGGGCCTTCAGGCGTCTCAATGGGGCATATCCTTCCGTAATGCGAAGAGTGGATATCCCTGACTTCAAAACCCGCGCGCTCTCTGGAAAGCCCGCCCGGGCCCAGGGCGCTCAAGCGTCTTTTATGGGTGATTTCCGCCAGAGGGTTTACCTGGTCCATAAACTGGGAAAGCTGGCTCCTGGCAAAGAAATCCTTGATCTGATTTGAAAATAATTTGGAATTTATAAGATGGTGGACGCTCAAGTTCTCCGTATCTCCCAATACGGTAAACCTCTCGCGTATGGAACGCTCGACCCGCGCCAGCCCTATCCTTATCTGGTTCTGGATAAGCTCGCCTACGGTCTTGATCCTGCGGTTGCCTAAATGGTCTATATCGTCTATGCGGCCCTGGCCCTTGTTGAGGTTGATAAGGTACTTGATCACGCTTATCACGGTATCCACATCAAGCACGCGCTTATCCAGGGGCAGGTCCATATTCAATTTTCTGTTAAGTATGAACCTTCCGACCTTCTTCAGGTCGTAGCGCTTCTGGTCAAAAAACAGCCGGAAGAACAGCGTCTCGGCTGCCTCAAGGGTAAGCGGCTCTGTAGGGCGCATCTTCCTGTAGAAATCCAGCACCGCCTCTTCCTTGGTCTTGGTGTAATCTTTAGCGAGGGTAGCGGTGATCTCCGCGTGCTCCTCTCCAAACGCCTTTATTATATCGTCGTTGCCAGACAGGCCCATGATCCTCAATATCTGGGTTACCGGGAAATTCCTTCTTCTGTCAACGTAGGCGAGTATTATGCCGGCGAGGTCGTATTTTATTTCAAGCCAGGCGCCCCTGTAGGGGATTATCCTGCCGTAATAAATGCTCTTGCCTGAAGGATGCGCCTCTTCTTCAAAAGAAATACCGGGAGAACGCTGCAGCTGGCTTACCACCACGCGCTCATCGCCGTTTATAATGAAGGTGCCGTACCTGGTCATAAGAGGTATCTCTCCGAAGTATGCCTCCTGCTCCTTGACCTCCGTAAGCATGATCAGGCGGAATTTCACTTTAAGAGGAGAGGCGTATGTCATGCTCCTGCGCTTGCACTCTGCCTCGTCGTATTTCGGCTTGCCCAGAGAATATCCGATGAACTCAAGGCGTATCTTCCTGTCAAAGCTCTCTATGGGAAAGACCTCTTTGAACGCCTCCTGGAGCCCGTCATCCTCTCTCGCGTCAGGGCCGACCCCCTCCTGCAGAAAACTCTTGTAGGCATCGGTCTGCAGCTGAAGAAGGTTCGGCAGCTCGTATATCTCTTTTAATCTGGCGAAATTTTTTCTTTTCATTCTACCCGCTTAACTGCTTACTTAAGTTCTACCGTTGCTCCTGCCGCGGTCAATTTCTTCTTTATCTCTTCCGCTTCCTGCTTAGGCACGCCGTCCTTAACCGGCTTCGGCGCTGAATCTACCAGGTCCTTTGCCTCTTTCAGGCCCAGGCTGGTGACCGCCCTGACTTCTTTGATAACGGCGATCTTATTGGCGCCCGCGGACGTGATCACGACCGTAAAGCTTGTCTTCTCCTCGGCGGCTTCCGCTCCGGCCGCGCCTGCCTGAGGCGCGGCGCCGGCAGCCATCATGGGCATTGCCGCGGACACGCCGAATTTCTCTTCAAGCGCCTTTACAAATTCCGAAAGTTCAAGGACAGACATCGTCTCAATGGACTTTATCAGGTCCCCTATCTTGCCTTCTACCTTAACCTCTGTTTTTCCTTCTGCCATCTTATTTTCCTCCTATTTTCCTTTATTTTCTTTTATGCGGTTCAAGGCAACTACCATTTTGGTCATCATCTGCTTCAACGCGCGCACAGAAGACGTGATCGGGCTCTTCAAGCCGGTAACGAGCATTACGTATAAAACTTCTCTCGGGGGCAGGCTTGCCAGCGCGCTTATATCTTTGCTCTCCAGCACCGCCTCCTCCATAACGCCTCCGTGGAGAAGCAGTTTATCGTTATCTTTGGAAAATTGTTTTAACACCTTTGAGACGCCTGTAGGGTCTGTCAGGCTGAAGACGAACCCGCACGGCCCCTGCACAAATTTAGTAAGCCCGGATAATTTCCTGTCTTTTAGCACTCTTGAAACCAGGGAATTCTTCGGGACAAAAAGCTCGGCCCCGGCCAGCCTTAATTTGTTCCTTAACGCGTTCAGGTCGTTGCTCTTGATGCCGGAGTAGCCGATAATGAACATACTGGAGGCCTTGCCCATCCTGTCCTTTAATTCCCTCTCGCTGGACTCTCTGTATAATGTCCCTATTTTTTTCATGCCTGATTTCTCATTCCCCACACGTAAGTGTGGGGTATACTATAGCGTAAGCCTTAATCCCGGGTTCATCGATGCCGATATAAAAGCGCTCTTTATAAACGTGCCCTTTACTGTAGCCGGCTTGGAAGAAACTATCGCGTCTATCACCTTGAAAGCGTTATCATATAGCTTATTCTCGTCAAAAGATATCTTACCCACGCTCAGATGTATACCGGACTGTTTATCCACCCGGTATTCCACCTTGCCTTTTTTCAACTCTGAAATGGCCTTAGTTACATCGTTGGTAACTGTGCCTGTCTTGGGGCTGGGCATAAGCCCGCGCGGCCCTAATATCTTGCCCAGCTTACTTAATTCTTTCATCATCTCCGGGGTGGCTATGGCGCAGTCAAATTCAACTTTTCCCGCGGCAACCTTTTCGATCAGGTCTTCCGCTCCCACGATATCCGCGCCCGCCTCTTTCGCCTGTTTCTCCGCCTCGCCCTTAGCGAAAACGGCGACCCGCACTTTCTTGCCTGTGCCGTGAGGCAGTATGACCGTGCCCCTGACCATCTGTTCCGGTTTCTTCGGGTCAACGTTAAGATAGAAACTCAGGTCTACCGAACCGTCGAACTTAAGCGGAGGCATTGACTTGATCAGGGCGACCGCCTCATTAAGCTTATAGCCCTTTTCTCTGTCAACGGCCTTTTCGGACTCTTTATATCTCTTGCTGCGTTTTTGCATTTCTAACCTTCTACGGATATGCCCATACTGCGCGCCGTGCCCATGATGATCTTCTTCGCCTCTTCAATATCCGAGGTATTCAGGTCCACGACCTTTTGTTTCGCTATCTCCTCCACCTGCTTCATCGTCACGGTGCCTATCTTCTCCTTGCCTGCCTGGCCCGACGCCTTGGCAAGATTCGCCGCTTTCTTAAGAAGTATGGAAGAGGGAGGGCTCTTTATTATAAAGGTAAATGATTTATCTTCGTAAACGCTTATGACCACCGGCAGGATAAGCCCCTCCCTGCCTTTGGTCTGTTCGTTAAATGTCTTGCAGAACTGCATTATGTTGACGCCGTGCTGGCCCAGCGCCGGCCCAACAGGCGGAGCGGGGTTAGCCGCTCCCGCGGGGACGTGTAATTTGATCTGTGTCTTTATCTTCTTTGCCATTATATCTTCTCTACCTGCCAGTATTCCAATTCAACAGGGGTTGCCCTGCCGAATATCATCACGTTGACCTTGAGCTTGCCCTTATCGGGGTGGACCTCGTCTATCGTTCCGTTGAAATTCACGAACGGCCCGTCTGTCACCCTGACCTGCTCGCCTTTCTCAAAAACGATCTTGGGGCTCGGTTTTACCTGCGTGTCCTGCGAGCGCTTCAGGATACCCTCTACCTCTGCCTCGGGCAGGGCCGAGGGTTTCTTGCCCAGGCCGATAAAGCCGGTGACTCCCGGGGTCGTCTTGAACAAAAAATACGTATCGTCGTTGAGTTCCATCTCAACAAGTATGTAACCGGGAAAAAATTTACGCTCTGATATCCTGCGCTTTCCGCTTCTTATCTCGGAGACCTTCTCAGTAGGTATAAGTATCTGGCTCACAAGTTCAGACATCCCCGCGCCGGCTATCCTGCCCTCCAGGCTCGCCTTGACCTTATCTTCCGTGCCCGTCTGCGTATGCACAACATACCATTTCTTCATCTGATCACCAGGCTTAAGAATTTGGAAAGGAGCAGATCTATTATTCCTATATAAAATGCCAGCATAAACGTGCTGGTTATGACTACGGCTGTGGCGCCCATTAATTCCCGCCTGCTTGACCAGGACACCTTTGACAGTTCCTGTTTTACTTCAATAATAAATTTCTTTGTTTTAGCTATCATCTATTCGGTTCAAACCCCTCGTATCGGCATACAGGCCAGGAGGGATTCGAACCCCCAACCAACGGTTTTGGAGACCGCCGCTCTGCCAATTAGAGCTACTGGCCTAAATGGAACACCCGCGGGCAAGCCAGTGCTACCTAGAATAGATCCTTGACATTGTAATGCAATGTCAAGGATCATCCCCCTGATTAATTGTAGACCTTGCCCATATAGTGACATCCCCCGAAGCAATTTCTTCTTGGTATTCTTCAATATATTCATAAGCAAGGTTGGTTGCGCAGGGGGATGACAGAAGATAAAAAAACTCCCCCTCTTCCTTATTTTCACAAACAAAAGGTTAAAAAAGTGGATTATTTTATTGTATTATAAAAATTCTATTTTATTTCTTTATGCGCCGTGTATCTCCGGCAAGACCTGCAGAACTTATTCAACTGCAATCTATCCGCGTGCAATTTCTTATTCTTGGTGGTTGTGTAGTTCTTCCGTCGGCAATCGCCGCATTCCAAGGTAATTATCTCGCGCATTTTATTTCCTTCAAAACTTAAGCCCCCGATCGGAATTGAACCGATGACCCCGTCCTTACCAAGGACGTGCTCTGCCGACTGAGCTACGAGGGCAGAGTTTACAACAGAGAAGCAATTATATGAAATTAAAGGGGTTTTGTCAAGGTTTTTTTGTGATTTTTGCAATAAATCAACCTGAGGCCCTTGAGGACTAGATCCTTATCTACGATATCTATAACTGAAGTATGTGGAGAAACCAGGCCTATTCCGCCTCCTGTGCCTATGACCCTGCAGGCAGAGCCTGATCTTTGCTTTATTTTCTTTATAAGAGTATCCGTCATTCCGGAAAGGCCGAAGATCACTCCGCTTAATATGCTTTCTTTCGTATCTCTGCCTATAAGCGCCTTCGGCTTTGACGGCTTGACCTCAGGCAGAAGCGCGGTCATCTTGTGCAGGGCGGAAAGCGATATCTCTATGCCCGGCGCGATCGCGCCTCCCAGGTATGAGCCGCTTTTAGATACGGCATCAATAGTAACTGCCGTGCCGAAGTCAACGATGATAACCGGCGCGCCGTAGATCTCTGACGCCGCGTAAGCCCCTACGAGGCGGTCCTGGCCGACCTGCGCCGGGTTTTTGTATAAGTTCTTAATAGGCACGCGTATATCCCTGCCTGCGATAAAGATCCTCGCGCCGGGAAATAAACGCCTCAACGCCCGGCTGACAATTATGGTAGTCGCGGGCACTACGCTACAAATAACTATGGCCTCCGGAACAACGCTTCTAAACCCCCGCTTTATGGCGCGGGAATACGACGCGCCGCTGCCGGAAGCGGCAAAGCGCATCCGCCTCTTCAGCTTACCACCGGCAAATATACCTATATTAATATTAGTGTTGCCTATGTCTATCGTCAGTAGCAATTTTTAACTCCTTAATTTTATCGCGAAGCTGCGCCGCTTTCTCAAACTGCAGATTACGCGCGGCAAGCTCCATCTGGTACTGCAGCTCAGAAATGTATTCATAAAGGTCGTTCTGCTCCTCGGCCAATCCCGCTGAATCCAGCACCACTGACTCTGCCTTGCACAGATCCTCTATGCCGTCTTTTACCGCCTTCTTTACGGATGCCGGGGTTATCTTGTTGCTTTTATTGTATCGTATCTGCTTCTCTCTCCTGCGGTTGCTTTCATCTATCGCCTTGCGCATTGATTTTGTAACGCTGTCGGCGTACATTATCACCGTGCCGTTCAGGTTCCTGGCTGCCCTGCCTGATGTCTGTATCAGAGAAGTGGCTGACCTTAGGAACCCCTCCTTATCCGCGTCAAGTATCGCCACAAGCGATACCTCGGGCAGGTCCAGCCCCTCCCTTAAAAGATTTATGCCTACCAGGCAGTCAAATTTTTTCAGGCGCAGGTCCCTAAGTATCCTGCTGCGCTCTATGGTCTCTATTTCCGAATGAAGGTGCCTGACATTGATGCCTTTCTCCTGAAGGTACGATGCCAGGTCTTCGGCCATCCGCTTGGTCAAGGTAGTGACCAGCGTCCTTTCTTTACGCTCCGCGCGCGAGCGTATCTCCTTAATAAGGTCTTCTATCTGGCCTTCCGTAGGCCTTATTATTATCTGAGGATCGGGCAGGCCGGTCGGCCTGATTATCTGTTCTACCACGCGCGAGCCGCTTTTATTCAGTTCCTTCTCTGCCGGCGTAGCCGAAACAAATACTGTCTTTCCGGTTATGGCCTCAAACTCATCGTATTTCAAGGGCCGGTTATCCAGGCAGGAAGGCAGGCGGAAGCCGTATTCAACCAGCGTATCTTTGCGCGCCTTATCGCCTTCATACATCCCCGCTATCTGCGGGAGCGTTACGTGCGACTCATCAATGACGGTAATAAATCCCCGCGGAAAGTAATCTATGAGGCAATACGGCCTTGAGCCGGCAGGCCTGCCGCTCAGGTGCCGGGAATAATTTTCTATGCCGTGGCAATAGCCGATCTCCTTAAGCATCTCAAGGTCATACCTGGTGCGCGACTCCAGGCGCTGCGCCTCAAGCAGCTTGCCGCGGGACCTTAACTCCTCAAGCCGAAGGCGCAATTCTTCAAGTATGCCCTTCTCTGCCGCGGCAACGCTGTCCTCGCCTACTATAAAATGCTTGGCAGGGTAAACGGCGATGCTTGAAAGCCGGCTTATCGGCTTCGCGCTGACCGGCTCAAATTCCGTTATCCTGGCGGCAACATCCCCTTCAAACTCTATCCTTACCGCCTTATCCTTATATGCCGGGAACACCTCCACTACGTCTCCGCGCACCCTTATCCTGCCCCTGATAAATTCATAATCATTGCGTTCATATTGTATATCTATAAAACGAAGTATGAGCTCATCGCGGTTTATGCTCTGGCCTTCATCCACCACTACCAGGCTCTCCTTATAATCCCGCGGAGAGCCCAGATTATATATGCACGACACCGAGGCGACTATGATCACGTCCTGCCTTGACATAAGCGAACAGGTCGCGGAAAGCCGCAGCCGGTCCAGCCGGTCGTTTATTGAAGAATCCTTCTCTATATAGGTATCCGTGGCAGGCACGTATGCCTCCGGTTGATAATAATCGTAATAACTGACGAAATACTCTACGGCATTATCCGGGAACAGCTCCTTAAACTCGCTGTATAACTGCGCTGCCAGCGTCTTGTTATGCGATATCACCAGCGCCGGCTTGTTTATATTGTTTATTACCTGCGCTAAAGTAAAGGTCTTGCCGGAACCGGTTACGCCCAGGAGCGTGTGAAACCGCTCTTCGCCCCGCAATGCCAGCGTAAGCTCCTTTATGGCCTTTGGCTGGTCGCCGCGCGGCTTTAGCTTTGTCTTTATCTTGAAGGTATTCACCGAATTGTTACGATTAAATAATGTCCAGGGAAACGTCAAGGTGCTCTACGCCGCAGGTAAGTTTGCTGCTGGATATAAAATCCACGCCTAAGGACGCGGCCTTCCTGACCTTGCCTAAGCCGATGCCGCCTGACACCTCAAGCAGCACCCTTTTATTCTTTGCCAGGGCGACCGCCTTCTTGAGTTCGCTGAATCCCATATTATCCAGCATTATAATATCGCAGCCGGAATCAAGCGCGGCCCTGAATTCAGGTAAACTCTGCGCCTCAACCTCTATCTTCATCCCGGGCGGGACTCTCTTCCTGATCCTCCCGACCAGATCCCTCAAACCGCGCTTATCGCCTAATGCCCTGATATGATTCTCTTTAAGCAGGACCATATCCGACAGATTGAACCTGTGGTTCCTGCCGCCGCCGGTACGCACGGCATACTTCTCCAGCACCCTCAAGTTAGGAGAGGTCTTTCTCGTATCAAGTATCCTGGTCTTAAACGGCCTGGCCTGGCGCACGAACCGGCCGGCTTGCGAGGCAATGCCTGAAAGACGGGAGATGAAATTCAGGGCGACCCGTTCCGCGGACAATATATTCCGCGCCCTGCCTGATATCTCCGCGATGATATCGCCCTTTTTCACAGGCATACCGTCCTTGCGCCTCTTTTTAAACACTACAGCCCTGTCCAGCATACGAAAGGCCAGCCCTGCCAGGTCAAGGCCGCACACTATGCCTGCCTGATTGGCCTTGATCACCGCCCTTACCTTTATATTATAGGGTATGCTAAGGCGGGAGGTAACATCTGACCGCGCGCCATCCTCTTTAAGCGCCTGCCTGACTATCCCGGCAACCGCCCTTGAAATCTTCATATAGACAATTCCTTTAAGATCTTGCTGATCTTCTTCCGCGTATCAAGCAGATCCTCAAGACGGGCCTTTTCTTTCTCAATGACCTCTTTCGGCGCCTTCTTGAGGAATTCCTTATTCTTGAGGCGGCCCTGCTTATTTTTTATCTCTGCCTCAACCGAGGAAAGCCGCGAGGAGAGCCGCTGGCGTTCCTTAGCCGCGTCTATTGAGCCCGCCAACAGGACATAAATACGCGCCTTGCCGACTATGTCGCTGATCGCCGCCCCTGCCGGCTTAAAGCTGTCTTTGATCTCAAATGACTGCAATCTCGCCAGCCCGGATATATATTTAGCCGAATCACTCAAAAGAGACCTTATACCCCTGTCTTCCGACACTGCCACGGCAGAAAGCCGCTGCTCAGCATCTATATTCATCTCCGACCTTATATTCCTTATAGAAGTTATTAATGAAAATAACAGTTTAAAGTCCGCCTCAATGCCGTGATCGATAAGGTCTTTCTGTATATGGGGCATACTCTGAGCAATTATCGGCCCTGCTTTCTGGTGCAGGATATGCCATATCTCTTCAGTTATGAAAGGCATAAATGGATGCATCATACGCAGCGACTTCTCCAGCACCTTATACATCACGATCTGCGTGTTTCTTTCGCTTATAGTCAGCTTGGCCATCTCCAGATACCAGTCGCAGAACTCATGCCAGAAGAATTCGTAAATGATATTGGCTGCTTCATTGAACCTGTATGAATCCAGCGCCTTATGACATGACTTGAGATTAGAATACAGCCGGCTCAAGATCCATTTTTCCGGCGGGTGTAATGCCTCCTTCTTGTAAACCTGGCATAGATCCGTATCTACCACGCTCTTGTCTATATTCATCATCACAAAGCGCGAGGCGTTCCATATCTTATTGGCAAAGTTCCTTCCGGACTCAAATTTGTCTTTTGATAAAAATACGTCCTGGCCCATAGAGGTGAGTGAGATCAGGCTGAACCTGAGCGCGTCCGCGCCGAAAGCGTCTATGATCTCCAGAGGGTCTATTATGTTGCCCAGCGATTTTGACATCTTCTTGCCGGTTGAGTCCCGGACTGTCCCGTGTATGTAGACGTCACTGAAGGGCTTCTCTCCCATAAATTCATATCCGGACATGATCATACGCGCCACCCAGAAGAAGATTATCTCCGATGCCGTAACCAGGACAGATGTGGGATAAAAATACTTTAAGTCCTCTTCGTTGTCAAAAGTGGCAAACGGCCAGAGCCAGGAAGAAAACCAGGTATCAAGAACATCTTCATCCTGATAAATATCCGCTCCACCGCAGACAGGGCATTTATCAGGTTTAATCTTAGAAACAATTATGCCGTCATTTTGTTTGGGATTTTTAGTTTTGGATTTTGGATTTGTTTCGGATTTCGGATTTCGGATTTCGGATTTCCGCATCCCCTGACAGTTTTTACAATAATATACGGGGATGCGGTGCCCCCACCAGATCTGGCGCGATATGCACCAGTCACGGATATTCTCCATCCAATTAAGGTAGACCTTAGTCCATCTTTTGGGGTAGAATTTGATCTCGCCTTTTTTAACGGCCGCGATCGCCGGTTTTGCCAGCGGCTTCATCTTCACAAACCACTGCCGCGATAAATAGGGCTCAACTATGGTGTGGCAGCGGTAACAATGGCCTACGGCGTGCTTATGCGGCTCTATCTTTTCCAGGAGTTTGCGCTCCCGCAGATCCTCTATGATCGCCTCCCTCGCCTCAAACCTGTCCATATCGCGGTATTCGCCTGCCGCTTCGTTCATCTTTCCGTCGGGACGCATAACATTTATAAACTCAAGTTTATGCCGCGCGCCGATCTCATAGTCATTAGGGTCGTGGGCAGGCGTCACCTTGACCGCGCCTGTGCCGAATTTGATATCCACCGCCTTGTCCGCGATCACCTTTATTTCCCTCTCCACAAGCGGCAAGATCAGGCCCTTACCTATATATTGCTTGTATCTTTTATCTTTGGGATTTACTGCTACAGCCGTATCCCCCAGCATTGTCTCGGGCCGCGTTGTGGCCACAACCACAAACTCTTTGGAATCATTAAGCGGGTATTTTATGTAATACAGCAGCCCGTCCATATCATGGTGAGGCGCCTCCTCGTCGGAAAGGGCGGTTGAACAGCGGGGGCACCAGTTGATTATATATTGCCCCCTGTATATGAGCCCCTTTTCGTAAAGCGAGATGAACGCCTTGGTAACGGCGCCGCTGTATGCCTCATCCATCGTAAAGCGCGTGCGCTCCCAGTCACAGGAACAGCCCAGCCGCTTTAACTGACGTATTATTGTCGAGCCGTATTCTTCGCGCCACCTCCATACCTCTTCCAGGAATTTATCCCTGCCTAATTCCTGGCGCCGCCTTCCTTCTTTCGCGATCTTCTTCTCCACGACATTCTGCGTGGCAATGCCCGCGTGGTCTGTCCCGGGCATCCAAAGCGACTCCTCGCCGCGCATTCTGTGATACCTGATCAGGATATCCTGGATCGTATTATTGAGGGCGTGGCCCATATGCAGGATGCCGGTAACGTTGGGAGGTGGTATGACTATGCTGAAGGGCTTCTTATCGGGATCGCGCCTTGCCGCGAAACATCCCTTCTCTTCCCAAAACCTGTACCACTTTTCTTCTACGTCTTTGGGGTCGTAACGGGTGGGAATTTCATTCATTAACTTTATCCTTCAATAATTTATACTCTACGCTATCTACCAGGGCCTGCCATGACGCCTCAATAATGTTTTCGGAGACGCCGATGGTGCTCCAGGAATCTTCTTCATCCTGCGATTGTATGAGCACGCGCACCTTGGCAGCCGTCCCGACCTTCTCGTCCAGAACGCGCACCTTAAAATCTGAAAGGCGCATCTTTGAAAGCGCCGGATAAAAATCCTTAAGCGCCTTGCGCAGGGCGTTGTCAAGGGCGTTAACAGGGCCGTCGCCTTCCGCGGCGGTATGCTCCTTCGCTCCGTTCACATTTAATTTGATTATCGCTTCTGAAGTGATCTTTTTATCCGATTTTTTTTCTACCACAACGCGGAAACCTTCCAGCGTGAAAAATTCCTTATATTTCTTCAGCGCCTTTTTCATCAGCAGCTCAAAGGAGGCCTCGGCCGCCTCAAAGTGATAGCCCTTATTCTCCAGCTCCTGCACCAGCTTCAGTATCTTTTTGGTCTGCGGGTCTTCCTTGCTTAGATCCAGCTCCAGTCCTTTGGCGCGCAATAAAATGCCGGTCCTGCCTCCCAGCTCAGACACCAGGATCCTGCGATGGTTGCCTACCAACGACGGATCTATATGTTCATAACTCTTAGGGTTCTTCATCACGGCGTTTATATGCATGCCTCCTTTATGCGCGAAGGCGGATGAGCCGACAAATGGCTGGTCGTTTTTCTGGCGCATATTGCTGATCTCGCTGACAAAATGCGAGACCTTTGCCAGATCTTTCAGTTTCTCATCGCTGATACAATCAATGCCCAGCTTGATCTTCAGATTGGCGATGATCGGGACCAGATCCGCGTTGCCGCAGCGCTCCCCGATCCCGTTGATAGTCCCCTGAACCATATCCGCCCCCGCTTCCACGGCAGCGATGGAGTTGGCGATCGCCAGGCCGCAGTCATTGTGACAGTGGATCCCAAGCAGCGGTTTGATCCTGGGCCGCAATTCCTTGATCACCCGCGAAACTTCCGAAGTGATCGTCCCGCCGTTAGTATCGCATAACACGATCGCCTTTGCCCCTGCCTCGCAGGCAGTAAGCAGGCACTTCAAACTGTAATCCTTGTTGGAACGGCAGGCGTCAAAAAAGTGCTCCGCGTCGTAAAATACAGCCATCCCCTTTGACGACAGGAAACCCACCGTATCCCTTATGATCTCCAGGTTTTCCTCAA
Organism: Candidatus Omnitrophota bacterium; assembly: GCA_028707125.1. NCBI lineage: Bacteria > Pseudomonadati > Candidatus Omnitrophota > Candidatus Omnitrophota bacterium. The sequence continues at coordinate 1,245,527 of JAQTUX010000001.1, forward strand.
GGGTGATCTTCAATACATCTCCGATGTGCAGGTCCCAGGTCTTCCCGACGATAGCAACGTGTTTTACGCCGGAATCTACCAGAGACAGGATATTGGGGTCGTTTTGCGCCTTCGCGCCGGGCCTGCGGGTCATGCTGAAAGCGGTCAGGCGCGCTTTTTGCAGGGGCTCCTTTGACATTTTCAAAAAGAATTCCATATCCTTGGGGTTGGAACCGGGCCAGCCCCCTTCCACATAATGCGCGCCCAGCATATCCAGTTCGCGCGCGATCCTTATCTTGTCCGTCACCGAAAAGGAGATACCCTCTCCCTGCGCCCCGTCCCTTAATGTCGTATCGTAAATTTCAATCGCTTTCATATTATCACCTCAATACTACTTCTTATCCAGCCCGAAAGCAGAATGCAGCGCCTTTACCGCCTTGCGGCCGTACCTGCCGTTTATTATACAGGAGATACTGATCTCCGATGTGGTTATCATTTCAATATTTATCTTATTCTCCGCCAGCGTCTCAAACATCTTTGCCGCCACACCGCGATGGCTCTTCATGCCCACGCCTACTATGGACACCCTGGCGATCCGCGCGTCCTTCATCACGTCTCCGGCCCCTATCGAACCGGCGACCTTCTTCGTCAGCCGTATGCCCTTGTTCAGATCCACCTTCGGCACGGTAAAGGATATATCGGTCTGCCTGGTATGGCTTACGTTCTGGACTATCGTATCTATGTTGACGCCGCCGTTGGACAGCTCCTTGAATATCTGCGCGGCGACCCCCGGCCTGTCAGGCACGTTACAAATAGTGATCTTCGCCTCGCCCTTGTTTAATGTTATGCCGTTCACCACAACATCTTCCATTGACCTTACCTCCCTTAAAATAAATGTGCCTTTTTTTCTGTTGAATGACGACCTGACGTGTATTATCACGTTGAACTTCTTCGCCACCTCAATAGAGCGCGCCTGCATGACCTGCGCCCCCAAAGAGGCCATCTCCAGCATCTCGTCATAAGTTATCCTTTTGATCTTCCTGGCCCTGCGCTCTATATTCGGGTCTGTCGTGAACACGCCTTCCACATCGGTGTAGATCTCGCAGATAGCGGCGCCCAGCACCTTAGCCAGCGCCACCGCCGTAAGGTCGGAGCCGCCCCTGCCTAACGTAGTTATATCCTGATAAGGGGTCACCCCCTGGAATCCGGCGACTATTACGATCTTGCCCTGCTTTAGATGTTTTCTGATCTTGTGCGTGGCGATATTCACTATGCGCGCCTTTGTGTGGGTCGTATCCGTTATTATGCCGACCTGCGAACCGGTAAACGATATCGCCTCATAGCCCAATTTATGTATGGCCATTGCCAGAAGGGCTGAAGATATCTGCTCTCCCGTGGACAAAAGCATATCCATTTCCCTCTCTGAAGGGCCTTTATCTATTTCATGCGCCAACCCTATCAGCTCATCGGTCGTATCCCCAAGGGCGGAGACCACTACCACCACATCCATGCCCTTACTCTTATAATCGCAGGCCCTCTTTGCCACATTTTTTATCTTCTCAACCGTAGCAACGGAACTGCCCCCGAACTTCTGCACAATTATACGTTTCTTTCTAAGCATGCTGGACACGCCTCCGTTTCTTGATTAAATCCAAAAAGTCCTTAACTACGAAACCCGAAAGGCACAATAACACGACCGATATGATAAAAAGCGGGATCTCACGGCCCTTCGCGTTATTTACCGCCTGCAGTATAATCGCGAACTGCGTGGTCAACAATACAAAGACGGAGGGTATAAAAGTGACCATGAAGCCTTTCTTTCTCGCTATCAGCCATCCGCTTATGACCAAAAGCGCGAGCGCCGCCACCAACTGGTTTGCCGCGCCGAACGCGGGCCAAAGCATCATCCATTTTCCGCTCAAGGCAAGAATGAAGCCGGCCGCCGCTATGACGGCGGTAGATAAGAATCTATTCTTTAATCCGAATAATTCCTCAAACAGATACCTGGCTATGCGCGTGGCAGTATCAAGGGTGGTAAGGATAAAGGCGTTCAATACAGCCAGGCCGAAAAAACTGCCGTATTTTCCCAATATGGGAGCGGTGACCACACCGAAACCCCTGCCGAAAATGCCTATGGGCCCTAATTGTTTAAGGGCGGAACCTGAATCGCCGCGCATACAGGAAGAGGCGACCACGATCACCGCCATTATGGCAAGTATGCCCTCTACGACCATGCCGCCGTAACTTATCCTTTTTGCCAGCGATTCGTTCGGCAGCTGTTTTGACGTGGTGCCGCTTGATATCAGGGAATGAAAGCCTGATACCGCCCCGCAGGCAACCGTGACAAAAAGCGCGGGCCAGAGCATTCCGTAGCCGCTGGACCATGTATTGTAAAGCGGTATGTTCATATTGGGCCTGGTAATAAATATGCCGGCGTATCCGAAGATAAGGCCCGCGAGAAGAAGGAAACCGCTAAGATAATCCCGCGGCTGAAGCAGTATGTGTACAGGCAAAATAGAAGCGAAGAACACATATATAAAAAGCGCTGTCAGCCATATGACGACAGCGTTGTTTTGTATGGTCACCGGGAAATTATAACCGGTATAGATCAAGACGCAAAGGGCGGCCAGGCCCAGGATAGTCGCCAAAACAAAGTTGGCCCTTAATCTATAGATCGCGAAACCCAGCGCCATAGCCAGCGGTATCAAACCCAAAGACGGTATAACGATACCGGGCTCGTCTATAAATGTCTTAGCGCTCAAATAGGCAAATACCGACACGACCAGTATCAATGCCAGCAGCACAAACCAGGAGAACATGATCCTGGCGCGCGGCGATATCGCCTTGCTGGCAACATCCGCTATAGAGCTGCCCCCTTCCCTGACCGAAACCAGGAGCGACCCGAAATCATGTATACCGCCGACAAAAACCGTCCCCACTATGATCCAGATGGCAGCGGGCAGCCATCCCCATACAAGCGTGGCAATAACCGGGCCGACTATCGGGCCGGCGCCGGCAATGGAAGAAAAGTGATGGCCGAACAAGACAAACCAGTTCTTCGCGGGGACATAATCTATGCCGTCGTATTTGGCAACCGATGGAGGCGCGTGTTTATGGTCCACGCCGATCCTGTCCTCAAAACGCTTCGCGTAGAACCTGTAGCCCCACGAGAAAACCGCCAGCGCGACTACGACCAGGGCGACCGAATCCATTGACGCTAAACCCCCTTCAAAAAAAACGGCAGTAATTCGTGACCGTTCTCAAAAATAAGAGCGCTGTTCTCTGCCGACTTCTCGGAAAACCCCAGGGCGCCTTCGCCTATGATATCCTTGCCGAAGATAACGAAACATACAGGGTCATTCGTGTGCGTCCTGAGGGAGATCGGAGTGGCATGGTCGGGTAAAACAAGTATGCGCATATCCTTCTGCTTTTCAAACATTTCAAGAAGGGCGCCCACTATGGACTTGTCAAACCTCTCAATGGCAAGCATCTTCTCCCTCAAGTCCGCGTTATGGCCCGCCTCATCGGGGGCCTCAACGTGCAAAAATACAAGGTCGCTCTTTTGCAAAGAAGAACAGGCCGCCCTCGCTTTACCTTCGTAATTCGTGTCATAATAGCCGGTCGCGCCCTCAACATTTATAACGGACAACCCCAGTATCCTCCCCAGCCCCTTTATAAGGTCTACCGCCGATATTATGGAGCCGCTTATGCCAAACCTCTCCTTGAACGAAGGCATGGCGGGCTTCTTGCCCTGTCCCCAAAGCCAGATCATATTGGCGGGGTTCTCTTTCAGGTCTATCCTTACGCTGTTTATCTCGTGTTCTGAAAGGACGCGGCGCGAGTCGTTCATCAACTTTATCAAAAAATCGGCGCCGCTGCCTTTAGGGAAATTCCTGGATATCTTCTTGCCCATTATATCGTGCGGGGCAACTGCCGAAACCTCAGACATGCCCTCGGCAGCGCTGCCGCTTACCACCATAAGATGCCTGTAGCTGACGCCGGGATAAAATCGCACCTCCGAGGAACCGAGCGCCTTATCTATGGCCTTTATCAATATAGCCGCTTCCTTGGAACCTATGTGCCCGGCGCTGTAATCAACGAGCGCGTCGTCTCCGGCAGTAATAAGATTGCACCTGAAGGCGACCTCTCCTTCTTTAAGCTTCACTCCGAGGTTAGCTGCTTCAAGCGGCCCCCTGCCCGTATAATACACCTTGGGGTCATAACCGAGTATGGAGATATTGGCTACATCTGAAGCCGGAGACATATCTTTGGGGATAGTGCTGACGCGGCCTATCCTGCCGTGTTTGGCGAGAAAATCCATATTGGGCGTCCTGGCGACTTCCAGAGGCGTCCTGTTATCCAGCTCCTTAAGAGGATAATCCGCCATACCATCCGCGACCAATACCGCGTATTTCATTCGCGCACCTGCTCTATCGCTCTAAATAAGATCTTCGCCACTCCCTCTCTCCTATTGACTGTATATATCTTCTCGCCGCTTATAATAAACGCGGTGTACCTGAGCCCCCGGAACATATTTGCCACAACCATATCCGCGGAACATCTTTCCATCGCCGCCCTTGCCCGCTTTACAAGTTCCCGGCTGCTGACTCCCGCCTCGAGTTTGAATATCACCAAAAGCGCGCCTTTCGCCTTCTTCCTTATAATATCCGACAGTTTTTCCGCCGGTTCCAATTTAAGCGCCATCCTCCTGCCGGAAGGTATCTTACCCTTTATGGCGCCGGCGACCTTAAAATCAGAAACAGCGGCAAGATGTATTATTATATCAAATCTTTTGACGCTTAATTGCCTGTTAAGTATTTTCTTTAATTCGTCAAAAAAACGGAAACGCAGCAGCTTTATGCCGTTCCTGGTCTTGATATCGCCTACAGGGCCAAGCATTAAGGTAACTGAAGCGCCTCTCCTGTCTGCCTCTTCGGCCAATGATATTCCGGTACGGCCGCTGGAAACATTACTGATGACGCGTATGCTGTCAATCGGCACCCATGTGGGGCCCGCTGTAATCAATATCCTCTTATTTTTCAAATCTCTTTTAACACCGCTGATACTGTCGCCTTCACGACCTTCGGTTTCTTTATTGTCTTGATCGCCCGGTCAGGGTCCTTTAAGCCGTGCCCGGTAAGGATGCAGACGAGCCTGGTCTTCCCGCCTTTATTACGCCTGTCCGCCTTAAAGTAGCCCTTATCAATAAGCTTGATCAGGCCCGCGATCGACGCGGCTGATGCCGGCTCCGCGAAAACGCCTTCCGAAGAAGCCAGCATCTTATAAGCGGAGATGATCTCGTCATCAGACACCATATCTATCAATCCGCCTGATTCATCCCTGGCATTGACCGCGCCCTGCCAGCTGGCGGGATTGCCTATGCGGATAGCGGTGGCAATGGTCTCGGGTTTATCGATCTTTTTATTCCTGACTATCGGAGCCGCGCCCTCCGCCTGAAAACCCAGCATCTTCGGCAAAGAGCTGATAACTCCCTTTTCCTTATATTCTTTATAGCCCTTCCAATACGCCGTAATATTGCCGGCGTTGCCGACAGGCATAACCTGATAATCAGGCGCCCCCTGCAGGCTGTCGCAGATCTCAAAGGCGGCGGTCTTCTGCCCTTCTATTCTATAAGGATTAAGCGAGTTTACCAGAGTAAAGCTCCGGCTGGAACTTATTTCCCTGACGATGTTCAATGCGTCGTCAAAATTGCCGCTGACCGCGATCACCCTGGCATTATGGATCAACGCCTGCGCGAGTTTGCCCAAAGCAATAGCGCCTTTCGGCAGGACCACAACGCACCGCATATTGGCCCTGGCAGCGTATGCCGCGGCAGAGGCAGAGGTGTTGCCGGTTGAGGCGCAGATGACCGCTTTAGCCGACGCCTCTTTTGCCTTTGACACGGCGACGGTCATGCCCCTGTCCTTAAATGAGCCGGTGGGATTAAGGCCTTCAAATTTAAGATACACCTCAAAGCCATCGCCGGCCATGTTGCTCAAAACAGGCGAGAAGATCAAGGGCGTATTGCCTTCGTTCAGAGTCACGCAGGGGGTTGAATCATTTACTGGAAGATACTTCCTATACCTGTCTATCACGCCTTTGTAGATCATAACTCTTCTATCCTTATCGCCACAAGGCCGCCTCTTGCCTGAGGCAGTTTGTTTATCTTCTCGGAAGCCATCCTCATATCCTTCTCTCTGGCCTCATGAGTGATCATCACAATAGGCACAAATTCAGCGCGCCTTCTTTCCTTCTGGCTGACCGAGGCGATGCTTATATTGTGCCTGCCTAAAACTCCTGATATGGTAGCCAGCACCCCCGGCTTATCCAGGACCATTACGCGGATATAATAGCGGGATTCTATCTCATCTATCTTTTTGATGGAAACGATCCCCCTGTCGGGGATCACATTAATACTGGAGCGGAACATCCCCGCCTTTATATCCTTGCTCAGATCCACCAGGTCGCTTACCACCGCGGACGCCGCCGAAAGCTGCCCGGCGCCCGGGCCATGAAAAAGCAGATTGCCCACGAGATCGCAGGACAGGTATATGGCATTATCCACGCCGCTTATTGAAGCAAGCGGATGCTCCCTGGGGATAAGAGTAGGATGCACCCTCACCTCAAGCTGGCTGCCCTGTTTTTTCGCGATCGCCAGCAGCTTGATCTCAAGGTCCATATCTTTGGCGTATTCTATATCGGCGCTGGAGATCTTTGAGATACCTTCAATGAATACCTCTCCCAAAGAGATAAACCTGCCGAACGCCAGATACGCCAGAAGCACAAGCTTGTGCGCCGAATCAACGCCGTTTATGTCCAGGGACGGGTCCTTTTCCGCGTACCCTTTTTTCTTCGCCTCTTTTAACGCCTCGGCAAAGCTTATGCGCTCCTGGCTCATACGGGAAAGTATGTAATTTGATGTGCCGTTGACTATGCCGTAAACGCTGTTAAACCTGTTCGCCACCAATCCTTCTCTGATGGACTTGATCACAGGCACGCCGGCGCACACCGACGCTTCAAAATAGATGCTCTTATCCTTTGCCTTTGCCAGAGCGAATAATTCCGCGCCGCAGTCGGATAATAACGCCTTATTCGCGGTAACTACGTATTTACCGCTCTTAAGGGAATCCCTGATAAGGTCTTTCGCGGGGTTAATGCCGCCGATAAGCTCAACGACTATATCTATCTGAGGGTCGGAAATGATGTCTTCGGCCCTGCGGGTAATCATTTCCCGGGGCAGATTCAAAGAGTTGAACGCGCCTGCCTCTTTATCGCAGGCCCTCTTCAGGAATATCTCTACCCCGAGCTTCTCCCTGAGCATCGCCTTCCTCTCTTTAAGGATCCTTATGACCCCTTTACCCACGGTGCCGGCTCCTATGAGCCCTACATTTATACGCTTCATGTGTTATCCCCCTATGTGTTTTCCCTCTTCAAATAATGATCCACGGTCTGCGTAAGCGTCTTCAGGTGCCTGTCGTCTATCTGCAGGAACTGCAGCCGCGTATCATATATCAAATCTTTTATTAATTCTCTGGACTCCAGGACCTTTGCCGTTATGCTTATAGAGTCGGGATCAAAGGGAAGCCGGATCTGCAAGGCAAGAAATGTGCCGGTATCGAACGGCCTGTTGGTAGTAAGCAGCATCCCGCCTAAACTTAAATTTTTGGTCTGTGACGTATCCACGTTATCAATATCTTCAAGGATACGGTAAGAAACTATGAACCTCGCCGCCACACGGGGCTGGCGCCTTCTTTCCTGTCCGCCGTAAGACATATCCGCACCTCCAGATATTCTTATGTTTACGAGTTAAAGTCGGGAAGGGCGGATTCGAACCGCCGACCCCCTGAACCCCATTCAGGTGCTCTAGCCAAACTGAGCCACTTCCCGTTCTTCTCTATATTTATCTTCGGAAGAACGGTACCGCCCTGTAATACCAATCGGCGGTACCTAGAAACTTATTCTCCTTTCTTAGACCGCGTCATAAGCTCATACACGGCCTGCCTGGGGCTCTTATTCCTGTAAATAACTTTATAGATCTCCGCGGCTATCGGCATTTCCACCGCGTATTTTTTTGATAATTGAAAAACCGACTTGGCAGTAGGGACCCCTTCGGCGACCATCTTCAATCTGTTTATGATCTCGGGCAATTTTCTGCCTTTGCCTATCTGCTCGCCCACTGAACGGTTCCTGCTAAACGGGCTTATGCAGGTAGTGACAAGGTCGCCCAGCCCGCTTATGCCGCTGAAGGTCTTCTCTTTCGCCCCCATAGCCGCGCCCAGGCGCTTCATTTCAACCAGGCCGCGGGATACGATCGCGGCCTTGGTGTTGGTGCCGAATCCCAGGCCGTCGGATATACCGCAGGCAATGGCTATGATGTTCTTAACGCTGCCGCCCAGCTCAACGCCTGCCAGGTCGTTATTGGTATAGACGCGGAACTTCTCCGTGCTGAATACATCCTGCAGAAAGGTATTCATCTTCCTGTCCGCGGAAGCCACAACCACGGTCGTAGGCATACCCTCCGCGACTTCGCGCGCGATCGTCGGCCCGGACAGCGCGGCGATCCTGATATTGCCCAGGACGTCCCTCGCCACCTCTGTCATCCTCATCAAGGTGCGGTTCTCTATGCCTTTTGTCACGCTTACGAATACGGCGCCGCGGCCGCAGCAGCCCTTCAGCTTCTTAAGCACGCCTCTTAAATACTGGGAAGGAACGGCAAGGATGATTATATCCTTACCCGCTGCCGCGTCCTTGATATCGGAGGTTATCAATATATCCGCTGGGATGCTTATGCCGGGAAGGAACTTCCAATTCACCCTCTCGGAATCAAGGACAGACACATAATCCCTGAACGCGCCCCACAAACTCACCTTATGGCCCTTCTTAGACAAAAGGACCGCCAGTGTAGTGCCCCAGCCGCCGTCTCCTAACACCGCGATGTTCAGCATATATAGTTCCTGCTCAGGTCCTTTTCTTCCCTGGTAATGAATTTTATACCGACTTCAAAATCGCCTTTCTTCCTGGGGAGCACGCGCACGACCTTTCCTATCACGCCCTTTTGATAAATAAAACACCTTCTCTCCAGGTCGGAACAGAAATGCAGCGTGCCCCTGTCAAAATTCAGCCATAATATGCTGTTGATCTTTACCTCGCTGTTTACGACGCAAAGCAGCCCTGTCTGGCTTACGTTGGAGGTGTACCCTTCAAGCAGTTTAGAGATCGTTTCCTTGCGGCATATCTTATATTGCAGCGGCGCGCTGAAATCAATGCGCTCAAACTCTCTCCTGTCTTCGCCCTTATAGTTTAACTTCATTTTTCTTTGTCCTCATCTTGGCAAGTTCCCAGCTGTATTCGTAGAGGTGAAGCCCTTTGCTCGCGGCGATGATCTCGCCGTCCTCAACCCCTATCTCTTCGGCCATATACTGCTTCACAAGCTGCAGCCCGCCCAGGTTTGAAGGAAACCCGCCCCAGAGGTCCCAGGAGCGGAAGTATAAAATGAAATGCAGCTTTCCGTAGCGTACGCGCGTATCTATGATCCTCAGGCAGGGCGGGTCAACAAGCTTTATGTCGGAAGGCATGCCTATCTCCATAGTCGCCTGATTCGTGCCGTGCCCGTCCCTTTTATACATATTGATCACTTCCTCTATCTGATTTACCCCCAGAGGCATCTCCTTAAACATCTCTTTGCCGTCCGTGTCGTGCCTTATTTTGACCTTGGGGTCCACCAGCCGCTCGCCGTAAGTATAGTCCTCCGTATTGGTCTTCTCTCCGGTAAGCAAATAGGAAAGATACCCCTGCACGTAATCCATATCCGTCGGCGCGGGTATGCTCATGCCTTCAGGGATGACCGGTATGATCTGGTGGGACGGCTTCCTGACGCGCACGGTCGCGAAATCAAACTCAAGCCGCCTCTGGTCCTTGTAACTGCCGCGCGTGATCGTATATACATGCCCTTTTTCCAGTATGGCCGACAGGCACTGGAACCAGGCATCGTCCAGGTCAAACGCCTCAATATGTACCGGTTTTAAGAATTGTTCTTCCATATGCCATACCCTTTCTAAAATAAAATACGTCTGGAGCGGGTGAACGGAATCGAACCGTCATATATAGCTTGGAAGGCTATTGTTCTACCATTGAACTACACCCGCGTAGATTAACGCAAGTTATTATTTTACCATAGATTATTGAGAAAACAAACCAGAAAAATTGCTTCTGATCGCCTCTATTCTTTTCAGCACTGGCGGGTGGCTGTAGTCCAGGAATACCTTGAGCGGATGAGGGGTAAGATTAGAGAGATTGTCAACCGTTAACTTTTTCAATGCCGTTATCATATCCTGCGGCCTCTTATATGTCCTGGCCGCGAACTCATCTGCCTGATATTCGTAGCGCCTGGAGAGAAAATTACCCAAAACCGAAAACAGCAGATTAATGGGAGTGTAGAGAAACCCGAAAAAGAACAGGCCGGCGTAAACCGATATATCCCGCATCCTGAAGGCGGAAAATAACCCCTCGTTACCTATGAAGAAAGACATTATGAGAAACATAAGGCCCGTGGTCGCGACGGACAAGCCCATAATTTTGAATATGTGCCTGTTTTTATAATGGCCTATCTCATGCGCCAGGATAGATACCAGTTCATCTACGGTGTGCCTCTGGATAAGGTTGTCAAACAGGGCTATCCTGCGGTATTTGCCGAAACCGGTAAAGAAGGCGTTTGATTTGCTGGAACGCCTTGAGGCGTCCATCTTAAAAATGCCTTTTAACTGAAAATCCTGCGATCGGGCGTAGCCCTCTATCGCCCTCTTAAGCTCGCCGTCTTCAAGGGGTATGAATTTATTGAAAAGCGGCATAATCACAACCGGGCCGATGAATACCAGGAACAGCTGGAGCAGCGAAACACCTATCCAACAGTAAACCCAGGCGCCCTTACCCGCCGCCGCGAACAGCCACATAACGAAGGAAAAAACCGCGCCGCCTATGACCGCGCCTAAAAGTAAGCCCTTGATTATATCAAGTATGAACGTCTTGGCCGTAGTCCTGTTAAAGCCGAATTTGCCCTCAATAACAAAAGTGCTGTATGCGGCAAAGGGAATATTGAATATTTGAAAGCCCAGCATCAGGATACCGGCAAAGATCAGTCCGCTAAGGATGTAGCCGCTTGAGACGCTTCTTGCGAACTGATCAACATAGTTGAACCCGCCTATGAGTATAAAGGTTATAATAACGGCGGTAAAGAAGGTGCCTTTGATCAACCTGAATTTCGTGGTCTCCTTCAGGTATTCCTGCGACTTCCTGTATTTCTCCGCGTCATAGGACCCTTCAAATTCCTTAGGCAGAACCGGCGAGGCATGCCTGAGGTTCAGCGTCTCCACCCCCAGCCCCAGCAGGTATTCGCCGATAAGAATTACTAAAATTACAATTAGATAGATACTCATTAAGATTGACATTCCCCACACGTAAGTGTGGGGTAACATTCCGCCTCAAGGCAGCGGGGCCTGCCGCCGAGATAATCAGAGCAATGCACCCCTCGCCCACAATACAACTACCCACTTTCCTATTCAATTCAGAAACAGTTTCTTACCTCTACCTGAAACAGTTTCCTACTATGCCCCTACTACAGCAATGACGTGAGGAATTCTACGCTAAAGCCCGGATCGCCCAGACGATAAATCGTATGAGAAGCAAGGAGAGATAAACAAATCCTATCTTGACCAATAAATTCTGCGACCAGAAGCGGGCGTAGGCATCCGAGAGTTTTATCTGTATATTATTCACGAGTTCCGCTTTTTCTAAGGCAGCGCTGATATTCGCGCTCCTGGCAAACTCCTCTATCCGCCTGCGGATAAGCTTTGATGAAGGATGATGGACCTCCTGGAGGAATTTCAGGAATGCCTTGCGGTTAGACACGTTGGAATAACCTATCTCAGGATAAACTTCTATAATATGGGCTGCCCTATTGGCAAACCTTACCTTATATTTCGGATAAACTATAGGTATGTCTCCGGGAGAGATAGAAGCAAAGGCATACCATATCACGATCATACCTGTCAGGATGAGCGCTTCTCTCGCTATGATCCTTTTGGCCGCCTTATCCATACTCTTATTATATCACTTACTGAAAAACCTGACAGCATCTATCAACTTCTCATTATTGGATCCATTGATTATCTTCCTGTACAGCTCCTCGCTTTTTTTGCGGTAACCAAGCAGGTGGTAGCCCCTGGCCTTCAGCATCTCAAACTCATAGGGGTCTTTAATGTCCGGCCTGATCTGCTCAAAATATCTATTCTGGATTATGTTTATTATCGGCCTGAGCATTCCTAAGGGAACCCAGCTCAAGAAATCTAACCTGTTGCCCTTTACGTTCAATCGATATATGGGGACGTTAGAATAAATATCCCTGAATTCCGGATCCGACCAACAACTCTCGCCGGAGCCTATCGCATCCTTAAGCAGCGGGTCGTTCAAAATGATACCCGGGTCTTCCCTGATATCGCTCTGACTGGCTAACTTGCCGTCTTTGGTAACGAGGCCGAGGCCATAGAGAAGATCTACCAATACCCATCTTTTATCCGGCGCCAGGACCTCGGCTACGGTATGCGGCGATTCTCCGGACTTCTTCAGAAGATATACAAGGCGGGACGTTATCCCTATGCCGCGCGCCAGCCTCATAAACACCAGGGAACGGGTATCGCAAAATCCCGTGCCGTAAAGCAGGTCGCCGATCTCCACGGAATCTAAAATGCGACGGTCTTTATAGACGGAATAAAGATTACCGTGCACAAACTTTCTGAGCGCGATGATCTTATCGTCGAAACCCGCGGCATTCTGAGTAACGCCGCGCGCGATATAATAACACATTACCTTGTTGTACCGCTTTTCGGTTATACGCCGGGAAAAAAGCCCGTACACAGCAAGCGACAACAAGGCCGCTATCAACGCTATGATCAGGATTATCGCTGATTTTCTCTTCATAAAACAAAGGACGGTTAAACCGTCCGTAGTTGTTTAAGGATAAATGAGAAGAAAATGGGCAGGGAGGGATTTGAACCCCCGAAGCACGAGTGCAACAGATTTACAGTCTGTCCCCTTTGGCCACTTGGGTACCTGCCCGAACCTTTTTAAGCTGGCGAAGGGAATCGAACCCCCGACCCGCTGTTTACAAAACAGCTGCTCTACCGACTGAGCTACGCCAGCGATGAATTTATTCTCCCTTTAGAATTATATATCCCCTGCTTGTCTGGACTAAGGCATTGCCCTTAATACGCGCGGTGATCTTTTCGTATTCGGAAAGAGTATCTATCTGCTGCCTGTTTATGGATATGATCACATCGCCAGGCATTATCCCCGAATCATCAGCGGGGCTTCGCGGCTTGACATCCACGACAACCAACCCCCTGTCCTGCTCCAGGCGGAACCTGCGGGCGATCTCCGGAGTAATTTCCTGAACCGTCAGGCCGCGCCATTGCCCTGCCTCTTCCGGAGCGGTTTTAAGCATTTCTTCCACATCATCGGGACGCTCCCCTATTTCTACCTGTAAAACGCTCGCTTTGCCGTCCCGTAATACTCCTATTTTCACCTTCGCGCCCACCTCTTCCCTGCCGACGATTTTAAGCAGTTCTCTTACACTGTCCACCCGCATACCGTCTATACTCTCTACGACATCCCCCGCCTTAATGCCTCCTTTTTCGGCAGGACTGCCCTTAAGGACATTGGCAACCAGCACTCCCTTACTCTCTTTTAAGTTGAAATGCTCGGCCAGGTCTTTATTCAGATCCTGCACCGTAACCCCCAGCCAGCCGTAAAGCACCTTCTTACCTTCTATTAACCTTCCTACGATCTGCTTTGCCGTGGCAGAAGGTATGGCAAAACCGATACCCTGATAGCCGCCCGTAACCGAGAATATCGCCACATTTATGCCGATGATCTCCCCTTTCAGGTTTACCAGCGGCCCTCCGGAATTACCCGGGTTGATCGCCGCGTCGGTCTGGATCAGGTCATTATAATCTCTGTCGCGCCTGCCTGTGCGCGGAAGCGAACGGTGCAAGGCGCTGATCACTCCCACGGTCACTGTCGGCTCCGGGCTGTGAAGGGCGTAACCGTAAGGATTGCCTATGGCTACCGCCCACTGGCCTATCCTGACCTCATCTGAATCTCCCAGTTCCGCGAAAGGCAGGTTTGAGGCGTTGATCTTTATCACCGCGAGGTCGGACCTGGGGTCTGTGCCCTTGACCTCGCCCTTAAACTCCCTGCCGTCGGAAAGGGTCACGGTTATTTTGTCCGCGTCCGCGACGACGTGTTCGTTCGTAAGCACATAACCTTCGGCGTCAATGATCACACCCGAACCCAATCCCTGCTTCTTAAATTCCCGCTCAGGCATCTGCCCGAAGAAATCTTCAAAAAACTTGTTGAATGAATCATCCCCTTCAAAAGGAGAGCCGAAATAATAACCGCGCCCCCCTATCTTTTCCGTCTGCTCGGTGCCTATGGAAACCACGGCCGGGCCAACCTCTGCCGCCACCTTCTCTATGGCGGTTTCCATGCTGTTTATGTCCGTGCTGAACGCTCCCGCGCCCGCGGTCTGGGCGTCGCTTACAGCGCTCAAACGCAAACGGGTGGAAATGACTATGCCGACCACCATGCCTATCGCTATACCAAAGACAAGAAAATACCTGTTTCTCTTCTGCATCTTATACCCCCTGCTATATCTTTATCGCCTCCCTGACCTTTTTCTCTATCTCCTGCATGATCTTTGGATTTTCCGCCAGGAATTGTTTGGCGCCTTCTTTTCCCTGCCCAAGCTTGGACTGCCCATAATTATACCAGGCGCCTGACTTCTGCACTAACCCGGCCGCCTCCGCGCTGTCAATGACGCTGGATATCTTTGATATGCCGGAATCATACATGATCTCAAATTCCGCCTCGCGAAAAGGCGGGGCGACCTTATTTTTGACCACGCGCGCCTTCACCCGGTTGCCCGTTATCCTTTCTCCCTCTTTTATTACCTCTTTTCTCCTCAGGTCGATCCTCACAGAGGCATAGAATTTAAGCGCCCTGCCGCCGGGTGTCGTCTCCGGGTTGCCGAACATGATACCTATCTTCTCGCGGATCTGGTTGATGAATATGACGCAGGTCTTTGATTTGCTTATCGCGGCCACCAGTTTCCTTAACGCCTGAGACATAAGCCGCGCCTGCAAGCCGACATGGGACTGGCCCATCTCTCCTTCAAGCTCTACGCGTGGGGTGAGCGCGGCAACCGAATCGATCACGATCACATCAACCGCGTTGGAGCGCACCAGCGTCTCGGCGATCTCCAGCGCCTGTTCTCCCGTATCCGGCTGCGAAATGAGCATATCCTTCAGGTTCACTCCGATCTTCTCAGCATAGATGGAATCAAAGGCGTGCTCCGCGTCGATAAACGCGGCGACCCCTCCCTTTTGCTGCGCCTGATGTATGATGCTCAGGGTCAAAGTCGTCTTACCCGACGACTCAGGGCCGAATATCTCAATGACCCTGCCTCTGGGCACGCCTCCCACGCCTAACGCGACATCTAAAGACAACGCGCCGGTAGGAATGGAGTCCACGCACACCTTAACGTCCGAGCCCAGCTTCATTATAGAGCCTTTGCCGAACTGCTTTTCGATCTGCGCCAGCGCCAGCTCCAGCGCCTTCTGGCGGTCGGACGCGTCAGCGCCTTTTGCCGGAATCTTTTTATCGTGAGTCATATGTTCCCCCCTTTACCTTTATATAATTTATGGTCTTATGTGCTGGTTAGAGAGATGATTATAACGCACAAAAAAAGCCATGTCAAAGCAAAAAAGACCCGCTATCCAATTAAGAATAGCGGGTCTGATTTTAAGCCGGCAACGACCTACTCTCCCGTACCAGTATTAGTATAGTACCATCGGCCCTGAAGGGCTTAACTGCCGTGTTCGGAATGGGAACGGGTGTTTCCCCTTCGGCAATGTCGCCAGCAAAATACAATGACAATTTTATATTACCAGACGTAGAGCAAACTACTCTATAACCGAGCTTAACCGATATTAAGAAAGTCAAGCCGATTGGCTGATTAGTACGCATTAGCTGAAACCCTTACGGGTCTTACACTTTGCGCCTATCAAGGTCGTAGTCTACGACCTGCCTTCAGGGGGATTGCTCCCCCAGGGATACTTATTCTTGAGGCATGCTTGGCGCTTATATGCCTTCAGCGCTTATCACTTACGGACATAGCTACCCAGCTTCTGCCCTTGGCAGGACAACTGGAACACCAGAGGTCCGCTTTTCTCGGTCCTCTCGTACTAGAGAAAACCCCTCTGCAAGTATCCTCGCGCCCACATCAGATAGAGACCGAACTGTCTCACGACGTTCTGAACCCAGCTCGCGTACCCTTTTAACCGGCGAACAGCCGGACCCTTGGGACCTTATACAGCCCCAGGATAGGATGAGCCGACATCG